>NZ_JBRBAF010000003.1:0-404525 GCF_052805975.1 Chromobacterium sp. W521
CCGCCAGACGCCCTATACGATAACGCCAAGTTCAAGACTTGGCGTTTCGCTTCCCAAGGGAAGCAATACAGTTTATGCCTGGCGACATTAGCGAGGCGGTCCCACGCCTTCCCATCCCGAACAGGACCGTGAAACGCCTTAGCGCCGATGATAGTGTGGCATTCGCCATGTGAAAGTAGGACATTGCCAGGCGCCCCATGTAAAAGCCCAGACCAATCGGTCTGGGCTTTTTGCATTTGCCTTGCGGCAGGCGTTTAGAAACTGAGCGCCTTGTCCGCGGAGAGTGTCCACTCCGCCAACTCCGGCATGGTGCCGATCTTGACTCCCGTCAGCAGCAAGTCCTCATGAATTCCCCTCGCATCGGCGCAAGTGCGGCAGACTCGCGCCTCCGCGCCCAGTTCCACCGCTTCGGCCAACATGTCTCCCAGGGTGGGCGCTTGGGCGGTCTTCTGATTTTTCAACGCGGTGACTACGGCGTCGGACAGCAGGAATAGCCGCACCCGGCAGCGCTCGGCTTGCTGCGCCAGCGTAAGCGTTAGACGTAGCGCGGAGAGCGCGCGTTCGTCGCCATAGGGGCTGGCGTTCAAAGTGATCAGCACGGTTTGCATGATGGTTTGCCTATGATGAAGAGGGTTAGGGCGGCATTGTGGCACGTTGCGACGGTCTTGGCATGTGCGGTATGGACGCTTGGCGGCGATTCTAAGTTGTTGGCATGCAACAAGTGGGATGGGGGCGATGGCGGAGTCGAGGGGGCTAACTACTTGTTCGAGTTGAGTTTGTTTGTAATGAGATTGTGGACTGAAAAGTTTCCTTCACATTGTCCAGCAATCTATTTGTATTTGTATACAATAGACAAATTTTCCGGGCACTAATGAAAAGAGATAGCCCGGCGCTGCAAACTACACGGAGATGATTCATGCAATTCGACGCATTTGCCCATGGCCAGTCGGCGCTGCGGGACGCCATTACTTCTGCCTATCGCCGCGACGAGCGCGAGTGTGTGCAGGCGCTGTTGCCGCAGGCGGCGATGAGCGAAGGCGAAGTCAAGGCGGTTCAAGACCTGGCGCGACGTCTGGTGGCGGAGGTGCGCCGCGAGCGCACCAAGTCCAGCGGAGTGGATGCCTTGATGCATGAATTCTCTCTGGATAGCGCCGAAGGCATTGCCCTGATGTGTCTGGCTGAAGCGCTGCTGCGCATCCCTGACCGCGAGACAGCGGACAAGCTGATCCGCGATAAGATTTCGCGTGGTGATTGGAAAGCCCACTTGGGCAATAGCGCCTCCTTGTTCGTCAACGCGGCGGCCTGGGGTTTGCTGGTGACCGGCAAGCTGGTGGCTTCGCACAGCGCGAATGGTTTGTCGGCGGCGATGACCCGTTTGATCGCCAAAGGCGGCGAACCGCTGATCCGCAAGGGCGTGGATATGGCGATGCGCATGCTGGGCAAGCAGTTCGTCACTGGCGAAACCATAGAGGAGGCGCTGGCCAACGGCCGAGAACGCGAGGCGCGCGGCTATCGCTTCAGTTACGACATGCTGGGCGAGGCGGCGATGACCGAGGCCGACGCGCAGCGCTATCTGCAAGACTATGTGACCGCCATTCACGCCATCGGCAAGGCCTCAGCCGGCCGCGGGATTTACGACGGCCCCGGCATTTCGGTGAAGCTGTCCGCCATCCACCCGCGCTACAGCCGCATCAAGCACGAACGGACGATGGCCGAGTTGCTGCCGCGTCTGAAAGGCTTGTTCCTGCTGGCCAAGCAGTACGATATCGGTTTGAACATCGATGCAGAAGAAGCCGACCGCCTGGAAATCTCCATGGATCTGGTGGAGGCGCTGGCCAATGATCCGGACCTGGACGGCTTCGAGGGTATCGGCATTGTGGTGCAGGCCTATCAGAAACGCTGCCCCTATGTGATCGATTTCCTGATTGATCTGGCGCGTCGCACCAATCACCGTTTCATGGTGCGTCTGGTCAAAGGCGCTTACTGGGACGCAGAAATCAAGCGTGCCCAGGTGGACGGTTTGCCGGGCTACCCGGTCTATACCCGCAAGGTCTACACCGACGTGGCTTATCTTGCCTGCGCCAAGAAGTTGCTGTCCGCGCAGGATGCGATCTACCCGCAGTTCGCCACGCACAACGCTTACAGTCTGGCCGCGGTGTTCAACCTGGCATCCGGCAAGGATTATGAATTCCAGTGCCTGCACGGCATGGGTGAAACTCTGTATGACCAAGTGGTGGGCAAGGACAAACTGGGCAAGGCCTGCCGCATCTACGCGCCGGTGGGGTCGCATGAGACCCTGCTGGCCTACCTGGTGCGCCGTCTACTGGAAAACGGCGCCAACAGTTCCTTCGTCAACCGCATCGTGGACGAGGCGGTATCCATAGACGAACTGGTGGCGGACCCTGTGGCCGAGGCCGCGCGTCACGGCGGCCAGCCGCACAAGAAAATTCCGGCGCCGCTGGAGCTGTATGGGCAGCAACGCAAAAACTCCAAGGGCCTCGATTTGTCCAGCGAGCACGTGCTGGCCACTTTGCAACTGGGCCTGCAAGCGTCCGAGAAGCAGCAGTGGGGCGCCTTCCCGATGCTGGGCGACGGCGACGTCACCGACGGCGAAGTGCAGCCGGTGCGCAATCCGGCCGACCACGACGATCTGGTTGGCCGCGTGATCGAAGCGAGCGCGGCGGATGTGGACCGCGCGCTGAACCTGGCGCAGCAGGGAGCGGCCGATTGGGCCGCCACGCCGGTGGCCGAGCGTGCCGCCTGCCTGAAAAGAATGGCCGACCTGATGGAAGACCAGATGCCGGCGTTGATGGGCCTGGCGGTGCGCGAGGCAGGCAAGACCTTGGCCAACGCGATTGCCGAGGTGCGCGAGGCCGTGGACTTCTGCCGTTACTACGCGGCGCAGATCGAAGACGAATTCGACAACGCCAGCCACCGTCCGCTGGGCCCGGTGGTGTGCATCAGCCCGTGGAACTTCCCGCTGGCCATCTTCATCGGCGAGGTGGTGGCCTCGCTGGCGGCCGGCAACGCAGTGCTGGCCAAGCCCGCGGAGCAGACCAGCCTGATCGCCGCGCATGCTGTGCGTTTGTTGCACGAAGCCGGCGTGCCGCGCGCGGCGCTGCAATTGCTGCCGGGCCGCGGTGAAGTGGTGGGCGCGGCGCTGACCGCTGACCCGCGCGTTCAAGGGGTGATCTTCACCGGTTCCACCGAGGTGGCGCAGATCATCAACCGCACGCTGGCCAAGCGCGGCGGCGATCCGGTGCTGGTAGCCGAAACCGGCGGCCAGAACGCGATGATCGTGGACAGCTCGGCGTTGCCGGAGCAGGTGGTCACCGATGTGCTTAGCTCCGCTTTCGACTCTGCCGGCCAGCGCTGCTCGGCGTTGCGCGTGCTCTATCTGCAGAACGACATCGCCGACAAAGTCATCGCCATGATCAAGGGCGCGATGGATGAATTGAAGGTGGGCAACCCGGCCAAGCTGGATGTCGATGTCGGCCCGGTGATCGACGCCGAGGCTCGGGCCGGCCTATTGGCTCATATCGAAAAAATGAAGGCCAGCGCCCGCGCCACTCACCAGATCAAGCTGGACGACAGCTGCGCCAACGGCACTTTCGTGGCGCCCACCCTGTTTGAAATCGCCGATCTCAAGCAACTGAAGCGTGAAGTGTTCGGTCCGGTATTGCATGTGTTGCGCTTCGAGGCCAATGAGCTGGACAAAGTGGTAGCCGAGATCAACGCCACCGGTTACGGCCTGACGCACGGCATCCACAGCCGTATCGATGAGACCATCGACAACATCGTCAGCCAGATCAAGGTCGGCAATGTCTATGTCAACCGCAACATCGTCGGCGCGGTGGTGGGGGTTCAGCCCTTTGGCGGTGAAGGCAAGTCCGGCACCGGCCCCAAGGCCGGCGGCCCGTTCTATTTGTATCGATTGAGCCGCGCGGCCTGGACGCCGAAACTGGCGGCGGAAACCTTGCCCTTGTCCTTGCCGGCGCTGGACGTGCTGGCGGCGGCCGGCAGCGGCCTGGGCTTGGCTTTGGAGTCCGCTATCGCCGCAGCGCGGAAGGAGAGCGCGCTGACCTGCCTGGTAGATCTGCCGGGCCCCACCGGCGAGCGGAACGCGCTGCAATTCGCGCCTCGCGGGAAGGTGGGATGCCAAGCCGCCACCGCGCAAGCGCTGGCGGAACAACTGGCGGCGGTTTTCGCCACCGGCAACCGCGCGGTGCTGCCGGCCAATGAGGCTGGCCGAGGGCTGGCCGCCAAGCTGGGCGCTCTAGTGGAGCTGGACGCCGATGTGCTGGCGGCGGATGTCGGCGCGGTGCTGTTCTCCGGTTCCGAAGCCGAGGCCGAAGCCGCTCAGCGTGTGTTGGCGGAGCGCGACGGCGCTCTGGTGCCGCTGCTGCGCGCCGACGCGCAAGGCCATTACAATCTGCACCGTCTGGTGGTCGAGCGCGCGGTTAGCGTGAATACTACCGCGGCGGGCGGCAACGCCAGCCTGATGAGCATCGGAGACTAAGACCGGCTAAGCCAATCCCTGATCCAGCGTTGCGCCGCCTTGTCGTACTACGTGTACTGCCTGCGCCGGCGCGCCTTGGTTCAGGTTCTCTGCGAGCTTTTGTTAGCAGCTCTAAAGGCAAGGAGGGCTTCGATGACGAAAGCCCTCCCTCCTTGCAAAACCGCGTGTTAAACGAATTTTCCCATGCGTCGGCGCGCATGGGGCGGCAGGAGGCTTGTCCAACAAGCCACTTGCCACAAGCTGGCGGCCTTGAAATAATGCCGCCAGCCGCCGCTCTCGCCTCCCTATGCGGATAGGGCGGGATGTACATAACAACATTACACAGGTTCCGCAAACTCCCATTCCTGATGATTGACGGATGGGGATCTCTGGAGAAATAGAGGAAACATGATGCAAGCAAACAAACTGACGACTCTTTCCCTGGCCGTAGCCGCTGCTGTCGCCTTGTCCGCATGTGGCAAGAAAGAAGAGGGCGCGGCGGGAGCCGGAGCCTCCGCCGGAGCTCAAGCCGCCGCGGGCGGCGTGGTCAAGATCGGCTTCGCGGCGCCGCTGACCGGCCCGCAGGCGCACTATGGCGAAGAATACAAAAACGGCGTGACCCTGGCGATCGAAGACGCCAACGCCGAGAAGCCCACCATCGGCGGCAAGCCGGTGACCTTTGAACTGGAAGCCCAGGACGATCAGGCCGATCCCAAAACCGCCACCCAACTGGCGCAGAAGTTCGTCGACGAGAAAGTGAACGGCATCATCGGCCACTTTAACTCCGGCACCTCCATCCCGGCTTCCAAGATCTACTCCGATGCCGGCATCCCGATGATCGCGATGGCTACTTCGCCGGCCTTCACCGCGCAGGGGTTCAAGAACACCTTCCGCTCAATGACATCCGACACCCAGCAAGGCTCGGTGATGGGTAAGTTCGTGGTGGAAAAGCTGGGCGCCAAGAAAGTGGTCATCGTTGACGACCGCACCGCATACGGTCAGGGCCTGGCCGACGAATTCGAAAAAGCCGCCAAGGCCGCCGGCGGCAATGTAGTCAAGCGTGAATTCACCAATGACAAAGCCACCGACTTCGCCGCCATCCTGACCTCGATCAAGGCCGCCGCGCCGGACGTGGTGTTCTACGGCGGCGCCGACGCGCAATCCGCGCCGATGGCCAAGCAGATGAAGCGCTTGGGCCTGACCGCGCCGTTGATCTCCGGTGAAATGACCAAGACCCCGACCTTCCTGCAACTGGCTGGCAAGGAAGCCGACGGCACCATCGCTTCGCTGGCCGGCCTGCCGCTGGATCAGATGCCCAAGGGCAAGGACTACGAAAGCCGCTACAAGGCGCGTTTCAAGATGGACGTGGCCACTTACTCGCCGTACGGTTACGACGCCACTCGCGCCTTGATCCAGGCGATGAAAGACGCCAACTCCACCGATCCCAAAGTCTATCTGCCGGTGCTGGCCAAGATCGCGCATTCCGGCGTGACCTCCAGCAGCTGGACCTACGATGCCAAGGGCGACCTGAAAGACGGCGGCATCACCGTCTACAAAGTGGTGAACGGCGAGTGGAAAGTGCTGGAAACCGTGGGCGGCGGCGCTGCGTCCAAGGCCGCTTCCGCGGCCAAATAAGCCGGTTTGGCGCTAGGCAACAAGGCGACGCTTTCTGCGTCGCCTTTTTCTTTGCCCGTTCAACGCAAGAGGCCGATCTTCTTCAGCAAAAAAATAAGAATGGCAGCGCCGGCAATACCGAAGGCCAGGCCGGGCAGCGAGAAAGAGCCGGCGGCCGAAGCGGAGGAAATGCCCAAGAGGCGGCCAAACAGCCAATGGCCCAGTGCCGAACCGATGATGCCGATGATGATGTTGGCGATGACGCCTTCGCTGACGCCCATGACCTTACCAGCTAGCCAGCCGATCAGGCCGCCGGCCAACAGTGAAATGAGTAATCCCATATCCTCTCCTTATGTTAGTTTGTGGATAAATAGTTATAGCCATTTATTTAATATGGCGCCATGTTTTTTTGGAGCTCCGCTGCGAAAAACAAAAACCCCGGCATGCGCCGGGGTGGTGAGGGGAGGCGGGAATGCCGGTGTTTACAGGCCTACCCACTGACCTTTGCGCAATTGATACAGCGACACGGTGCCGTGCTGAATGTCGCCTTTGTCGTCAAAACGGATCTCGCCGGTTACACCCTTAAAGTCGGTTTTGGGGAGTTCGCCCAGGTACTTGGCCGGATCGGCCGAGCCGGCGCGCTTCATCGCGGCGATCATGACCCGTGCGGCGTCATAGGTGTAGGGAGCGTAGGCCTGGATGTCGGCGTTGAATTGCTGTTTGTACTTGCCGTTGAACTCGGCGAAGCCCGGCATCTTGTCTTTTTGCGCGCCGGCGCTGGAGGCGTAACTGCTTTCCGCGCTGTCGCCGCCCAACTTGGAAAACTCCGGCGTATTAATCCCGTCCGCGCCCATGAAGGCGGCTTTCAGACCCAGCTTGTTCATCTGCTTGACCATGGGCGCGGCCTGCGCGTCCATGCCGCCGTAGAACAGCAGGTCGGGCTTCTGCCCTTTGATCGAGGTGAGGATCGCCATGAAGTCGGTGGCGCTGTTGCTGGTGAACTCGCGTTTGACCACCTTGCCGCCAGCCGCTTCCACCGCCTTGGCGAAATCGTCGGCCAGGCCCTGGCCGTAAGTGGTGCGGTCGTCGACGATGGCGATGCGGCCGGCTTTCAGCGTCTCTATCGCGTATTTGGCCAGCGCTTCTCCCTGCTGGCGGTCGTTGGCGATGATGCGGAAGGTATTCTTGAAGCCCTGCTGGGTGAAGCTGGGGCTGGTTACCGAGGCGGCGATCATCGGAATGCCGGCTTGGGAGTAAATGCGCGAAGCGGGAATGGCCGCGCCGGAGGTGAGGTGGCCGATGATGCCCGCCACCTTGCCGTCCACCAGGCGTTGCGCTACCTGTGCCGCGGTTTTGGGGTCCGCCTGATCGTCCTCGGACACTACTTCGAAAGTGACCGGCTTGCCGTCCAGAGTGAGCTTTTCGGCATTGGCTTCCGCCACGGCCAACTTGACGCCGTTGTCCGCGTCGCGGCCCCAGTGAGCAAAAGGCCCGGTCAGTGGGTTGGCGGAGCCGATTTTCACCACAACAGAGCCGGCCTCGGCCGGCGCGCTGCCGGCGCTTTGTTCGGATTTGCCGCAGGCGGTCAGGGCCAGGGCGGTGCAGGCGATGAGGCTAAGATGCGTTTTCATGAGTTTCTCCTGATTTCTCTTTGTCTATTTAGCTTTGTCTATTTGGATATTCGCCTCAGGAATAAGGCGGTGGCCCATTTTTGGTGCATAAACGGATTAGCGTCAACCCCGGCGGCGTCTCGGCGGCGGCTTTGCGCTAAAATGGCGGACTGATTTCGCGATATATATGGATTTTTAATGACGAAAGGGTATCCAGCTCCCGCCTCGCCCTGTGTCGGCCTTTGCCGTCTCGACGAGGGCGGCGCCTATTGCCTGGGTTGCCTGCGCACCTTGGATGAAATTGCCGGTTGGTCCGGCTTTGACGACGAGCAAAAGCGCGCGGTGTGGCAGCGGCTGATCGCCTTGCGGCCCAAGGTAAAGGACAAGCGCTGCGAGCGTTGCGGCGCGGTGTTCCGCTGTGGAGAGGGCGGCGCCAACGGCGCTTGCTGGTGCGTGGATCTGCCGCAGGTGCTGCCGCTGCCCTACGGTCACGGCGACTGTCTGTGCCCGGAGTGTTTGCGCGGTCATCTGCGAGAAAGCTATTTGGCGCGTGGGCTGACGCCCCCTATATAGCGCTCAGACATGCGCGAACGCACTGAATGTCAATTGCGTATTATTGCCGCGAGGTGCAACCAAAGACCATGACTCGCGGTCCTAACGTCTTTTCCTCCTTTCCGGTTCGGCTCCTAACCTCATGACTCTTTGGAAGCGTTGGATTCGTAAGCTGTTGTTGCCCTTGTTTTTGATTGGCTCGTTGCGGGGTCGAGGCCGCGTCAGCCTAGGCCGTAGGCCGTGGCGCAACGGCATCGCGCTGGCCGCGGTTTTGGCGTTGGCCGGCTGGGGGCTCTGGCTGTGGCTGGCGCCCAAGCCGGCGCCTCAGGTGCTGACCGCGGAAGTCACGCGAGCGGACCTGGAAGACGTGGTGCTGGCCAGCGGCGTGCTGAAACCGCTGCGGCAGGTGGATGTAGGCGCCCAGGCCAGCGGCCAGCTGAAAACGCTGAATGTTGAGGCTGGCGACCGCGTCAGAAAGGGCGAGCTGTTGGCCGAAATTGATCCGGAAAACAGCCTCAACGACCTGAAGGCTTCCGAGGCGCAATTGGAGTCCCGCGTGGCCCAGCTGCGCAGCAAGCAGGCCACGCTGCGCCAGGCTGAGCGCGAACTGGCGCGCCAAAAGCAGATGATGGGCGAAGGCTCGACCTCGCAAAAAGACCTGTTGACGGCGGAAACCAACTATCAAACCCAGACAGCGGAGCTGGACGACCTGCAAGCGCAGATTCGCCAGAACCGTTTTCAGATCGACAAGAATCGAACCACGCTGGGCTATACCCGCATCACCGCGCCGATGGATGGCGAGGTGATAGAAATCGTCACCCAGCAGGGCCAGACCGTGATTGCCAGCCAGACGGTACCGGTCATCCTTAAGCTGGCGGACCTGAGTACGATGACGGTGCACACCCAGGTGGCCGAGGCCGATGTGATTCGCGTCAAGGCCGGGCTACCGGTGTATTTCACAGTGCTGGGCGCACCGGATCGGCCTATCCGCGGCAAGCTGCGCGCGATTCTCCCCACGCCGGAAAAAATCAACAATGCCAACTTCTACAAGGCGCTGTTCGATGTGAAGAATGTCGACGGCAAGCTGCGCGTGGACATGACCGCGCAGGTCAGCATCGTGCTGGCGGAGTCCAAGCAGGCTTTGAGCATCCCGCTGAGCGCCTTGGGCGCGGCCGGCAAGGATGGTCGTTACAGCGTCAAGGTGCAGGGCAAGGACGGTCAACTGCATGAACGGCAGGTGCGGATCGGTTTGAAGACCGCTACCCGGGTGCAGATTCTGGATGGTTTGAAAGCCGGCGAGAAAGTGGTGACCAGTGAAGGCGGCGGCAAGGAAGAAGAACCCAGCGGCGGCGTGATGGTGAGCGCATGAGCGGAGCCAGCTTGACGTTGTCCGGAGTGTGGCGGCGTTTTCCGTCCGGCGACGAAGAAGTGGTGGTGCTCAAGGACGTCAGCCTGGATATCCGCGCTGGCGAGATGGTGGCCATTATCGGTGCCTCCGGTTCCGGAAAGTCCACGCTCATGAACATCCTGGGCTGCCTGGACCAGCCTTCCGCCGGCCACTACCAGGTAGGCGGGCGCGATGTGGGGACGTTGGACAAGGACCAATTGGCTACCTTGCGTCGTGAGCACTTCGGCTTCATCTTCCAGCGCTACCACCTGCTGCCGCATTTAAGCGCCATAGACAATGTGGCGATGCCGGCCGTATACGCCGGCATGACGCAAGAAGCACGGCGCGAGCGCGCGGGCCGTTTGCTGGCACGGCTGGGCCTGGCCGGCAAGGAAGACTACCGCCCGGGCCAGTTGTCCGGTGGCCAACAGCAGCGGGTGTCCATCGCGCGGGCGCTGATGAACGGCGGTGACATCATCCTGGCCGACGAACCCACCGGCGCGCTGGACAGTCATAGCGGCGAGGAAGTGATGAATATCCTCAAGGAGCTGCACGCCGCCGGCCACACCATCATCATCGTGACTCACGACCCGTCCATTGCCGCGCAGACCGAACGCATCATCGAAATCCGCGATGGCGAGATTCTGCGCGACAGCGCCGCCGACGCATCGCGCCCGGCTGCGGACGCGAGCGAGCCGCGGCGGCCCAAGCCCGGGCCGGCCTGGCGTGAACGCATGAGCGAAGCCTTCAAGATGGCCATGCTCGCCATGCTGGCCAACCGGCTGCGCACCGTGCTCACCATGCTGGGCATCATCATCGGCATCACCTCGGTGGTGTCCATCATCGCGGTGGGCGAGGGCGCGCGCAATTACGTGTTGAACGACATCCGCTCCATCGGCACCAACACCATCACCGTGTATCGCGGCAAGGATGGAGGCGACGACAAGGCCGACGGCGTGCGCACCTTTCTGCCTAGCGATCTGGCGGCGCTGAGCGAGGAGCCCTATGTCGACAGCGTGTCGCCGGTTACCACCAACAGCCTGCGCATCCGCTACCGCAACGTTGACGTCAACGCCTCGGTGTCCGGCGTGGACAGCACCTTCTTCCGTGTGCGCGGCTTGAAGCTGGTCGCCGGCCTCGGCTTCAGCCGCGACGATGTGCGCATGCAGCGCCAGGTGGTGGTGGTAGACAACTACACCCGCCGCAAACTGTTTGCCGATGCGGAAGCCATCGGCCAGGTGGTGCTGGTGGGTAGCGTGCCGGCCACCGTCATCGGGGTGGTGGAGACCAAAGACAACGGCTACGGCGGCAAATCGCTGCAAATGTGGATGCCCTACAGCACCGCCGGCAGCCGTTTGTTCGGGCGGGCCTATTTTGACTACATGGTGGTGCGCATCAAGGAGGGCCAGCCCACCGCGCTGGCGGAGAAGGCGCTCAGCCACCTGCTGACCCTGCGCCACGGCAGCAAGGACTTCTTTACCGTGAATATGGACGAAGTGCTGAAAACGGTGGAAAACACCAGTCGCACGCTCGCTCTGCTGTTGACCTTGATCGCGGTGATTTCACTGGTGGTGGGCGGCATTGGCGTGATGAACATCATGCTGGTGTCGGTGACCGAGCGTACCCGCGAAATCGGCATCCGCATGGCGGTGGGCGCGCGTCAGTCCGACGTGTTACAGCAATTTCTGACCGAGGCGGTGCTGGTTTGCCTGGTGGGCGGAGCCATCGGCATCGGCCTGTCCTACGGCATCAGCTTTGTGTTCGCGCTCTTGGTCAGCAAATGGAAAATGGCGCTGTCGCTGAAAGCCATCGCCCTGGCGGTGGCATGCTCCACCGCTATCGGCGTGGTGTTTGGCTATCTGCCGGCGCGCAGCGCGGCGCGTTTGAATCCTATCGATGCCTTGGCTCGGGAGTAAGTGTTTGACGCTTTGGAAATCCAATCTCACTGCTTTGGGTCTGGCCCTGTTGCTTGCCGCGTGTCAGAGCACGCCTTATCAGCGCCAGGCGCTGGAGACCCCGGCGCAATGGCACAGCCCCACGGCTCAATCGCAGACGGACATGAGCCGCGAGCGCTGGTGGCAAGGTTTTGGCGACGCGGGCTTGTTGGCGGTGCTGGAACAGGCGCGCAGCCGCAACCCGGATTTGAGCATTGCCTTGCTCAAGTTGCGCAAAGCGCAATTGGCGGCTGGGCTGGAGCGTAGCGAGGCCTTGCCCTCCTTGAGCGGCGATTTGAGCGCTGGAACCAAGCGCACGCTGGGCGAGTCCTCGACCTGGAGCCGCAGCAGCGGCGGCAGCTTGAGCACCAGTTACGAGTTGGATCTGTGGGGGCGGGTGGACGCGCGCTTGCGCGCGGCGGATCAGGAGTTTCGCGCCAGCGCCTATGATGAAGCCGCCGCCAGGCTGCTGTCGGACAGCGCCGCCGCCGGCTTGTACTGGGACATTGCCGCGCTGAAGACACGGCAGAGGCTGGGGCGGGCGGACCTGATGGACCTGCGCCGGATTCAGGCGCTGGCGGAAACTAAATGGCGTGCCGGCGCCACGAGCGAGCAGGATGTTACTCAGGCGCGGAGCGCGGTGTTGAGTCAACAGACGGAACTGCTGACGCTGGCAGACGAACTCGGGCAAAAGGAAAACGCGCTGGCCTTGTTGCTGGATCATCCGCCCGGCGCGGCGCTGCCGCCTATCGCCGAGCTGCCGCTGGAACCGGCTTTGCCCGCGATAGACGCCGGCCTGCCCAGCAGCCTGCTGGAACGTCGGCCGGACCTGATGGCGGCGGAGGCGCGCTTGCGCGGCCAATTGGCCAAGGTGGATCAGCAGCGCGCGGCCCTCTTCCCCACGCTGAAGCTGACCGGCTCGCTGGGCTCCAGCAGCAGCGCGCTGAGCAGCCTGGTGCAAAACCCGTTGTTGACGCTGGGCGCTTCCCTGTCCTTGCCCTTCCTGGAATGGCGCAAACAAGGCCTGCAATTGAAGAGCAGTCAGGCCGATTACGAGTTGGAAACCGTCAATTTCCGCAAGACCTTATATAGAGCTTATCAGGAGGTGGACAATGCGCTGAGCGCGCGTCAGCGGCTGCAAGGCTCGGCCCGCTTGCAAGCGGACGCGCTGGCGTTGAGCCGGCGCAGCGAGCAACTGGCGGAAAGCCGCTATCGTGCCGGCGCGGTGGACGCTCAAACCTGGCTGGACGCAGCCAAGGCGAGGCGTAGTAGCGAGTCCGCGCTGGTCCGGCTGCGTCAGGAACAATTGAAAAACCTGGCGGACGTTTACAAGGCCCTGGGCGGCGCGCCGGCGGCTTGAGCGGCGAGGGCGCCGATCTGGTTTTTCAGGGGCGGGGTTAAGGCTCGAGATACTCTTCGCAGGCTGGAATCGGCTTGTCCGGCGTGTAGGCGCCGCTATCCGGCCGCCGTGTCAGCAGGCGCTGGAAGGTGCAGGCCTGGTCCACCACGGTGGCGATGTCTTTTTTCCGCAAACGTTTGCCCAGCGAGTCGCGGCTGCGCGAGGCAGGGCCGGGAAAGCTGGTGGCACGGGTACGGTAGATCAGGCGTGGGAAGCCGGCTGTGACGTCTTTGTCCAGCTTGATGTTGGAAGAAAAACGGTACTCGTCATGACAGGCTCCGCGACGGTCGGCGTAATCCCGCTCCGAAAAGCACGCGCGTATCATCAGGGAACTAGCCAGCGGCAGCGCCAGCACCTCGCGCATCTCAAATCCCGCGCCCTTGGAATAGACCTGCAGCAGGTGCAGCATGCTGAAAGAGCCGCCGCCGCCGGAATACATGGTGCTGACGTCCTCGCTGACGCCCACCAAGATGCCCTGATCGGAAGCGGCGAGCCTTACCACATAAGGCCATAGCGCTAGACCGCGGCGGTTGTCCCACAGCGCGTCGGCCTGTAAATCACGCAATTCCAGCTGTGCGCCAGCGCTCTGGTTGGCGGTGGGCCGGACTTTGAGCATGGGCGGCGCGTCCTTGGTTTGCGCCACCAGCTCAAGACACAGCTGGCGGTCCGGAGTGCAGCCTTGCTCCGACTCCGCCGACTCTGGCCTTGATTCCCGCGTCAAGGTCTTGATGCTATTGCCGGCCAGGTCAACATCGGCTGGTCGAGCGGCGGCGGCCGGCTGGATGGAGACAATTGCCAAGCAGACGGTGAGCGCCGCGAGCTTGAGTACATGGGAAACGTCATTGGAATGCTGCTTCATGACCTGCTTTTTTGTGATGAGAGGGTGCTAGATCACCGCCCACAGCCCGCAGATGGCGAATAGGATGAGCACCCCGGTCAGAATCTGGGCAGTGGTGCGTTCTTTTTGCAGCGCTCGTTTCAGGTTGTCGTGCACGCTTTCCAGCTTTTCCAGCCGCTGCTCCAGCTCGGCGCGGGTTTCATCCTGCCGCGCCAGAGATTGCAGCATCGCTTCACCGCCCACCTCGGTGATCAGCTCCTTGTTCCATACCCCCAGCAGCTTGTTGACTTTGTCCTTGAAGTAGAGCGCGGAGCGCTGATTGGCGTCCTGCCATTCAAACTCAAAACCCTGGCTGGCGTAGAAGGCGTTGCGTTGCAGCCGTTCTTCTTCCGAAGAGGTCTGGCTCATGCTGATCATGCCGGGGCTGATGGCGTGATCCGGACAAATCCCCTTGGCCCATGAGATGACGCTGGCGAACAGAAAAGTGTCCAGTCCGGTGCCGACAAAGCCTGGACTGGCTTGCACGCCGCTTTTGGGGCCGAAGGTGACGGTACGGCTGGGCCGGTCCACCCGCACCCAGGCGCAGTTGTGGGCTGCTTGGAAATGGCTGTCCTCGCCTTCGAACAACTGCCAGCGGTGACCGTCGGCTCGGGCATAGCCGCGGAACTGCAGCCGGAAGAAGTCGGATTGTTCCGTCATGGCCCGGCTGCGCTGCAAAATGCCATAGATGGGCGTGCCGTTGGCGGTCAGCGTCAGAATGGTTTCGCCCAGCGGAATAGCCAGCGTGGCCAAGGTATTTTCGTTTTCCGGGGCGCGGAGCACCGGTTCTTCGGCTGTAGGCGCCGGATTGGCGGCCTGGTTCGGACTGGTCATCTGCTGCCTATATTTGGGGGGATTCTTAGAACCTGTTCAAAGCTTGCTGCGCTTCAGCGATACGGCGTTGAAAACCAGCTCAAAATGCTCATGTACCACTTGACCATTCCGCTTTTTCGCTCGTTTTCGCCTTGTCTCGCCCTTGCTCGCGAGACTTTGAACAGCCTCTTAGCGCCTGTTCAAAAGCCGTCGTCATGCGGCTGCTTATTGTACCAATCTAGACGGCTGGGGGAATCCTTGCTCGCATGTCCTGCGACATTTGCACAAGTGGGCGCTAGCCCAGGCCGGGGCAGAGAGGTCATCCAGTTTGGTTTGAGTATTAAATGCTTGCTCAATCTATCGTTGCGGCAGGCACTGGGCATGGTGCAGAGCCTGCTGAAATTGGCCGAGCTAGACTGGGCAGTACCGGATCACACCACCGTTTGCCGCCGCCAGAACATCTTGGCAAGACGCCGCTGTTCTACGCGGCGGAGGCGCGCAATGCGCCGGCGGCGAAGTTGCTGCTGGAGCATGGCGCGGATGTGAATGTGTCAACGCGCTTTTCGCAGATGTCGCTACTGATGGCGGCGGTGTTGAGCGGTGTGCCGCAGATGGTGGCCGACCTGATCAAGCACGGCGCTTCGCTGGAGGACAGGGATAAGTACGATCAGTCGGCGCGGGACTATGTGGCCAAGCTGCCCAAGGCCCAGCGGCCGGCTATGCTGCGGGCGCTGGGCCGGGCGTGAAGTCCTGTTCAAAGCCCGTTGCGCGTCGTGAGGCGTGACGGAGTGAGTGCCGTACTTTGAACAGGCTTTTGGCCGCGCTTAGTTAAAGCCGGTCAGCCGTTTGAAATTGATCTGGCGCGAATCGCGGTGAGACTTGAACCGGGAGCTCTTGCCGCGCCGGAGAAAGGCTTCGGCCTGCGGCAGCGGGGCGAGGCTATCCTGTTCCAGCTTGGGCGCGGCGTGTTCGGAGATGCCATGTTCGGGCGCGTGGCTGCGAAGATAGTCGCAGCGGGCTTGTTCCAGCGTGTCGCGCAGCGTCAGCGGGCTGAGCTGTTGCAGTCTGCTGGAGAGCTGGGCGGCACAGTGTTCCACCAGTTGTTTCAGCGCCGCCTGATGCTGCGGGTTTTTGTCATTCAGCCCGGCCTTGGTACTGATGGCCCTGAGGTGGTTGTTAAGCAGGCTGGGGCCGGCTTGTTTGCGAAAGCACTCCGCCTGGCTGGGGAAGCGCGCGGCGGCGGTATCAATGATGAAGGCACGGTAATGTTTGGCCTGTTCCGCCAAGCGACTGCTGGGCGCTTGGGGCAGGCATTGCTTGGCGGTGGCCTCGGCGCTGTTGTCGATATGATCGTGCACCATGGAGGTGTAGTAGTTGCGCAGCAGATTGTGAGCGTCTTCCTGTGTTCGGCTGGCCAGCCACAGGCTGAACTGGCGCTGCGATTGCGCCAGAGCGGCTTGCAGTGTGTCCGGAGCCAGGCGGCGCAGCGCATCGGCCGGTTGCGCGTCGCGCGGGGTGGCGCGGCCGACGCTGGACGGTCGCTCGCTATTATTGGCCGCGCTGCGGATGTCCGCGGCCAGCGCGGTTTGCGGTGGGGTGTCCGGGTCGGCGCTGCCGCGCGGGTGGATGCGGCTGGGCATGTCGTTGGTTATTTTCATTGGGCGCTCCTGAGCAAGGGAGGCGGCGTCAGGCGCCGCCGTGGTTGGGATGCGGCGCAGTGTGCCCAAGCCTGGGAATGCTCAATATAAAGAATTGGTCATGTCAACCGCATGGCGTCACAGCAGCATCACCAGTTTATACTCTGGCGCCTGGGCCAGTTTGAGGGTGATTTGCTGGTGTTCGATGCGGCCGGCGCTGGGGTGGTGGAACACGCGGCTGCCGCCTTCGCGGCCTTGCACGTCTTGTTGCTGCCAGTATTGGCGGAATTCCGGGCTTTTCGTTTCCAGTTCCGCAATCATCCCGGCCACGGCGGGCTGGTTCAGCCGCGGACTGAGGTCGGCGCGCAGTTCTGCGACGATGCGGCCGGCGCGTTCCTCCCACTGATCGATGAAGCTGCGCGCTTCCGGCGCCAGGAAGATGAAGTCCAGCAGGCTGCGGCTGGCGTCCGGCCGGCCCAGCCAGTCCCGGAACAGCCTCTGTGCCGGAGGGTTCCAGGCCACGGCGCGCCATTCGGCGTCCAGCACGTAGGCGGGGGAATCGATATGGGCGGTGGCTTGTTTCAACAGGGCTTTTGCCTGTTCGGACGGGCCGCGCCATTCCGGTTCCGGGTCTTTGAGCCCCGCCAGATTGAAAAGGTAGTCGCGCTCGGCGGCGGTGAGGCGCAGCGCCTCGGCCAGACGGGCCAGGGTGGGCGCGGACACGGATTGGGTGCGGCCCTGTTCTATCCAGGTCAGCCAGGTGGTGCTGATGTCGCACAAGGCGGCCACTTCTTCGCGGCGCAGGCCTTTGGCGCGGCGGCGCTGGCCGGGCGGCAGGCCGGCTTGTTCCGGGCTCAGGCGCTCGCGGTGGGCGCGGATGAATTGGCCCAGCGGCGCGCTGTCTTTGCTAGCGGTCATGGGGTAGGGCTATGGGTATTAGTATCGCTACTAGTATAAGCAACTGGCTTGTTGCCGGGAAAGTTTGGCTCCAAGATAAGCCCACGGAGCAGAGCCTTGTGACCGGCGCGCGGAAACCCGCGGCGTCGGCGGCAGTCTCAAGTTGAATAACCGGATTCGAGCAAACACCATGACCGCACAAACCTTGTACGACAAATTATGGAATAGCCACGTGGTGCGCCAGGAAGCGGACGGCACGGCTTTGCTGTACATCGACCGACACCTGGTGCACGAGGTGACCAGCCCGCAGGCGTTCGAGGGGCTGAAGCTGGCGGGCCGCCCGCTGTGGCGCGTGGATTCGGTGGTGTCCACCGCGGACCACAACACGCCCACTGATCATTGGGACGAGGGTATCAAGGACCCGATTTCGCGCCAGCAGGTGGAAACCCTGGACGCCAATATCAAGGCCTTCGGCGCCCTGGCGTATTTCCCGTTCAAGGACAAGGGTCAGGGCATCGTGCACGTGATGGGGCCGGAGCAGGGCGCCACGCTGCCGGGCATGACGGTGGTGTGCGGCGACAGCCACACTTCCACCCACGGCGCTTTCGCCGCGCTGGCCCACGGTATCGGCACGTCCGAGGTGGAGCATGTGATGGCCACCCAGTGCCTGGTGGCCAAAAAGTCCAAGAATATGCTGGTGCGGGTGGATGGCCAACTGGGCCGCGGCATCACCGGCAAGGATGTGGCGCTGGCCATCATCGGCAAGATCGGTACCGCCGGCGGCACCGGTTACGCGATCGAGTTCGCCGGCGAGGCCATCGAGAGCCTGTCTATGGAAGGCCGGATGAGCTTGTGCAATATGGCGATTGAGGCCGGCGCGCGTTCGGGCATGGTGGCGGTGGATCAGAAGACCATCGATTATGTAAAAGGCCGGCCGTTCGCTCCCAAGGGCGAGCATTGGGTGCGAGCGGTGGCGTATTGGCGCACTTTGCGTTCCGATCCGGGCGCCGTGTTTGACGCGGAAGTGGTGTTGCGCGCCGAGGACATCCGGCCGCAGGTGACTTGGGGCACCTCGCCGGAGATGGTGGTGGATATCGACGGCGCGGTGCCGGACCCGGCGCGGGAAAGCGATCCGGTCAAGAAAAGCGGCATTGAGCGCGCGCTCAGCTATATGGGCTTGCAGGCCAATACTCCCATTCACGACATCGCGGTGGACATTGTCTTCATCGGCTCCTGTACCAATAGCCGCATCGAGGATTTGCGCGAGGCCGCCAGCGTGGCCAAGGGCCGCCATAAGGCCGCCAATGTCAAGCAGGTGCTGGTGGTGCCGGGCTCCGGCCTGGTGAAGGCGCAGGCGGAGGCCGAGGGGCTGGACCAGGTGTTCCTGGCCGCCGGCTTCGAGTGGCGCGAGCCGGGCTGCTCGATGTGCCTGGCGATGAACGCGGACCGTCTGCAGCCTGGCGAACGCTGCGCGTCCACGTCCAACCGCAATTTCGAGGGTCGTCAGGGGCAGGGCGGCCGTACGCATCTGGTCAGTCCGGCGATGGCGGCGGCAGCCGCCGTCACCGGTCATTTCGTCGATGTGCGTTCGTTGTAACCGTTCCAAGGAGAGAATCATGCAAAAACTGCTGTTGTTGGTACTGGCTGCGCTGACCCTGAGCGCTTGCAATACGGTGAAGGGCGTGGGCCAAGACGTGTCCAAGGGCGGGCAGGCGATTGAAAATGCCGCCAAGGACGTGTCCAACAAAATGTGATGCGGCGGTCCGCCCCCGGCGTCCGCCGGGGCGGTCGTCTCCTCGCACTCTCTAATGAAGGCGGGCGCTAGCGCCCGGAAACGGCATTGACGATGAAAGCATTTACCACCTTGACCGGTTTGGTCTGTCCCTTGGATCGCGCCAATGTGGATACCGACGCCATCATTCCCAAGCAGTTCTTGAAATCGATCAAGCGCTCCGGCTTTGGTCCCAATCTGTTCGATGAATGGCGTTACCTGGATCACGGCGAGCCGGGCATGGACAACAGCAAGCGGCCGCTGAACCCGGACTTCGTACTCAATCAGCCGCGCTATCAAGGCGCGCAGGTGTTGCTGGCGCGCGAGAACTTCGGCTGCGGTTCCAGCCGCGAGCACGCGCCGTGGGCGCTGGACGACCAGGGCTTCCGCGTGGTGATCGCGCCCAGTTTCGCCGACATCTTCTTCAACAACTGCTACAAAAACGGCCTGCTGCCCATCGTGCTGGCGGCGGACTCGGTGGATCAGCTGTTCCGAGAATGCGCGGCCGCCGAAGGCTATCGGTTGACGGTGGATCTGGCGGCGCAAACGGTGACGACGCCGGCCGGGCAGGTGTTTGGCTTCGATATCACCGAGCATCGCAAGCACTGCCTGCTGGGCGGCCTGGACGAGATTGGCCTTACCCTGCAGCACGCGGATGAAATCAAGGCTTTCGAAGCCAAGCGCCGCAGCGAACAGCCGTGGCTGTTCGCCTGAGCAAAGGAGGCTGAGTGAACACGCCACAGCAGGGCGGCCACGGGCATAAACAGCATGTGGAGCAGCAGTTCGGCGGCCAGGCCGCCGCCTATTTGAGCAGCCAAGTGCATGCGGAGGGCGCGGAGTTCGCCGAGCTGCGCCAGGCCGTGGCGGAGCATGGCGCGGCGAGGGTATTGGACCTGGGCTGCGGCGCCGGCCATGTGGGTTTTCAGGTGGCGGAGGCGGCGCGGGAGGTCGTGGCTTACGATCTGTCGGCCGCCATGTTGGAAGTGGTGACGGCGGAAGCGGCCCGGCGCGGCCTGGACAATCTGAGCACGCGCCAGGGTTCGGCGGAGCGTCTGCCTTTCGCCGACGGCGACTTCGACTTGGTGTTCAGCCGTTATTCCGCCCATCACTGGGGCGATGTGGGCCTGGCGCTACGCGAGGCGCGGAGGGTATTGAAGCCGGGCGGCCGATTAGCGCTGATAGATGTGATGTCGCCGGGCCTGCCCTTGCTGGATACGCACTTGCAGGCTGTGGAAGTGTTGCGGGATTCTAGCCATGTGCGTAATTACAGCGGCGGAGAATGGTTGACGATGCTGGCTGAGGCCGGCTTCGTGGTGGACAGCCTGCGCCGTCAGCGGCTGCGACTGGCCTTCGACGCCTGGACCGCGCGCATGCGCACGCCGCCGGAGATGGCCGCGGCCGTTCGCCTGCTGCAACAGCGCATGGGCAGCGAGGTGCGCGATTACTTCGCCATCGAGGCGGACGGCAGTTTCAGTTCCGACGTGATGGTGTTGTGGGCCAGAACATGAACGCCGCCGGCGGCGATGGCTTGGCTGCATCGCCACCCCTGCTGGGCCTTCGCGCTGCTGGGCTTGAGCTTTCTGGTGTTCGGCGCGGGCACGGTCAATCTGGCGCTGTTGTTGCAATTGAATTTCAAGCTGTGGCTGGACGCCGGTTGGCAGGCGGCGATGGACGGCGCGCTGCGCCAGTTGCTGGAACTGCTGGTGTCCGGCTATGCCGCGATGGCGGCTTATATCATATTCAAATGTTGCGAGCGGGCGCTGGTGGAGCGGCTGACCCGGCGCGGTCCTCAAGACTGAAAAGGAAAACAGTATGAAAATCGCCATTCTGCCGGGTGACGGCATCGGTCCGGAAATCATCGCTCAGGCTCAGCGCGTGCTGGAAGTCTTGCGCAAGGACGGCCTGCCGATCGAAACCGAGCAGGCCCCGCTGGGCGGCGCCGGCTACGACGCTTTTGGCCAGCCTTATCCCGAGTTCACCCAGAAGCTGTGTCGCGAATCCGACGCGGTGCTGCTGGGCGCGGTGGGCGGCCCGGCCTACGACAAGCTGGAGCGTCCGTTGCGGCCGGAGCGCGGCTTGCTGGCCATCCGCAAGGATTTGAACCTGTTCGCCAATCTGCGGCCGGCCATCCTGTACCCGGAGCTGGCCAACGCTTCCACGCTGAAGCCGGAAGTGGTGTCCGGTCTGGACATCATGATTGTGCGGGAACTGACCGGCGACATTTACTTCGGGCAGCCGCGCGGCATCGCCGTCAACGAACTGGGCGAGCGCGAGGCCTACAACACCATGCGCTACAGCGAGGGCGAAGTGCGCCGCATCGCCCACGTTGCCTTCGGCATCGCGATGAAGCGCAACAAGCGCTTGTGCTCGGTGGACAAGGCCAATGTGCTGGAAACCACCGAGTTCTGGAAAGAGGTGATGATAGACGTGGCCAAGGAGTATCCGCAGGTGGAGTTGTCCCACATGTATGTGGACAACGCGGCGATGCAGCTGGTGCGCAACCCCAAGCAGTTCGATGTGATGGTGACCGGCAATATCTTCGGCGACATCCTGTCGGACGAGGCCTCGATGCTGACGGGTTCCATCGGCATGCTGCCGTCGGCCTCGCTGGATGAAAACAACAAGGGTCTGTACGAGCCCTCGCATGGCTCCGCGCCGGATATCGCCGGCCAGAACCTGGCCAACCCGCTGGCCACCATCCTGTCCGCGGCGATGATGCTGCGCTACACCTTTGGCCTGGAAGACGCGGCGCAGCGGGTGGAGAACGCGGTGAAGGCCGTGTTGGCGCGCGGCCTGCGCACCGCGGACATTTACGAGGCCGGTTGCGAAAAAGTCAGCTGCTCGGCGATGGGAGATGCGGTGGTGTCGGCGCTCTGAGCCCGGACGGTACGCCCGGTTTTCGCGGGGCGAACCGTCTGTTCTGATTTGAATACAATAAAAATGAAATACCCCATTGCTTGGTGCTTTATCGCGCTGCACAATGGGGTGACAACATTACAGCCGCCCGCCGCATAGGCGGGCGCGACGATTTGACAGACAGATACCAGGAGAAACCCCAGTGAGAGTAGGTTTTGTAGGTTGGCGCGGCATGGTGGGTTCCGTGCTGATGCAGCGCATGCGCGAAGAGAACGATTTTGCGGTGATTGCCGAGCCGGTGTTCTTCACCACCTCCAATGTGGGCGGCAAGGCCCCCGACATCGGCCGCGACACCCCGGCGCTGAAAGACGCGAAGGACATCGCCGAACTCAAATCCATGGATGTGATCGTCACCTGCCAGGGCGGCGATTACACCAATGAAGTCTATCCGCAGCTGCGCGCCGCCGGCTGGAACGGCTACTGGGTGGATGCGGCTTCCGCGCTGCGCATGGAAGACAACGCCATCATCATCCTGGACCCGGTCAATAAAGCGGTGATAGAGCAGGGCCTGGCGCGCGGCGTCAAGGACTACGTCGGCGGCAACTGTACCGTGTCGCTGATGCTGATGGCCTTGGGCGGCTTGTTCCAGAACGATTTGGTGGAGTGGGCCACTTCCATGACCTACCAGGCCGCCTCCGGAGCCGGCGCGCAGAATATGCGCGAACTGCTATCCGGCATGGGGGCGATCAACGCCCAGGTGTCCGGCCTGCTGGCGGACCCGGCTTCCGCCATTCTCGATATTGACCGCAAAGTGTCGGACTTCCTGCGCGCGGACGATTTTCCCTGCCAGAATTTTGGCGTGCCGCTGGCCGGCAGCCTGATTCCGTGGATAGACAAGGATCTGGGCAACGGCCAGTCCAAGGAAGAATGGAAAGGCGGCGTGGAAACCAACAAGATCCTGGGCCGCTCTGCCAATCCTGTGCCGGTGGACGGTTTGTGCGTGCGCGTGGGCGCGATGCGCTGCCACAGCCAGGCATTGACCATCAAGCTCAAGCGCGATGTGCCCTTGGACGAGATCGAAGCCATGCTGGCCGCGGCGAATCCGTGGGCCAAGGTGGTTCCCAACACCCGCGAGGCCTCGATGGCCGAACTGACCCCGGCGGCGGTGACCGGCACGCTGGCCACGCCGGTGGGCCGCCTGCGCAAGATGGCGATGGGCGGCGAATACTTGTCCGCGTTCACCGTGGGCGATCAACTGCTGTGGGGCGCGGCGGAGCCGCTGCGCCGCATGTTGCGTATCCTGATCGAGCGTTGACAGGGTAGAATGGCGGCAGCCTGGGGGCCGCGTTGGCGGGCTCCTACTGCCGGGCCGCTCTTACGAGTCTGTTCATCGCCTGCTGCGCGTCGGCGATACGGCGTTAAAAACAAGCTCAAAATGCTCATGTACCACATGACCATTCCGCTTTTTCGCTTGTTTTCGCCTTGTCTCGCTCTTGTTCGCGAGACTTTGAACAAACTTTTAGAAGCGCGGCCGAGTTGAAAAGGGCACCTAGGTGCCCTTTTTTGCGTGCGGTATTCTGTTTGCAATGATTGATTGAGAAAGTAAAGCGATGTCGAACTCTATTCAGCTCGCCGTAGTCGGCGCCACCGGCCTGGTGGGCCAGGCGGTACTGGAACTGCTGGCCCAGCGCCAGTTGCCCGTGGGCCGGGTTTTTGCCGTGGACACGGCGGACAAGGAAGGCGAAACCGCCGCCTATGGCAACCTGGAACTGGATGTGCATCCGATCGACGGTTTTGCCTTCGAAAACGTGGCGCTGGCCATCTTCGCCGCCGGCAGCGAACTGGCGCGCGAGTACGCGCCGCTAGCGCGCGCGGCTGGCGCGGCGGTGGTGGATTTCAGCTCCGCCTTCCGCGAGGACGACAGTGTGCCGCTGGTGATTCCCGCCATCAACGGCGCCTTGCTGGCGGACGCCGGCGAAGCCGCGCTCGCCTCCGTGCCCAATTGCACGGTGACGCCGCTGGCGCTGGCGCTGGCGGCGCTTCGCCCGCTGGGCTTGCAGCGCGTGTCGGTGGCCACTTATCAATCGGTGTCCGGCAGCGGCCAGGCGGCAATGGAAGAGCTGGCGGATCAAACCACGGCGCTGTTCTCCCAGCGCGAGACCGAAAGCCGGGTTTACGACAAGCGCATCGCTTTTAACGTGCTGCCGCAGATCGGCGCGCTGGACGCGGACGGCACCTCCGAAGAAGAGCGCTCGGTGGAGCGCGAACTGACGCGGCTGTTGGCGTTGCCGCAATTGCAAGTGGAAGCCACCTGCGTGCGGGTGCCGGTGTTCTTCGGCCACGCGTGGGCGGTGAATGCGGCATTCGAACATGAATTTGACATGGAGCAAGCGCGTAAGCGTCTGCTTGCGGCAGGCTTGCAAGTGGTGGCCGCTGACAAGTTGGGCGGTTATGTGACGCCAATGGAAGCTACCGGCAATGAAGCGGTGTGGGTCAGCCGTCTGCGCGGCAAGGGCCGGACGCTGAGCTTCTGGCTGGCCGCCGACAATGTGAAGGCGGGGGCGGCGCTCAATTGCGTGAATATCGCCGAAACGCTGTTGAAGCAGAATGGTTTGATCTGATTTAAGCGGTTTGGCCGAAGCCGCGCATGGCGCGGGCAGAGGGCGGCATTCGCGAGAGTGCCGCCCTGTTTCATGGCGGAGTCGAAAAACGCGCGCAAACGGCGTCATTATGAAATCTAGCTAAAAACTGCGGCAGGGCCTAAGATTGCAACAGTTACCGTCTGCGCCCGCTGGGCCAGCGCAAATAAAATCAAGATAAACCGTGCCGGAAGGTTGACAGTGACACATCAGGCAAAAATCAGAATCGGCGTTCTGGCGGTGGCTTTGGCCTGCTCCGCCAGCGCCTGGGCAGGGCTGGGGAAAATCAACGTCAGGTCCAATCTGGGCGAGCCGTTCCGCGCCGATATCGAATTGACCGGGGTAAGGGCGGCGGAGTTGGAGAGCGCCAGGATAGGGCTGGCCGGGGCGGATACGTTTCAGGACTTGAACGTTGATTACGCCACCGTGCTCAATATGCTGCGCTTCAGCGTGGCGCCCAGCTCGCGCGGCGCGATGATACGCATCAGTTCTTCCGGACCCATCAACGATCCCTATCTGCGTTTCGTGGTGGAAGCCAAGACTTCATCGGGACGCGCGGTGCGCGAATACACGGTGTTGTTGGATCCCAGCAACTACTCGATGGCTTCCCCGTCCGCCAACATCGTGCAGGACGTGCCCAGTTACGCCGACAGCAATCTGTCCAGCCGCTATCGCGGCAACGCCGCGCCCATCGCGCGGCCGCAGCCAGGCATTCTCAAAGTGAAGTCCGGTTCCACCCTGCGCGGCCTGGCCGGCAAGGTGCGGCCGCGCGGCGCCTCGCTGGACCAGACCATGGCCGCTTTGGCACAGGCCAATCCGGACGCCTTCGTCGACGGCGACGTCAGCCGTCTCAAACTGGGCGCGGTGCTGAAAGTGCCCGCCAGCCGCAAGATCAAGTCCCTGAGCGCCGCTCAGGTGGCCAGCATTCTAGGCAGTCAGCCCGCGGCTCCGGCTGCCGAAGACAAAGCCAAAGCAGGCTCGGATGTGCTGAAGCTGGTGCCCAGCGAGCCGGGCGGCGGCAAGCTGACCGAACTTGAGCAGCAGGTGGCTGCGCGCGAGCAAGCGCTGAAGAGCGCGGAGGCGCGCATCAGCGCGCTGGAAGAGCAATTGAAGGCCTTGCAGGCGGGCAAGCCCTTGCCGCCCATGACTAATTCCAGCTCCAGTTCCGCTCCGGCCGCGACGGCGGCGGAACCCGTCGCCGCCAGCGCTCCCGCGCACGCCGCCAGCGCGCCGGCTCCTGCGGCCAAGCCCGCTCCGGCGGAACACAAGCCAGCGGCCAAGCCGGCGGCTCCGCCTCCGCCTCCGGAGCCGTCGTTGCTGGATAAGGTGATCGATCATTTGCCGCTAGTGGGCGGCGGCGTGGCCGGCCTGGGCCTCTTGGGCGCGTTGGGCCTGTTGCTGGCGCGCCGGCGCAAGGGCGGCAAGCCCTTGTCGCTGTCCGCCAACAATACCAGCGCCGCCTTGAGCCGCGGCGCGTCTTCCGGCATGGAACCGCCGTCGGTGGGCGGCGGCCACTCCTTCATGAGCAATTTCACCCAGGCGGCCGGCGCCATCGACGCGGCCGAGGTTGATCCTGTAGCGGAAGCCGAGGTGTATATCGCCTACGGCCGCGATGTGCAGGCAGAGGACATCCTCAAGGACGCGCTGGCCAAAGACCCGTCGCGCCAAGAGGTGAGGCTGAAGCTGATGGAGATCTACGCGGCGCGTCCTGACGTCGCCAGCTTTGAAAAACTGGCGCGGGAAATGCACGCCACCTTCGACGGCCATGGACCGATCTGGGCCAAGGCCGCGGCGATGGGCCGTTCCATAGACCCGACCAACTCGCTCTATCTGTCCGACGGCGAGGGCGAGGACATCGAAGCCGCGCCCGCGCCGGTGTCTAGTCCGGGCGGCATCGATCTGGATAAGGAGCTGTTCGGCGAGCCAGAGGCAACGCCGCCGGCTGCCGCCCCTGAACCCGTCTCTGCGCCGGAAGCTGCGGTTCCCGCGGATGATCCGCTGGCGGCGCTCTTTGCCGAGCCTCAGCCCGAAGAGGCGGAGAAGCCGGAAGAAGCCAATCTGCTCAATTTCGATCTGGACGCGGAGCTGACGGCGCCCGCGGAGCCCAAGCCGGAGGCGACTCCCGCGGCCGCGGCGCCGGCGGAAAACAATTTGTTGGACTTCGACTTCAATCTGGAGGGCATGGCGGCGGAAACGCCGGCCGCCGCCGAAGCGACAGTTGCGTCAGCGGCCCCAGCGGCCGCGTCCGCGGGTTTCGAATCCCTGTACGAAGACATGCTGGCGGAGACGCCGGCCGCAGAGGCGGAAGCGCCGGCGGCGGCGCAGGCAGAAGGCATGTCGGTGCTGGACGATCCGCTGGCCACCAAGTTGGATCTGGCTAAGGTCTACCTGGACATGGGCGACCGCGACGGCGCCAAAGAAGTGTTGCAGGATTTGATCGCCGAGGCGCAAGGGCCGCTCAAGGCGGAGGCCGAGGCCTTGCTGGCAACGATTAGCGCTTGAGATAGAGGCGACGGCGATGCGCGGCGGGACGGGGCAACTCCTCCCGCCGTTTGACGATCCGGCTCCATCACGTGGTTTGAGGCGAATGGCATGAAAATGTGTGGCTTTTTTGGCCATTGCCTGGATGCAATGAGGCAAGGATGCTCGATTTATCCTCGCTAAGTGGCTGTTGTGTTGTTTCGTTGCAATAATTAAAACGTTATAAGAATCTGTTGGCGACCTGCTGCGCGGCGGCTTCGAAGAATGAGGGTGGGGAAATTCGTTCATGTCTTTCAAGACACGCATGAGTCAAATCGCGTTGCTGCTGGCCGGTCTGGGCCTGGCGGCGGCGGCTACGGCCGGTTTGGGGCCGATCCGGGTATTGTCCGCCGATGGAGAGCCTTTCCTGGCGGAGATCCCAGTGGTGGACGAGGAACCCTCCGACAATGTGCTGGTGGGCCTGGCCGACCGCAACCGCTATCCGCTGTTGTCCACTTACAGCAGTTCCGCCGGCAATCTGCAGTTTTCCATCGTCCGCAAGCCGGATGGCAGTGTTCAAAAAATCCAAGTGAAGGGCGCCGCCAGTTATCCGGAGCCGCTGTTGCGTTTCGCCGTGGATCTGAGTTGGCCGGCTGGCCGGCTGGTGCGCGAGTTCGAGGTGGATTATCGCCGCGACGGACCGCGCAACAAACCCGCGCCGGCGCGGGAGGAGGGCAAGAAGCCGCTGGCCGGCGTCGATGTCTCGCCGCGCTTGGATTCGCTGGGCCTGAGCGACGCCCGGCTGCGTTCCCGCCTGGGCGAACCCTTGCTGCTGGAACTGACCTTGCAGGGCAGCGCCTTGGAGCAGGCGGAGCCGCCGAGACTGGCGTTGTTCGCGGTGGCGGCTCAGGGCGAGCCCAGCGCTCAGCAAGTGCGCTTGGTGGCTTCCATCGTGCCCCATATCGAGAAAGTGGCCAAAGGCCGCTTTAATGTGCAACTGCGCACCGAGCAGCCGGTAAGCGAGCCAATGTTGGCCTTCCGGTTGGAAGTGGCCGCAGGCAAGCTCAAGGCGCAGAAAAACTACTCGGTATTGCTGGACCCTCATTCGGCGACTAAGCCGGTCCCCGCCGTCAAAACGCAGGGCTTGAAAGTGTACCGAGTGCTTAAGGGCGACACGTTGTCCGGCATCGCCAGCCGCGTGCGCGGCGGAGGCGAGACGGGTGGGGTGGCGCAGCAACTGCTGCGGGACAACCCAGGGGCTTTCATCGCAGGCGATGCCAATCGCTTGCGCGCTGGAGCGGCCCTGGAGTACCCGGCCGAGTGGCAGTTGCGTGGCCAGGGCGTTGCCCGTGGCGCGGAGCCTAAGCGGCCGGCGACGTTGACCGAGGCTCACGCGGTTCAGAAAAGCGCGCAGCCTGAAGGCAAGCTCCAAGAGCGCGCGCCGGAGCGCAAACCTCTGGAGCATAAGCCGGCGGAGTCCAAGCCGCAGGAACACAAAGCCCAGGAGCAGGCTCCCAGAGAGGCTGCGCCGAAGACTAAGCCCGTCATGCCGCCCCCGCCTGTTGCCAAGGAAGCGGCCAAGCCGGCCCCGGCCGCAGAGGCCGCGCGGCCTGCTGCCGCGCCGTCGCAGCAGGAGCGGAACTTGCAGCAGATGCTGCAGCGGCAGGATCAGGCGCTGCAGCAAGCCGAACAGCGCGCCAAGGCGCTGGAGCAGAAAATTCAGGATTACCAGCGCCAGCAGGCGGCGGTAAAGGCAGCTGTGCCGGCCCCGGCGGAAAGAGAGCCCGGCCCCGAGTCCGCGCCTGAACCCAAGCCGAAACCGGAACCCAAGATAGCAGCCGTCAGTTCGATGCCGGTCGCGGCGGCGTCCGCGCCGCAGGCGGCTAGGCCGGAACATGTCGGGAAGACCCAGGCGCCCGAACCCGCCGCGCCGCACGAGCCGCCCGCAGCCAAGCCCGCCGAAAGCCATGCTCCGCCAGCCACCGTGGCGGCCAATGGCTGGACGGATGAACTGGGCGCGCTCTTGTCCGATGAGTCTATGCGCTGGAAGCTGGGCGGCGCGGCGGCGGCTTTGGGTCTAGTCGCCTTGCTGCTGGCGCGACGCAAGCGCAGCGGCGATAAGGCCGAGCCCGCGGCGCCGGCCTTGAGCGGAACGGCGACGGGCGCTTCGATGCTGGGGCCGTTAACGACTTTGATGAGTTCTTTGAAGAAGGGCGATGGGATCGACCTGTCTTCGGTGGATCGGGTTGCCGAGGCAGACGTCTATCTGGCTTACGGTCGCGATGATCAGGCGCTGGAGATTTTGCGTGAAGGCCTGGCTCATGAGCCGATGCGACAAGATTTGCGCTACAAGCTATTGGAGGTGTTGTCCACCCAGCCGGACAAGCAGATGTTCATTGCCGAGGCCACCACGGCGAAGGGCGTGTTCGGTAAGGACAGCACCTTGTGGATGAGGGTGTGTGAGATTGGCCAGACCGTCGAGCCCGGCCATCCCTTGTTCGCGCAAACCACACTCGAGCCAAAGGCGGAGGAGCCGGCGCAGTCGCTTGCGGCCGCAGAGCCAGCCCCTGTTGCCGCACCCGCACCCGCACCCGCACCCGCACCCGCACCCGCACCCGCACCCGCACCCGCACCCGCACCCGCACCCGCACCCGCACCCGCACCCGCGACGGCGACGGCCGTAGCGGCATCGCCTGCGCCGGCAGCTGCGGCGAGTCCTGATGAGGAGAAAATGGAACTAGCCAAGCTGTATCTGGAGATGGGCGACAAGGAAACTGCGGACGCTTTGATGAAGGAGGCCGGTCGCTGAGGCGTCCATCGCGCATTGCGAGTCACAGGGGCCGGCGCGCTTATCGCGAGCCGGCCCTTTCGTTTTACGTCGACGGCGTCTTATGCCGTGGTTGGCCGCTTTTCTCGCGTGTTCGCAGCAGACGTCATCGTTTGGTCGTGGCGCAAACCGGGCAGGATAAGGTAGAGTGAGTGCTTTATTGCTGAAACGACGCGGTGCGCCGCGTCGGTGTTTGAAGAAGGTGTGGGCATGAGGATAGCGCTCGGCATCGAGTATGACGGTCGGGCGTTTTCCGGCTGGCAGACTCAGCCGCATGGCAATACGGTTCAGGACAGATTGAATCAGGCGATCGCGCAGATCGCCGGCGTGGCCGACATCGGCACCTTGGCCGCGGGCAGGACCGACGCCGGGGTGCATGCGGCCATGCAAGTGGTGCATTTCGACTGCTTGACGCAGCGGCCGCTGAATGCTTGGGTGCGCGGCGTCAACGCCTTGCTGCCGCCGGAAGTGGCGGTGGTGTGGGCGCGAGAGGTGCCGGAGGCGTTTCATGCTCGTTTTTCGGCGTTTTCCCGCAGTTACAGCTATTTCCTGCTGACTAGTCCGGTGCGGCCTTGTTTGCTGGCTGGCAAGATGGGCTGGTTTCATCAGGCGTTGGACGTTGAGGCGATGCGGGAAGCGGCCGCCCACTTGTTGGGGCGGCATGATTTTTCCAGCTTTCGAGCGTCCGAATGCCAGGCAAAATCGCCGCTCAAGGATTTGCAGCGCTTGGACATCAGCGAGCAAGACGGCCTGATCCGCTTCGATCTGCTGGCGGACGCTTTTCTGCACCATATGGTGCGCAATATCGTCGGGGCGCTGGTCTATGTCGGCAAGGGCGCTTTGCGCGCGGAGGACATGGCGGGGCTGCTGGCGGCGCGCGACCGCACCTTCGCGCCGCCCACCTTCATGCCGGATGGTCTGTATCTGACCGGCGTGGGTTATCCGGAAATATACGATTTGCCGTCGCAGGCGGATGCCGCGCGGCTGGCCTTGTGGAGATGAGAGTGGGCGGCACAACCCGAATCAAAATTTGCGGCATTACCCGGCCGGAAGACGGCGTGGAAGCCGCGCGCTTGGGCGCCGACGCCATCGGTCTGGTGTTCTACGCCAAGAGCCCGCGTCATGTCGGCATCGAGCAGGCGCGCGCTGTAATCGCGGCGCTGCCGCCCTTCGTCAGCGTGGTGGCTCTGTTCGTCAACCCGGAACCGGATTATGTGCGCGCAGTGTTGGCGGAGTGCGCAATCGACATGCTGCAGTTCCACGGGGAGGAAGACGCCGTTTTCTGCCGCTCCTTTCAGCGGCCTTATTTGAAAGCGGTGCGGGTGAAGCCAGGCATGGACCTGGCCGAAATCGCCGCGCAATACCCGGACGCGCGCGCGGTGCTGACAGATGCCTTCGTTGAAGGCGCGCACGGCGGCACCGGGGCCACCTTTGACTGGAGCTTGCTGCCGGAGGCCTTGCCTCTGCCGTTGATCCTGTCCGGAGGGCTGGACGAACACAATGTGGCGGCGGCGGTGGCGCAGGTGCGTCCGGCCGCGGTCGACGTCTCCAGCGGTGTGGAGGCGTCCAAGGGAATCAAAGATGCCGCCAGAATGGCGGCGTTCATATCAGGAGTTAGACATGGATCGTTATGACTTGCCGGACGCCCAGGGCCATTTTGGCCCGCATGGCGGCGTCTATGTCGCCGAAACCTTGATGGCGGCGCTGGACGAGCTGAAAAACGAGTACGCTCGCGTCAAGGCCGACCCGTCGTTCTGGGAAGAATTCCGCCATGAGCTCAAGCATTACGTTGGCCGCCCCAGCCCGGTCTACCACGCCAAGCGCTGGTCCGAGCAATTGGGCGGCGCGCAGATCTATTTGAAGCGCGAAGACCTGAACCACACAGGCGCGCACAAGATCAACAACGCCATCGGCCAGGCGCTGCTGGCGCGTCGCATGGGCAAGAAACGGGTGATCGCGGAAACCGGCGCCGGCCAGCACGGCGTGGCTTCCGCCACCGTGGCGGCGCGTTACGGCATGGAGTGCGTGGTGTATATGGGTGCGGAGGACATCAAGCGTCAATCGCCCAATGTGTTCCGCATGAAGCTGTTGGGCGCCACTGTGGTGCCGGTGGAGTCCGGCTCCAAGACGTTGAAGGACGCGCTGAACGAGGCCATGCGCGATTGGGTGACCAATGTCGACAGCACTTTCTACATCTTGGGCACCGCGGCGGGCCCGCATCCCTATCCGATGCTGGTGCGCGATTTCGTGTCGGTGATCGGCGAGGAGGCCAAAGTGCAGATGCCGGAAGTCATCGGTCGCCAGCCGGATGTGGTGGTGGCGTGCGTGGGCGGCGGCTCCAACGCCATCGGCATGTTCTATCCGTATATCGGCGTTGACGGCGTGCGCATGGTCGGCGTTGAGGCCGGCGGCCTGGGCTTGGCCTCCGGCAAGCACGCGGCGCCGATTTCCGGCGGCGCGCCGCTGGGCGTATTGCACGGCGCCAAGAGCTATCTGATGCAGGACGAGAACGGCCAGGTGGTGGAAACCCATTCGGTGTCCGCCGGCCTGGACTATCCGGGCGTGGGGCCTGAGCACAGCTATCTGAAGGACATCGGCCGCGCCGACTACGTGGCGATCAACGACGACGAGGCCTTGCGCGCCTTCCACGATTGCTGTCGTTTCGAGGGCATCATCCCGGCGCTGGAGTCTAGCCACGCGCTGGCCTGGGCCGCCAAGGAAGCGCCGAAGATGGGCAAGGACCAGGTGATCTTGGTCAATCTGTCCGGCCGCGGCGACAAAGACATCAACACCGTGGCCGGCCTCGCCGGCATCACCCTGTAAGGAGGCGCTATGTCACGTATCGCCCAATGTTTTGAAGCGCTGGCCGGCGGCAAGGCGCTGATTCCCTTTATCACCGCCGGCGATCCGTCGCCGCAGTTGACCGTGCAGCTGATGCACGGCTTGGTGGAGGGCGGCGCCGACATCATCGAGCTGGGGGTGCCGTTTTCCGACCCAATGGCCGACGGCCCGGTGATCCAGCGCGCCTCGGAGCGCGCGCTGGTCCACAAGGTGGGTTTGCGCCAGGTGTTGCAGATGGTGGCGGAATTTCGCCGCGACAACGACCATACCCCGGTGGTGCTGATGGGATATCTGAATCCCGTGTTCGCCATGGGCTACCAGGACTTCGCCGCCGCGGCCAAGGCCGCCGGCGTAGACGGCGTGTTGACCGTGGACAGTCCGCCGGAGGAATCCGCCGATCTGTCTGTGGCGCTGACCGCCAACGGCCTGGATCCGGTGTTCCTGATCGCGCCCACCACCCCGCCGCAACGTGTGGCGGAAATCGCCAAACTGGCGCGTGGATACGTCTATTATGTCTCTCTGAAGGGGGTGACCGGCGCCGGGCATCTGGACATTGACGACGTAGCGCGTAAAATTGCTGCCCTTAGAGAATATTTGACCGTACCGATCGGCGTCGGCTTTGGCATTCGCGACGGCGCGACCGCCAAGGCGATCTCCGCCGCCGCTGACGCGGTGGTGGTGGGCAGCCGCTTGGTGCAGGAAATTGAGGCGGCGACACCCGAAACCGCCAAAGAGCGGTTAACCCGTCTGGTGGCCGAACTGAAGGCCGCCATCCGATAGAACATTGCGGGGGCTTAGCCCCCGTTTTACTGTGCCCGCCGTTTGACGGCGGGTCCAAGAATCAAGGAGTCAGCATGAGCTGGTTGAATAAGCTCCTGCCGCCGAAGATCAAGCGCGACAACCGCGCCGATAAACCTTCCGCGGTACCGGAGGGGCTTTGGAGCAAGTGCCCGGAATGCGAGGCCGTGTTGTATTACACCGACCTGGAGAGCAATCTGCAGGTGTGTCCCAAGTGTAATTATCATCACCCGCTGACCGCGCGCGAACGTCTGAACCTGCTGCTGGACGAAGAGGGCCGGCGCGAGCTGGGCGAAGAGGTCAAGCCGGTGGATATCCTGAAGTTCAAGGATAGCAAGAAGTATCCGGACCGCTTGACCGCTGCCAAAAGCGACACTGGCGAGGACGACGCGCTGGTCGTCATGCAGGGCAGCATCGAATCGATGCCGGTGGTGGTGGCCGCGTTTGAATTCAAATTCATCGGCGGCTCCATGGGGTCGGTGGTGGGCGAGCGCTTCGTGCGCGGCGTGCGCGCCGCGGTGGAAGCCAAGGCGCCTTTCGTTTGCGTGGCCGCTTCCGGTGGAGCGCGGATGCAGGAAGGCCTGAATTCGCTGATGCAGATGGCCAAGACCAGCGCCGCCTTGCAGCTGCTGACCGACGCCAAATTGCCGTTCATCTCGGTGTTGACCGACCCGACCATGGGTGGCGTGTCCGCTTCTTTCGCTTTCCTGGGCGACGTGGTGTTGGCCGAGCCCAAGGCGCGCATCGGCTTTGCCGGCGCACGCGTGATCGAGCAAACCGTGCGCGAAACCCTGCCGGAAGGCTTCCAGCGCGCAGAGTTCCTGCTGAGCAAGGGCGCGGTGGACATGGTGGTGGATCGTCGCGAACTGAAGCGCAAGCTGGCGGAGTTGAGCGCATTGCTGATGAAGGAGCCCGCTCCGGTCTAATCCGCAGCCAAGCCGCATTGAAGCCGCCATCATCTGGCGGCTTTTTTATTTGGCGCGGCAGCCTTGCACCGCGCGATTGAATTGCGTCAGGAACTGCGGCGACTCGCGGGCGAGGAAGGCTTTGCCGAAGTAGACGCCGAAGGGCAGGCTTTGCGCCAGCTCGCTGCGCAGTTGTTCCTGCACGCCCATTTTGGCGATGAGCGCGTCCACCACGTAGGCATTGCCGAGAATGGCGTCAACACGGCGGTTCAGCAGCATTTTCACCAATTGCTCGCTGTTGGGCGGGGTGGAGGTGAGTTGATAGCCGTGTTCGCGCAGCCAGTCGTCCATATTGGAGCCACTGAAGGCGGCGGTGCGGCCCTGGCGCTTGAAATCGCTGCTGGTCGGGGTCTGCGGGTTGTTCTTCAGCAGATACCAGCGTCGCTCATAAGGCAGGATGGGGGCGGACAGCACCGCGTAGCTGTCGCGTTCCGCCGACGGCGTGGCGGTGAAGAAGGCATCGGCTTGTTGGTGCTGCACCTGCCATTGTGCGCGGGGCCATGGCAGGAAGGAGATGGAGTAGGGACGTTGTAGCTGCTTGAGCGCGCACTGGACGATTTGTACCGCCAAGCCGTCGGGGGCTCCGTCTTCTTTGCTGAAGGACAGCGGAACTTGCTGATGGGTGTTGAGCCGGATGGGGGGCTCGGCCGCGGCGGCGCCGGCGATCAGCAGGCCGGCGAGCAGAACGCGACGTATGGGCGACGGAAATGCGGCGCGGCGGGGAGGGGCGCGCGGGGTTTTGCTTAAAAAATAGGCGGCAGTCATTTGTTTTTTGCAATCATGGAGTTGCCGGTTTTATCCACATGCTGTCACCAGATTTGCTCATTGGCAAGGTGGGAAAGTTCCCTGATTTTGCCTTTTTTATGAGCGTAAGCGGCAAGTGGCTAATTGCAAAAGTTTTTTTGGCGACGGATCGGGGTTATCCACAAAGTTATCCGGCGATTGCTGTGGAAAACCCCGGCCGTTGCCGCCGTTATTCCGCCTGTTCCAGCGCCTCCAGCTCGGCCTGGGCCTCCAGCCAAGCCTCCTCCACTTCCGCCAGGCGGGTCGCCACTTCCCCTTGGCGACGCACAGCGTCGGCCAGCCGTTGCCGGTTGGCATCCTCATAGGCGTCGGCGGAGGCCATGAAGCCGTCCAGCTCCGCTTTCGCCGCGCTGAGTTGGTCCAGTTCCTTTTCCAGCTTGTTCAGCTTGTTCTGCAGCGGTTTGCGCAGTTGGGAGAGCCGTTGCCGCGCTTCCGCTTCTTGGCGCTTCTGTTCCTTGCGGTTCAGGCCCTGAGCGTCTCCGGAGGAGGGCTTGCCGGCGTCAGCCAGCAGGGTCAGCCGCCATTGGCGGTAATCCTCTAGGTCGCCGTCGAAGGGCTGCACCTTGCCGTGGCTGACCAGCCAGAAAATATCGGTAGTGGCTTCCAGCAAGCTGCGGTCATGGGACACCACGATCAGCGCTCCGCTGAAGTCCTGCAGCGCCATGGTCAGCGCGTGGCGCATTTCCAGGTCCAGGTGGTTGGTGGGTTCGTCCAACAGCAGCAAGTTGGGTTTTTGCCAGACTATCATCGCCAGCGCCAGCCGCGCCTTCTCGCCGCCCGACATCGGACCCACTGGATCGGTGGCGGCGTCGCCGCGGAAGTTGAAGCCGCCAAGGAAACTGCGCAGTTCCAGCTCGCGCGTGGTGGGCGCCAGCCTTTGCATGTGTTGCAGCGGCGTTTCGTCTTCGCGCAGGGTCTCCAGCGTGTGCTGGGCGAAGTAGCCAATCTTCAGGGTTTGGGCGTTGACGATCTCGCCGCGCAGCGGGGCGAGGTCGCCGGACAAGAGTTTGACCAGGGTGGATTTGCCGGCGCCGTTGACGCCGAGCAGGCCGATGCGCGCGCCGGCTTCCACCGATAGGTTCAGTCCGCTGAGTATGGTGGCGGAGCCGTAGCCGACATCGGCCTGTTCCAGCTTCAGCAATGGATTGGGCAGGTTGTCCGGGCTATCGAAGTGGAAGTCGAACGGCGAAGCCACGTGGGCGGGAGCGATGCGTTCCAGTTTTTCCAGCGCCTTGACCCGGCTCTGCGCCTGGCGCGCCTTGGAGGCCTTGGCCTTGAAGCGGTTGACGAAGGACTCCAGGTGGGCGATCTGGCGCTGCTGTTTTTCGTACTCGCCTTGTTGACGAGCCATTTTCTCCGCGCGCATCACTTCGAACTGGCTGTAGTTGCCGGTGTACAGCGTCAAGTCCTGGTTGGCGACTTCAACGATGTGGTCACAGACGCTGTCCAGAAAGTCGCGGTCGTGGGAAATCATCAGCAGAGTGCCTGGATAGCCTTGCAGCCAATCCTCCAGCCACAGCACGGTTTCCAGATCCAGATGGTTGGTGGGTTCATCCAGTAGCAGCAGGTCGGAGCGGCACATCAGCGCCTGCGCCAGGTTCAGGCGCATGCGCCAGCCGCCGGAGAAGCTGGCCACGGACCGTTGCTGAGCGTCGACATCGAAGCCCAGACCGGTCAGCAGTTTGCCGGCGCGCGCCGGCGCGGCGTAGGCGTCGATGCGCGCCAATTCTCCGTGCAGGTGGCCGATGGCGTTGCCGTCGTGGCGTTCTTCCGCGTCTTGCAGCTCCTGTTCCAGCTGGCGCAGCTCATGGTCGCCGTCCAGCACGTAGTCCAGCGCGGAGCGTTCCAGCGCGGGTGTTTCCTGCGCTACGTGAGCGATGGTCCAGTGAGGCGGCAGCAGCGCGTCTCCGCTGTCGGCGTGAAGTTCGCCCATCAGGAGCGCGAACAGGCTGGACTTGCCGGCGCCGTTGGCGCCGGTGAGGCCAGTCTTGTAGCCGGGGTTGAGGGTCAGGTTGGCGCCTAGCAGCAATTCTTTCAGGCCGCGGCGCAGGTTGAGGTTTTTGAGTTGAATCATAGGAGTCCGAAGCCGCGCCGGCGTTTGCGGCCGGCGCGGCGCATGGGGGTGGGTCAGGCCGGGGGCAGCGCGCTGAGATCCCAGCGCGGCTTGATCGAGTAGCTGCCGGGCGGCTGCGCGTGTTGCAACCGCATCGCGCCGGCGAAGGCGATCATCGCGCCGTTGTCGGTGCACAGCGCCAGCGGCGGATAGAACACTTCGAAGCGGCGGCGGCGAGCGGCTTCGTCCAGCGCGGCGCGCAGCTGCTTGTTGGCGCCGACGCCGCCGGCCACCACCAGCCGTTTCATGTCGCACTGCTTGAGCGCGGCCAGCGATTTCTTGGTCAGCACTTCGACGATGGCTTCCTGGAAGGCGCGGCAGATGTCTTTGCGCGTCTGCTCGTCGATGTGGCCGTCGGCGTCCGCCACTTGTTTGCTCAGCGTCAGCACCGCGGTTTTCAGGCCGGAGAAGCTCATGTCTAGGTCGCCGGAGTTCAGCATCGGCCGCGGCAGGGTGAAGCGGGCCGGATCGCCTTCCTCCGCCAGCCGGGACAGCAGCGGGCCGCCGGGGTAGGGCAGCCCCAGCAACTTGGCGGTTTTGTCGAAGGCTTCGCCGGCGGCGTCGTCCAGGGTTTCGCCCAGGATTTGATAGTCGCCGACGCCGCGTACAGCCATCAGCTGGGTGTGGCCGCCGGAAACCAGCAAGGCCAGGAAGGGGAACGCCGGTTTGGGCTCGGCCAGCAGCGGCGACAGCAGGTGGCCCTCCAGGTGGTGGACGCCCAGCACCGGAATGTTCAGGCCGAAGGCCAGCGCGTTGGCCACGCTGGCTCCCACCAGCAGCGCGCCGCCCAGGCCGGGGCCTTGGGTATAGGCGATGGCGTCGAGGTCGGCCAGCGTTTTGCCGGCTTCGGCCAGGCAGGCTTCCGTCAGCGGAATGGCGCGGCGGATGTGGTCGCGGCTGGCCAATTCAGGCACCACGCCGCCGTATTCGGCGTGCATGGCCATCTGGGTGTGCAGTTGGTGGGCCAGCAGGCCGCCGTCTGTGTCGTACAACGCGACTCCGGTTTCGTCGCAGGAGGATTCAATACCAAGTACCAGCATGTTTGGGTGCAGCTCGGATATAGCGGGACAATCTTTCTATTTTACCGGTGAATCTTTGTTCGCCCAAATCCGGATGTTAGGCTAGGCCGTTTCGGGATTCCGACTACGAGGAGAAGCAAGGATGAAGGCCAGGCTGAAGTGGGTGGACGGCGTGTGTTTCCTGGGCGAGAGCGGCAGCGGCCATGCGGTGGTGATGGACGGCGCGCCGGAAGGCGGCGGAAGGAATTTGGGGCCGCGGCCCATGGAGTTGTTGTTATTGGGCACCGCCGGTTGCACCAGTTACGACGTGATTACTATTTTGAAGAAGGCGCGACAGCAAGTCAGTGATTGCTGGGTGGAGATCGATGCCGAACGCGCGGACGAGGAGCCCAAGGTGTTCACCCGCATTCATTTCCACTTTGTGGTGACTGGGCGCGATCTGAAGGCGGAGACGGTGGAGCGGGCGATCAAGTTGTCGGCTGAGAAGTACTGTTCCGCCTCTATCATGCTGGGCAAGACCGCTGACATCAGCCACGATTTCGAATTGCGCGACGCCTGATGACGCTGCCGGCGGCCGGCGGGCCGGCCAGCAGGTCCGCCGCCAGGCTCAGCGCTGTCTCATGGTCCGGGCGGTGGCGCAGCGGGTAGCCCCAGAACTTTTCGAAGCGCGGCGCGAACTCGTCAAGATAGCGCTGTTGCTCGGCTTGCGGAGCAATCACGATCGTGCCGCGTATCAATTGGCGGATCTGCAGCCGGTTGTCCTTGACCCACAGCGCCGCCATTTTGCGGATGATGCGCGCGTGCAGGTCCAGTTCGGTTGGCGCCGGTTCTTTGGCGATGAATACGAAGGGGCGTTGCTGGAGCAGCAGCTGGTCCAGGGTGGCGAAGATGTCGGTGGGCTGCTGCCCATCCGGGCGGCTGCGGTCCAGCCAGACGATGGGGAAGTCTTGAGCGTGGAATTGCATGGCTTTTTTGAAAATGATAATCAATATCATTATATCGTCAGCCACCTGACTTGTCATCTAGGTGGCGGTTGCGGCGCGGTCTTGAGATTCGCGCCGGCGGCCCCCATCTTTCCCGAGTCCCGCCACGGGAGCAACGCTTGGGTTGCCGGGCGTAAGCCGATACAATAGGCGGTTTTGCGCGGCTGCCGCTCCGGGGCCGCCATCGACGAAAAAGGCGCAGGGATGACTACCATCGTGGCGGTAAGAAAGGGCGATCAGATCGCGATCGCCGCCGACAGCCAGACCACTTTTGGCGACGACCAGAAGCTGTTGGCGGGCTATGACTGTTTCCACAACAAGATTTTCCAGCATGGGGACAGCTATTTGGCCATCTCCGGCTCGGCCGCCCACGATCTGGTGTTGCAAGGCGCGCTGAAAGAGTTGAAGAAAAAAGACCTGAGCAGCCGCCAGGGCATTTTCGAGACCTTCCGCAAATTGCATCCCAAGCTGAAGGACGGTTTCTACCTGCGTCCCGAAGAGGACGAGGAAGATCCGTACGAATCCAGTCAGATGATGGTGGTGATCGCCAACCGTCATGGGATTTTCGGGGTGTATCCGATGCGCGAGATTTACGAGTTCTCGCGCATCTGGGCGATAGGCTCCGGCCGCAAGTTCGCGATGGGCGCGATGTACGCGGTGTATGACCAAGCGCTCAGCGCGCGCGAAATCGCCGAAATCGGCGTGCGCGCAGGTTGCGAATTCGACGTCAGTTCTTCAATGCCAATGACGGTCTATACCGTAGAACTGGCGGCGGACAAGGAAAAGAAAGACATAGCATGAGCACACAAGACAGATTGCAACGATTTTTGTTTGACGGCGCGCCGGTGCGCGGCGCGCTGGTGAGGTTGGACGGCGCCTGGCAGCAGGTGCTGGCTCGCCGCAGCTACCCTCCTGCCTTGAAGAAGATTGTCGGCGAAATGATGGCGGCGGCCGAACTGATGGCCGCCAACCTCAAGTTCGACGGCGCGCTCATTCTGCAGCTTCACGGCGCCGGCGCCCTGAAACTGGCGGTGGTGGAGTGCAACAACGACCGCACTATCCGCGCCACCGCAAAGTGGGACGAAGGCATTTCCGATGGCGCGTCCATCCAGTCTTTGCTGGGAGCTCACGGACGCTTCGTGGTGACCTTGGAGCCGCGCGTGGACAAGGCGCAAACCTGGCAGGGCATCGTGGCGCTGGAGGGCGACAGCATAGGCGAAATGCTGGAGAACTACATGCTTCGCTCCGAGCAGCTGGAAACCCGGCTGATCCTGGCCTCCAGCGACGAAACCGCGGCCGGCATGCTGTTGCAGAAGCTGCCGGAAGGTCATGGAGATCCGGAAGGCTGGGAGCGCATTCAGATGCTGGGCGCCACTTTGAGGGCGGACGAGTTACTGAGCTTGCCGGCCGAGGATGTCCTGCATCGTCTGTTCCATGAGGAAACAGTGCGGGTATTCGATCAGGAAACGGTGAGTTTCGCCTGTAATTGCAGCCGGGAGCGCGTCGGCGACATGTTGAAGATGCTGGGCGGCCAGGAAGTGGGCGAGGTGTTGCTGGAGCAAGGCAGCGTGGAAATCGTCTGTGATTATTGCAATCAGCATTACGTTTACGACGAAGATGATGCCAACAAGTTGTTCGACTACGATGTGGTCGCTGCCGCGCGCGAGGCCAGGCACTGACGCATTACCGTTAGTTTGGCAACAAACTTTATTTTAAGCCGCATATGCGGCTTTTTTTACGCCCTTTTTTCGACTAAAAACAGGGTAAAAATACCAATGTTGTAATTATGGTTTAAATTGGAGATTTTATTTTAAACTAAATTTTCATGACGTTTGCTATTCGATATGATTTGACTTTCGCATTTCATTATTGATGCGACATTATCAATGTCTTGGATAGCGTCATGATAAAAACAGCTTCGCTCAGCAGCGTGCGCGCACTGAGTCTTTCCGTGATGGCCGCCGCCTTATTGGCCGGTTGCGTCAGCGATTCCGAAAAAACGGCAGTCAGCCAGCCGGCGCCGCAGGCCAATCTGCCGCAGGCCGGCCACTCTTCGCATTCTCCGGCTTTGTCGGAGAAACCATCCTATCCGCATGGCTTGCCGCCCGGCGCGCCGGCAGACGGCGCCGGTCCCGGCGCCAAGCCGCAAGGGCCGATGCAGCAGACCGGCGCGCGTCGCGCCAAGGAGGCCGCGGCCGTGCCGCGGTATGCCGAGTGCGACGAAGCCAAGCTGGGACAACTGTCCGGCTCGGCCTTGGCGCGTTATGTCGCCAGCGTAGAGGGTACTTGCATGAACCGCCTGTTCCAGGCGGACGCCTTCAGCTACCGGGTGGTGTCGCCGGCGAATATGCGCGAAGTGGCGGCCGAGGCCCGCGCCCGCGCGCAAAGCTGGGACGGCAAGAGTGCCAACGGCCTGTGGCCGCTGGCGGTGTTCCTGAAAGCCGGCTATTTCACCCAGTACAGCCACGCTGGGGAAGTGGGAGATTACGGTCGTCCGGTGGACGAGCCGGTGATGCAGGTCGTGAGCGCGCTGGCGGAAAACCCGGCGCTGTGGAGCGAGCCGGTGCGCGACGGCAGCGGCGATCGCGACGCCTGGTATCTGGCGACCGATCTACGCCAGTCCGTGGCGGAAACCATGATCCTGGCGGATTCGGTGCGCAAGCCGGAATACGCTTTGCCTTTGTTGCAGCGCTTCTTCGGCCGCTACAACGCCGCGGTGAAGAACAACTGGGCGCGTATCGCGCTGCATCCGATGCAGACCACGCTGTTCAATATGCATTACACCGAGGGCTTCGCCGCCAAGGCGGGCGCCGGGCAACTGGATGCGCTGGCGACCAGCCTGGCAGGGCTGACCCGAGCCGGCCAGTCGGCCTTCGCCGATGAACAGATGTATCTGAATACCGTGCGCGAGACCGGCCGCTTCATGCAATACCCGCGTACCGCCAAACTGGCGGAGGACGCGGTGGCCGGCCTGCTGGACGGCGAGAAGTTCGGGGCCTCGTGGGCGGAAGCGGTGTACGCGCTGAAGAAACTGGGCAAGGTGCCTTGCGAGCGCTACGGTATTTGCCAGGCGGAGCAGGAACTGAAAACCCATTTGTTCCCGCATAGCTGGAGTTTCGACAACGGCAATCTGGTGTTCGAAACCCCGCTGGCGCTGGCCGAAGTGGAACCGCTGTACTACGCGATGAAGCAGGTGCAGGCGCAACTGGGTCGGGTCAGCGGCATCAGCCAGCCAGTGAGCGGCGACACCAACGCCAAGCTGCGCATGGTGATTTACGGCAGCAAGACCGCCTACCAGCGCTTCCAAGGCCTGCTCAATGAATTGTCCACCGACAACGGCGGCATTTACATCGAAAAAGACGGCACCTTCTACACCTTCCAGCGCGAAGTGCCGCGCGAGAGTTATCTGAGCCTGGAAGAACTGGTGCGCCACGAGTACGTGCACTATCTGTCCGGTCGCTTCATCCAGCCGGGGATGTGGGGCAGCTCCGAGTTCTACCGCGACGACCGCCGCATGGCTTGGTACGACGAGGGCTTTGCCGAATTCATGGCCTGGAGCACATCGCGCGACGGCATCAAGGTGCGCGGCCACGTGGTGGACGTAGTGGCCAATGGTTGGCCGCAAAGCTATCTGGAGCCATCCCGCATCATGCGTTCCAGCTATAGCGACGGTTGGGACTTCTACAGTCATTCCGCCTTGTGGTTCTACTATCTGAACCAGCAACAGCCGGGCCGCATCGCCGAGATCCTGGCTGCGCTGCGCGCCGACGACGTCAAGCGCTTCGACGCCTTGGTGGCGGAAATGGGGCGCGACGCCAGCCTGGCACAGGGCTTTCAAGACTATGTGGGCCGTCAGGTGGAGGCGCAGCGCGCCGGCCAGTTGGGCAACACCTCAACCGAGCTGGGTGTGGACTGGCTGAAGCAGGCGCAATGGCAGGCCGGCGACGTTGCTGTGATTGAAGGCGCGATGCGCCGCTATCTGCCGGTGGCGTGCCGAGTGTGGGCCGACGGCGAGCGCAGCGCTCTGCGTCGCTTCGAATGCGACGGCGTGCTGCCGCTTCGTTCCGGCACCGCCACGCTGGCGCGTCAGGAGTTGGACAAAACCTTGGACTCCGCCTTGCAGAACCTGCTGCGCGGCAGCGGCGTCAACAATATGATGGCGCTTAACTGCGCGGCTACCGACTACGACTTCAAAGCCAAGCGCGCCGCGCTGCGTTGCGAAGGTCCGCTGGGGCCGGCCGCGTCGCAGCCGTCGCAACCCGGCGGCGGCGACGCTCAGCTGGGCCTGGCCAAACTCAGCTATTCCAGCCCTGTGCGTTGCTTGCGCGGCCAGTTGCAAGGCGTGGGCGAGCCGGACGGCTATAGTCTGGTGAGCGGTCCCAAGTTAGGCCGCGCCATCATGGCCGACCACGGCGCGTTCAACTACCGGCGCGATCAGGACCAGCCGGGCGTGGCCGACCAGATCACCGTGCGCGTGCGCAAGGGCGCGCAAACGCGGGACGTGGTAGTGCAGTTGCTGGCGACGCCGGTGAATATGTCGGACGAGGAGTGCTGGGCCCGCGCCGGTTGAGGCGTGCTCAATGTCTGCTGCGCTTCGGCGGGCAAGTTAGACAGGCGCGTTGAAAACATCTTCAGAATGCTCATGTACTCTATGACCATTCCGCTTCTTCAGCTGTTTTCGCCTTGTCTCGCCTTTGCTCGCAAGACATTGGAAGGGTTCTGAGCTGTGAATGAAAAGAGCCGGGAGATTCCCGGCTCTTTTTGTTTTAGAGTGTTTGAACCTGGCCCAGGTCCGGCCGCTCCAACCACGCCATGAAGGCATCCCCCAAGCGTTGGCTCTCGGCGGTGGCTTGGCGCCAGAAACGCTGGCGTTGCTCGTCCCGGCCTAGGTAGCGGTGGAAGTCGTTGCGGTCCGGCAACTTGCCGCCGGGCAGCCGCGCCAGGTAATCGCGCGACGGCGAGATCAGCACGGTGTTGGCGTGGTGGGTCGGGTTGGGCCGGCGCCAGGGCAGGAATTTGTCGAACCAGCCGGGCACGATGCGCTCGGTGAAGTGAGGGTACAGCACGATGTCGTCGCCCTGGGCAAAGGGGAAGTCCAGGTGGTAGTCGGTCAGGCCGCCGTCTCGATAAGTGGCCGCCGGGGCGCCCGGCAGCTGCACGCCGCTGAGCACGCCGGGAATGGCGATGGTGCCCATCAGCGCGGCGTCCAGATTGTCCGCCCCCAAGGGCTGGCACAGCGTGGGAATGCCGTCCTCGGGCTTGAAGCGCAAGGCGCTGCGGGGGTCATGGCAGATCACTCGGCTGAAAGCGTGGCGCAGCAGGCCGCGCGACACGGTGTTGAGCGCGGCGCTCAGCGCCAGGCCGCCCAGCAGCGCGGCGCGCGCTTCGCTGGCGAGCAGGCCGTGGGAACGCACCAGCAACAGGCTAAGCTGATAGTGCGGGTGGTCTATCAGCGCGCTGCGCGCCGCCGGCGGCAGTATCTCATCCAGCATCAGGCGGGTCTGGCGGGTGATGTCGGTCACGCTGGAGTCTGCCGTGTAGCTTTCTTCGGTATAACGCGCGGCCAGGCGCGCCAGCGCTTGGCTCGGTTCGGCTTGCATCGCGCAGGCGAATCGCCAGCCGCCGATGGAGGCGCCGACCAGTTCGCGCCGCCGCGGGTTGCGGTTCAGCCATTCGAACACCGCCTGATCCAGGCCGGTGATGCCTATCGCCTTGGGCCCGCCGGCGGCGCCGGGCAGGGTGGCCACGCTGGCGGCGGGCAGTCCTTGGCGCGCCAGCAGCTTGCGGGCGTGCGCGCCGGCCTTGATCACGAGGGGCGAGTAGGGAATATGGATGGCGGGCATGGGCTTGTATTCTGGACTGGGGTTGGCCAGCGCGGGGCGGTTTTTGGTATCCTGCTGGGTTTCGATATTCATTCGCATCGGGCGGCGCGGCCGCCTTCAGGAGCACTGTCATGATACCCGTAAGCCAACTGGCCGACTATCTGCGCGAGCAGAGCCTGGAACTGGATCGCACCGAGCTGCAGATCGCGGTGTTGACCCTGTCCGCGGTGTTGAACGCGGACAAGCCGGCGGCGCGGCAGGATCTGTATCGTTACCAGGTGCCCAAACTGAGCGAGGATGGCAGTTGTTCTTTGTTCGAAGAACTGGCCGACGAGCCTTATGATCTGGCGCCGCTGTTCGGCGGCGAAAGTCCGGAAGCCACGGCGGCCTTGCGCAATCTGCACGCGCTGGTGGAGTCGGTAAACCATAAGGTGGGCGCGGACTGGCTGGGCGTATATCGGAAGATCGGCAAAGGCCAGCAGGCCAAGCTGGTCAAGCTGGCCTACCAGGGCGTGCCCAGCCGCGCCGAGTTTCCTTTGACCGAGGCCTTCGCCGAGTACAGCAACAACAGCCGGGTGGGGCTGACCGGCTGGGCGGTGTTGATCGAAGACGTCAAAGCCTGGCGCGCCGAGGGCGGCGGCTATTACGAGTGCGATCCCAAGGTGATGAGCGAGGTGTGCCTGCCGGTGCTGGGGCCGGACGATAATGTGCTGGGCATTCTGGATGCCGAGGCGTCCAGCGCCGGCTTCTTCACGCCGGAGCGGCTGGTGTGGCTGGCAGCGCTCGCCATCGTGTTGGCCGAGCCCTTCGCCGCCTTGCCTTTAGCGCTTGAAAATCCGGAAGCCGACCACAGTTAATAAAGATTATTGCGCGCGGATTCAGGCGTGCTTATCAGGTTTAGCGGAGAAATAATGTCATTGCCTGCTGTCGAGCTCAGCGCGGATGAGCCGAGAATGGAATATGTCGCCAGTTGCAAGCTGCCCACCCCTTGGGGTGAGTTCACCATGCATGGTTTTGAGGAAGTGGGCGGCCGCGAGCACGTTGCGCTGACCCTGGGCGCGATAGACGACGGCGAGCCGGTGTTGTCGCGCTTGCATTCGGAATGCCTGACCGGCGACGCCTTGTTTTCGCTGCGCTGCGATTGCGGTTTCCAACTGGAGGCGGCCTTGTCCGCCATCGCCGCCGAAGGCCGCGGCGCGCTGCTGTATCTGCGTCAGGAAGGCCGCGGCATTGGCCTGATCAACAAGATCCGCGCCTACCAGCTTCAGGACGGCGGCGCCGACACCGTGGAAGCCAACGAGCGGCTGGGTTTCCCCGCCGACATGCGCGATTTCCGCATCGCCCGGCACATGCTGGAGCAGTTGGGCGTGTCCCGGGTGCGGGTGATGACCAATAATCCGCGCAAGATCGAAACCCTGCGCACCGCCGGCATCGATGTGGTGGAGCGGGTGCCGCTGGAGGTGGGGCGCAATCCGCACAACGACCGCTATCTGGACACCAAGGCCAGCAAGCTGGGTCATATGTTGTTCAAGTGAACGGCAGCGTCTCAGCGGCGCAAACAGGATGTGAACGAACGGGAGCCGATGGCTCCCGTTTTTCATGCCAGCGCCGCGGTCAGTTCCGGCCAGCGGGCGGCCAGTTCGTCCGCCTCCAGCGCGGCGGGGAAGGCCAGGCGTCGGCGCGCGGCGGCGATCTCATAGTCAATGCCGTGGCAATCGGCGCCCAGCAGTCGGACGCCGGCGGGAAGCTCGGTATTTTGTTCCAGCAACTCCGCTTCTTGCTCCGGCTCCAGCGCCGGGCCGTCAAGCCACTGCTCTGCCTCCAGCCAGCCCATGCGGCCGAAGCCTTCGATATAGCGCAGCCGTCGCGGCTCCAGCCGGTAGAAGGTGAAATCCAGTTGTAGCCAGTTTTCGGCCTCCGGCTGGTAGCGCAGGTGGCGGGCCAGCTCCAGCGGGGTGGGCTGGAAGGGTTCCATATCGCCCAGCAGGGTCAGGCGCGCGCCGCTCTGACTGGACTCCGCCGCCGGGTCCAGCAGCGCGATGCTGCAGCGCGGGTCGGCCCGCAGGTTTTTGCAGTGTTCGGCCAGCGCGCTGAGACAGAGCGTGGGCCGGTGGCGGGCGTCGGGCACGCAGGGTATCGGCGTGGCGTAGGGGTAGCCGTCCAGTTGAGTGCTGTGAGTGGCCAGGCTGGCTTGGGCGCAACGGTGAAGTAGATGGATGGCGGCTGAGGGCGGGATTTTCATGTTTGGTTTCCGGCGCGAAGTGGGCTCATCTTAGCCGGCGATGGGGCTAGGCACAAAAAAGCCCCGGCGGACCGGGGCTCAAGGCGAGAGAGCGTTGCGCTTAAAACCCAGGGGTCCTGGCGATGAAGGCGTTCAGGTTGGCAATGTTCAAGCTGCCCCAGCCGGTGGTGTAGTCCCAGCCCTTGGCGGCGCTGTAGGCGCCGTTGCTGCCGCTGGTGACGTCGTGGTACAGCGAGGGGTTGGCCTTGAAGTATTTGTAAATCGACGGCGCCGGCGAGTGGATGTTGTTGCCGTTGGCCGATTCGATCCGCGCCCAGAAGCCGGTGAACAGCGGCGCCGCCAGGCTGGTGCCGCCGATCTGCGAGGTGCTGCCGTTGACCAGCACCAGCGCGCCGCTGTTGGGGTCGGCGTCGAAGGAGACGTCGGGCACGCCGCGCTTGGTTTTGGAAATGGTCAGCACGCCGGCGCTGGTCTGCCAGGCGGGAGCGCTCTCGGTATAGCTGGGGCCGCCGCCGCCGCCGTTCCAGGTGGTTTCAGACAGATAGCCGGTTTTACCGCTGGTGGACAGCGTGGTGCCGCCCACCGCGATCACGTAGGGCGATACCGCCGGGTAGCTCTGGCGCGCGGTGCGGCCGCCGCACTCGTAGGAGCCGGAGTCGCCGGTGGACACCGAGAAGGTTTGGCCTTGGGCCACCGCCGCCTGGAAGATCTGGTCGGCGCTGGCCGTCATGCCGTCGCTCTGGGCGCTGGTTTCGCATTCGCCCAGCGACACGTTGATCACCTTGGCCGTGCCGTCGCTGACCGCGGCGTTGAAGGCGGCGGTGATGTCGGCATTGGTCATCGACGGCGCAACGTAGAAGTTCATCTGTTGAACCGCGCCGCCGGCGGCGGCGAGGATGTCCTGGCTGTCCAGGTTCCATTCCTCGGTGCCGGAGGTGTCGCTGGTGGGCGTGCCGCTATTGATCACCGAGGTGGCCACCGTGCCGTAGCCGACGCTGCTGGCGAAGTCCTGCAGATCGCTCAGCGTCTGGGTCAGGTCGCCCTCGGCGATGATGCCGACCGTGGTGTTGCTGGCCGGGGGCAAGCTGTTCGCATTGTAGATGGACGGGAAGTCGGTGGGGGAGTGGCCGCTGACGCTGGCGGTCTTGAAGGCCTGCGGCGTGGGGTGGCGCAGCGCGGTGTGGAACTGGTGAACATTTTGCAGGCCGTGCACGGCCAGCACGATGTCGGCCAGCTGGTTGGGCACCTGAGCGTTGGCGACATTGGCGAAGGCTTGGCGACCGTTGATGTTGTAGCGGTGCAGCGAGGTCTGGAAGCCGGCCTTGACGGTGGCGGCGCTGCCGTCTGCGGTGATCAGCAGGCGGTTGGGCGCCACTTTGATGTTGCGGAAGCCGTTGGCCTGCAAATGCTTGACCACGGTCTGTGCCTGCGCCTCAGTGGGCGAGAAACGGTCCAGGAACTCGGTCTTGCTTAAGTAGTGCTTGCTGCCGCCTTGCAGGATGCTCTGTGTGAGCGTGTCCAGTTGCGCTTTGTTGCGCACTTTCAAAGCCACCGCGATGTGCACGCTCTGGCCGGCGGCGACTTCGCCGCTGTCCTGTGCTTGCGGGATCAGCGATTGGACCGGATGGGCCAGGGTGTTGGTGGATTGCCAGTTGAGGGTTGTTGCTTGCGCCGCGATGCTGAAGAAGGCGGCGGACACCAGTGCGGCAGTGTATTGCTTGGCAAACATTCACTTCTCCTCTGAAGAAGTACCGCGCGGGCCTGCTGTTTGGCATGGCCCTTGGACCAGGCTTGTAGTCGCTCGATGGCGCGCCTTTGGTCCAGGTTGGTTGCCCTTGGTGCGGAAGGGCTGCTCCCGATGGGGAACGCTGAATGTGTAATCCTTGATGTCGGTCAATGACAAATAAATTTGCGCAAGTGGGGGAAACTGTAGGGAAAACGCAAATTTATGACGTTTGCAATGCTGTTTGCTGGTGTCAGCAATGAGTGGAGCGAATGAATGGGCTTGGCTTGAGCTGCTCAGAGCCTTAGCGCGGCCATCAGCGCGTTCTCCAGCGCCAGCACCGTCTTATCGTCGTTGAGGCCGGGGCCGGAGATCAGGAAGGAGTCTTCGGCGCGGCTGCCCAGAGTCATGATCTTGGCGGATTGCACATTCATCCGGTAGTCGGACAGCACTTTGGCGATGCGCGCCAGCAGGCCGGGGCGGTCCCCGGCGACGATGGATAGCACGTAGAAGCTGGCTTTGTCATCCGGGCGAATCAAGATCTGCGGCGTGATTGGGAAGTGTTTGAGGTGGCGGCTGATCCGGCCGGAGGCGGGCAGGCTCAGTTCGCCCTCCTGGCGCAGGCACTCGGCCAGTTCGAACTCGATGAAATTGATCATGTCGCGATAATCGCCGTCATGATGCTCGGGCACGAAGACGTGGAAAGTGTCCAGCGCGTAGCCGTGGCGGGTGGTGTAAACCTTGGCGTCGGCGATGCTGTAGTGGGTGCGGCCGAAAAAAGCGCAGGCGCGGGCGAACAGTTCCGGGCGGTCCCGGGTGTAGATCAGCACCTGGATGCCTTCGTGGTCGTCGGACAGCCGGGCGCGCACCAGCGGCCCGTCGGCATGGACGAAGCGGTTGAGCAGCCGCGCGTGCCAGGCGATCTCCTTGGCTTCGTGGCGCAGGAAGTAGACAGTGTCCAGTTCCTGCCACAGCGCGGCCTCCACGCCGCTTGGCACCGCGTGCAAGCGCAACAGCGCCTGGGCCTGGTGTTTGCGCTCCTCTAGCTCAGAGGCGACGTCTAGCTGGCCGCCGCGCACCAGCTGGCGCATCGCCGCGTGGTAAAGGTCTTCCAGCAGCTTGGCTTTCCACGCGTTCCAGACTTTGGGGCTGGTGCCTCGGATATCGGCCACGGTCAGCAGGTAGAGCGCGGTCAGCCGGCGCGGCGTGCCGGCCAGTTCGGCGAAGCGGCGCACGGTTTCCGGGTCGTAAATGTCTTGCTTCTGCGCCACGCTGGACATGGTCAGGTGCTGGCCCACCAACCAGACCACTAGTTCGCCATCCTCGGCCGGCAAGCCGTGCTGGCGGCAAAAGTCCGCCGCGTCCGCCATGCCCAGCGTCGAGTGATCGCCGCCGCGGCCCTTGGCGATGTCGTGGAACAGACCGGCAAGGTACAGTGTTTCCGGCCGCTCGAAGTCGTTGATCAGCCGGGACATCAGCGGATATTCGTGGGTAAAGGCGCTGCTGGCGAAGCGGCGCAGATTGCGCACCACCATCAGGATGTGCTCGTCCACGGTGTAGACGTGGAACAGGTCGTGCTGCATTTGGCCGACGATGTGGCCGAAATTGGGCAGGTAGCGGCCCAGCACCCCGTATAGATTCATCCGCCGCAGGCAGCGCGTCAGTCCGTTGGGCTCCCGGAACAACTGCAAGAACAGCTCGCGGTTGCGCGGGTTGTTGCGAAAGCGTTCGTTGATGTGGCTGCGCGCGTGCCACAGCGCGCGCAGCATGCGCGGGGCGAAACCGCTCAGTTCCGGGTTGCGCTGCAGCATCAGAAAGGCTTCCAGGATGGCGGACGGGTATTTCTCGAACACATCCGGCTGACGGATGCCCAGCATGCCGTTGACCGAGTAGAAGCGCTCGTTAAGGTTCTGAGTGACGCGCGGCACTTGGGAGTAGATCCTGCCGCGCAGATTGGGCAGCAGGATGCCGTTGAGCTGGTTAACGGTCTTGGCGGCGCGGTAATACAGCTGCATCGCTTGTTCGCTGGCGCGCTTGGCCGGTGTGTCCTGCAGGCCCAGCGCTCGGCCCAGTTGCTGTTGCAAATCGAATATCAGCCGGTCTTCGCGCCGGCGCGCCAGCAGGTGCAGTTCGATGCGCAGGCCCAGCAACTGGCGTTCGCTGTGTTTGATCAGCCGCGCCTCGGCCAAGGTCAGGATGCCGCGGCGCACCAGCGCGTCCCAATTGTCGCCCAGGCCGATGGCTTTGCTGATCCACAGAATGGTGTGCAGGTCGCGCAGGCCGCCCGGGCTTTCCTTGATATTGGGCTCCAGATTGTTGCCGACGCCGAAGTGGCGAGTGTGGCGCTGCTGCTGTTCCTGGGTTTTGCCTTCGAAAAAGGCCAGCGGGTCGCGCTGGCGGTCCAGCAGCGCGCTCATGCGCCGCCAGGGCGCGGCGTCGCCGGCGATGAGCCGGTTTTCCAGCAGATTGGTTTCAATGGTGATGTCGCCGCGCGCCTCGGACAGGCATTCTTCGACAGTGCGCACGCTGTGGCCTATCTCCAGGCCCACGTCCCACAGCTGGCTGATGAAGGCGCCGACGCGTTCGCCCAGCTCCGGCGACGGCGGCTGGTCCAGCAGCACCAGCAGGTCGATGTCGGAGTGGGGGAAAAGCTGGCCGCGGCCGTAACCGCCCACGGCGATCAGGCTGGCGGCGCCGTCCAGACCGGATTGCGCCCACAGCGCCTGCAAGGCGGCGTCCACCGTCTGGCTGTGCCGTTTCAGATATTCCTGAGGATTGCGCTGCTGACGGTATTGCTCGGTCAAAGCCTGACGTTTGCCGGCCAGTTCCTGGCGCATGTGGGCGAGGGAGTCCGCGGCCGGCGAGTTCATGTCAGCGCCTTTCCTGTCTGGCGATAATGGCGACGCCGGCCACCAGGAACAGCAAAGTGGGCAGCGTGGCGGACAAGATGGGGTTCCAGTCGTACAGCAGGCCCAGATGGCCGAACAGGCGGTTCACGAAGTGAAAGGCGATGCCCAGGCAGATGCCGCCGAACAGACGGATGCCCAGTTGACCGTGGCGGCGTTGCTGCGGGGTGAAGGCCAGCGCCACCAGGGCCATCGAGATACAGGCCAGCGGATAGAAGAGCTTGCTCCACAGCGCGATCTCATAGCGTTGGGTCTGTTGCTTGTTGCTGCGCAAGTGCTCCAGATAGGTTAGCAGCGCGCTAGCCGACATCTGTTCCGGCACGACCAGCAGCACCGACAGGATTTCCGGCTCGACGATGGATTTCCAAGACAGCTCCGGATAATGGCGGCTGACCGACTGATCCGCGCCCAGCGTGGTTTCGCGCACATTGATCAGGCGCCATTGCTGCTCATCCTTGGAGAAGGAGCCGCGTTCGGCGTAACGGGTGCGCACCAGGCGGAAATCGTTGTCGTAGGTGTAGATGCGCACGCCCAGCAGCGAGGTGTCCGGCAGCATCTCATGAACATTGATGAAGTTCTGATTGTCCTTGACCCAAATGCCGGAGCGGAATTCCTGCGCCACCATCGAGTGGGTGGCGGACAGCTTCAGACTTTGCGCTTGCTGGCCGGTGCGCGGCGCCAGCACCTCGCCCAGCAGCACGGTGAGCAGGGCGAAGCCGAGGCCGAACTTCAGCAGCGTGGCGGCGATTTGCGGCAGCGTCACCCCGCTGGTGCGTATCACCGTGTATTCGCTGCTGGTCGCCAGCTGGGTCATCGCCACCATGCCGCCGATCAAGACCGCCAGCGGCATTAACTCATAAGCGTGGCCGGGCATCAGCAGCGCGACATAGCCCAGCATCTTGCCCAGGGTGTAGCTGCCCTTGCCCAGGTTGGGCACTTCGGCCAGCAGGTCGAAGAAGCCATACAGGCCCAGCAGGGCCAGCAGGGTGAACAAGGTCGCCTGGCTCAGAGTGGCGACGATGTAGCGATGAATCAGTTTCATGACGGGATCAGGATTTCCGGAACAGCAGGGACAAGGCCTGGCCGATGGGACGAGCCGGCCGGTTGCGGTAGCTCAACAGCGCAAGCGCCAACGCCAGCATGGCCAGGTGCACCAACAGCACCAGCCAGACGCCGGCCTTGCCCTGGGCCACCCAGTTGCGGGCCACGGTCAGTCCGTTCTGATAAACAAAGAAAACCAGCAAAGACAGCAGTAGATTGTAGGTCTGGCCGCTGCGCGGGTTGAAATAGGACATCGGAATCGCCAGCAGCGCCAGAATCACGCAGCTGATCGGCATCGATAGCCGCCAAGCCAGTTCGGCGCGGTAGTCGGCGGAGTCCTGGCTCAGCAATTGGGCGGTGGGAATGGCCTGGCGGTTGCCGGAGGGGCCCGGCATCTGCTGGCTTTCGCCGATGCCGGCGGTGTAGCGCTGAAATTCCGCCACCTCGTAATTGGCGCTGCCCGGCTCGCCTACGTAGCGCTGCCCATGTTCCAGCACCACCACGCGCTCCCCGTCTGGCTTAGTGGTAATAAAACCGGATTTGGCGAAAATGGTGGCCACTTTGCCGTCGGTGATTTCCTGCATGAAAATATTAGTGGCCGCGCCGTGCTCGCCAGAGTAGTTCTCAATAAAATATACCTTGTTGGACGAGGCGGATTCTTTGAACACGCCGGGGGAGATTGCGGAAACCTCCTCGCGGCGTTTGATCTGTTCGGCATAGTCTTGGCTGCGTTGGTCCGCCCACGGCCCGATGAACAGGGTGACGCCGGCGATCAGCATCGCCAGCGGCAGGGTGAAGCGCATCACCGGCCACACCCAATTGCTCAAAGACAGGCCGGAACTGAGCCAGACCACCATCTCGTGATCGCGCCAAATACGGGTCAATACCACCAAAATGGTGGCGAAAACCGTCAAAATCATCAATACCGGGAAAAAGCCCAGCGTGGTGAAGCCAAGCACCGCGGCAACGGCCTCGTTGGCCATTTGTCCTTCGGCCGCGCGGCCCAGAAGATTGACTGCCTGAGTGGAAACGATAATCGCCAGGAGCACGATGAAAACGCCTAATGCGCTCAAAGTCAGCTCGCGAGTCAGGCTTTTTTGAAAAACCATTTATTCAGTGCCTTTTTGACTTTTCATGAAAAGCATTGTGATAATTCCGGGGACCATCCAGAAACGTCAAAAACGGACGATTTCGGAATCAACAACAAAATCCGTCTTCACCGGAAGGCCGGGCCGTCAGGATTCTACCTGCGCATCGACGGCCGGTTAAGAGGTGTAGCTACAGACACTCGCTCTACACGGGAGTTCTCAATGGAATTTAACATAAAAAGCGGCAGTCCGGAAAAGCAACGGGTAGCTTGCGTTATCGTCGGCGTATACGAATCCCGCAAGCTGACTTTCGCGGCGGATCTGCTGGATCGCATCTCCAACGGCTTCATCAGCGACGTGCTGCGTCACGGCGACATGGAAGGGAAGCTGGGCAGCACGCTGGTGCTGCACTCGGTGCCGCACACCCTATGCGACCGGGTGATGTTGGTGGGCTTGGGCAAGGAGCGGGAGTTCCGCGCCAAGGAATACCGCGAGGCGGTGCGGGCCTCGATCAAGGCCTTGACCCAGACTTCCGCGGTGGAAGCGGTCAGCTACCTGAGCGAACTGACAGTCAAGAAGCACGATGTAGAGTGGATGATAGAGCAGGCGGCGGTGGTGACGCTGGACGCCTTGTACCGTTTCGACCGCTTCAAGAGTAAGGTGGACGAATCCGTGCGAGAGCCGCGCAAGCTGACGCTGGCGGTACCGCGCCGCAGCGATCTCGCCGACGGCGAAAAGGGCTTGCAGCGCGGCCTGGCCATTGGCAGCGGCATGAGGCTGGCCAAGGATCTGGGTAACCTGCCGGGCAATGTTTGCACTCCCAGCTATCTGGGCGAAGAAGCGCGCCAGATGGCCGCCGCTTTCGGCGCGGACGCCGAAATCCTGGGCCCCAAGCAAATCGCCGAACTGGGCATGGGTTCTTTCCTGTCCGTGGCCAAGGGCAGCACTGAAGAAGCGCGGCTGATCGTGCTGCGCCATCATGGCGCCAAAGACAAAGGCGACAAGCCCATCGTGCTGGTGGGCAAGGGCATCACCTTCGACTCCGGCGGCATCTCGTTGAAGCCGGGCGAGGGCATGGACGAGATGAAGTACGATATGTGCGGCGCGGCCACCGTGCTGGGCGCTTTCCGCGCCGCGGTGGAAATGAACCTGCCGCTGAACCTGGTTGCCATCGTGCCCACTTGCGAAAATATGCCCAACGGCAACGCGTTGAAGCCGGGCGACATTGTCACCTCGATGTCCGGCCAGACCATCGAGATTCTGAACACCGACGCCGAAGGCCGACTGATTCTGTGCGACGCGCTGACCTACGCCGAGCGTTTCGACCCGGCCACCGTGATCGACGTGGCCACGCTGACCGGCGCCTGCGTGGTCGCGCTGGGCCATATCGCCACAGCGCTGTACAGCAACCAGGACAGCCTGGCGCGCGAGCTGCTGGCCGCCGGCGAGGAAGTGGCCGACCGCGCTTGGCATATGCCGCTGTGGGACGAGTACCAGGACATGTTGAAGAGCCCGTTCGCCGATATGGCGAATATCGGCGGACGTCCGGGCGGCAGCATCACTGCGGCCTGCTTCCTGTCGCGCTACGCCAAGGCTTACGATTGGGCGCATTTGGATATCGCCGGCACCGCCTGGAAGGGCGGCAAGGACAAGGGCGCCACCGCGCGTCCGGTGCCTTTGCTGGTGCAGTTCCTGCAAGACCGCGCGGACATCGCGTTGGGCAATGTGGTGCGACGCGGCCGTCCGCGCCGTGAAACCCCTGAAACGGTGGACGATGAGCAGGATTGATTTTTACACCAAAGTGGCCGATCCGCAGGGCTTCGCCTGCCTGCTGGCGGCCACGGTGATGCGCAAGGGGGGGCGGCTGCTGGTCTGGTTCGACAGCGAGCAGCAGCTCGATACCTTCAGCCGACAGCTGTGGAGTTTTGGCGATACCCGCTTCGTGCCGCACTGCCGGCTGGGCGCAGACGAGGCGGCGGACACGCCGATCTGGCTGACCGCCCGCCTGCCGGATGCGTTGGAGCACCCGGTTTTGTTGAATCTGGGATCGAATTTGCCGGAGCGGATGGAGCGCTTTGATCGTATTCTGGAAATAGTCGGACGCGACGAAGCGTCGCTGGAGACGGCGCGCCTGCGGTTCAAGGCGTATCGCGAGCGCGGTTATGCAATCGAACATCACGACATGAGCAACAAGTGACCATGAGCGAGCCGTCAAAGCCCAAAGAGCCTGACTGGTCCGGCCTCAACCTGCCGGTGTTGACCGAGGTGGTGGATGAGTCGCAAGTGCCTACCTTGGGCGACGAAGTCATCGACATTCCCGATTTTGATTTCTCCAGCGAACTGGACGCGCTGGCCGACCAGTTGGGCGAACTGCCGCAGGATTTGCCCGCCGAGTTGGAAATTCCCGAACTGAGCCTGGAAGAACTGATCGCCGCCCCTGTTGCCGGCGAAGAACCGTTGCTGGACCTGGCTTCGCTGCCGTCGCTGGATCTGGACGACATACCTGCCTCCGAGCTTGGCATCGAGCAAGTGCTGCCAGGTTGGAGTCCCGCCGCGGCCTCGCCGGAAGCGGCGCAGCCGCCGGCGGCGGAGACCGGTGATTTCGAATTCTTGTTGCAGCCGGCCGGCGAGGAGCAAGCAGCGGAGGCCGTGGCTGACGAACCCGCGTCTATCGCGGAAGAGGCGCTGGCGGCGGTTCCTGCTTCGGCGCCCGTTGCCGAGCCCCTAATGGCCGAAGCTGAGCCGGCAAGGGACGCCGCGCTTGCGGCCGCTGAGCCGGAACCCGTTGGTATAGAGATTCCGGGTGCGGTGGCGCCAACCGCCGAGCCGCCCGCGCCGACGCCTTTCACTTCCATTTCCTTGGATAGCTTGCCCACCGGCGTGCTGGGCGGCGGAGTCGGACCGGAAACCCAGGTGGACAGCTTGCTGCCGAGTTGGCCGGAGAGCGCGGCGCAAGAACCCGTGCCTGTCTGGCCGGAATCCGCCGAGGCCCCATCCGTCGGCGCGCCGGAAGCGGCGGCGGAAGGCCCAGAGCCATTTGCGCCGCCTATGGGCGATAACGCCGCCGACCCCTTCCTGGCGCCGCCCGAGGCGGATGAACTGGCCGCGTTGGCGCTGGAACCCGCGCCGGCGTTTGATGATGCGCCGGCCGTAGCGCCCGAGGCGGTGTTTGAATCGGCGATGGCGTTTCCCGATGTGATGATTTCGCCGGAGTCCTCCGCCGTCCCTGAGCTTGACGTGCCGGGAGAGGAGCCCTTGCTGGCCGAGATCGACCAGGCACTGGCGGGGGGGCGGACGGAGCCCGTCATGGCGATGCCGGAAGCCGTTGAGGCGGATGCGCCGATGATGGATTCCGCGTTTTCCGCACCGGTGGCCGAACCTGTGTTGGACGAGACGCTGGAGCTACAAGCCGCAGATCTGGACGTCCCGCAGATGGATACAGCGTTTGCCGAGCCGGCGAAAGCCGAAGCGGTGCCTGAGCCTGTGTTGAACGAGGCGTTGGAACCACAAGTTGCTGAACTGGACGTTCCGCAACTGGATGCCGCATTTGCGGAACCAGCGAAAGAAGCGGTGCCTGAGCCTGTGCTGGACGAGCCGCTGGGGCCGCAAGCTGCAGATCTGGAGGTTCCGCATCTGGACGCTGCGTTTGCGGAACCGGCGGAAGCCGATGCGGTGGCAGAGTCTGTGCTGAACGAGTCGTTGGAACCACAAGTTACTGAACTGGACGTTCCGCAGCTGGACGATGCGTTTGCCGAGCAGACGGCGGCCGAAGCGGCGGCAGAGTCTGTGCCGGAAGAAGTGCTGGAACCGAAAGTCGTCGAATCAGTGGTTCCGCATCTGGACGCTGCGTTTGCGGAACCGGCGGAAGCCGATGCGGTGGCAGAGTCTGTGCTGAACGAGTCGTTGGAACCACAAGTTACTGAACTGGACGTTCCGCAGCTGGACGATGCGTTTGCCGAGCAGACGGAGGCCGAAGTGGCGGCAGAGTCTGTGCGGGACGAGGCGTTGGAGCCACAAGTTGCTGAACTGGATGTTCCGCAGCTGGACGCTGTGTTTGCCGAGCCGCCGGTAGCCGAAGCGGCTGCCGAGCCTTTGCTAGAGGACGTGCTGGGGCAGCAAACCACCGAAACGGCGGCCATGCTGGAGCCGGTAGCGGCCGAGCCGGAAATGTTCTTGGAGGATGTCGAGCCCGAGTCGCTGGCTCCGGCTATGGCCGAGGGCGAGATACCCGAACTGACGGTGTTTGAGTCCGAGTCCGAGATGGGTGGAATGGGGGCCGCGGAGTTGGCGGCGGGAGCCGGGGCGCTGGCAGCCGCAGGCTTGGCGCTTGCCGTCGGCGCGGAGTCGTCGGCGGGCGAGGCGGAACAGGGGCCGGCCTCCGAGGGGCCGACGGCGCGCGGCGTAGAGGTCTTGAAGGTGTCCGAGGTGGCTTCGGCCGCCGCGGCCGCCGCGATGATGGCGCCTCAGGCGGTGAATGCGCCGCCGGGCACGGTGGCGGTGATAGACGAACAGGCCTTGCTGCAGTCCATGTATGAAAAAATGCTGCCGCGGATGAAGGTGGAACTGTCGCTGTGGTTGCAGGACGCTTTGGAGCTGCAGGCCAAGCAGATGCTGTCGGGCGTAATGCATCAGCTCAAGGAGGATTACGAGATGCTGTTTGGCGAAGCCTTGAAGGAGAGCCTGCGTCAGACAATCAACTCTTTGGGCAAGATTGAAAAGGATGGGAAACGCGATGAGTGATCGATTGTCGCATATCGTCACCAGAACCGGCGACGACGGCAGCACGGGTCTGGGGGACGGCAGCCGGGTGGGTAAGGACAGCTTGCGCATCCGCGCGTTGGGCGAGGTGGATGAATTGAACTCGGTGCTGGGAGTGTTGCTGGCGGAAACGCTGCCGGACGAGGCCAGAGCCTGGCTGTCCGAGACCCAGCACGATTTGTTCGATCTGGGCTCGGAGCTGGCGGTGCCCGGCTACAGCGCTTTGGGCGCCGAGCACGTGCAGGCGCTGGAGGCTGTCGTGGCCTTCCTCAACGAGGATTTGCCGCCGCTGAAAGAGTTCATCCTGCCCGGGGGCTGCAGGGTGGCCGCACTGTCGCACCAAGCCCGATCGGTGTGTCGTCGCGCCGAGCGCGCAGTGGTGGCGTTGGCGCAGCAGGAGACGGTGTCAGACGCGGCGCGCCGCTATCTGAACCGCCTGTCCGACCTGCTGTTTGTGCTGTCGCGTTATCTGAACCGGCAGGCAGGGGAACCGGACGTGTTGTGGCGGCCGGGGCGCAAAACCGGCGAAGTCTAAAAACCTGTTCACGATCTGCCGCGCGTTGCGGAGCGTTACACGCTGAGTACGCGTTCGGCAAAAAAAACGGCAATCCTTTGGGATTGCCGTTTTTTGTGAGGGTGGCGTCAGGCCACTTCCGAGACCCGCGGCCGGTAAGGGCTATTCTGCAGCAGGGACTGGGTGGTCTGGTACTGAGTGACCGCTAATTGGCCGCTGGCGTTCTGTTGCTGGGAACGGGCCACCGCATTGCTGTTGGTCTGGTTGATCTGCTGTTCCGCTTGATTGTTGGCGGCTTGCTGCTCATTGGCCGCCGGCACCGTGGTCGGACGCGGAGGCGTCGCCGGCGGCGCGCTGGCGGCGCGATTGGCGCTTGCCGTTTCCGCGGTGCGCTGTTGAGCCCGCGGGGTGTCGTTGGCCGCGGCGGCCGGAACGGCTGAGCTGGCCAGGGCGGCGGTTTGGGCCTGTTCCTGGCTAACCCGTTGCTGGTCGCCGTTGCGGGTTTGCGCGGCATTGGCCTGCGCGGTGTTCAACTGACGTTGCAGTTGCTGCTCGACGCGGGCTGTGTCGGGGTTTTGCCGGACCGCGGTCTGGCTGACGTTTTGCTGTGAAACCGCAGGGGTGGCGGACCGCGGTTCTTCCAGCGTCTTTTGCTCAGGCCGCGTGTTCTGCAGCGATTGCAATTGCTGCAGAGAGTTGAGGCTGCCTATGCTGCCGGTGCTTGCCATATCGCTCTCTCCAAACCGTGGTTGCCGTTGCCGTCGCCCAGGACGGTATAGAGCCCAGTTGCCCTATATCGCTGATTCTAGAATCTTTTTCGGTGGATTGCCGAATTTTTTCTGGTCCAATGGTCAGGTTTGTGGCAGTAATACCAAATCCAACATGCGTTCGGCCAGCTGATCCACGCTCAGCGGGCCTTCGGAGCGGTACCACTGCACCGACCAATGCAGGCTGCCCAGCAAGGTGCGGCGCAGCAGCGCGGTGTCGGGTTTGACCAGTCCGGCGGCTGCGGCCTCGTCCAGCGCTTGTTGCCAAAGCGCTTCGTAGCGGTCACGCAGCACGATCAGGCCGGGCCTGGCGGCAGCGGACACGCTGCGCCATTCGTACAGCATCACTTCCAGCGCCGCCTGATTGTCCCCCAGCAGAGAATTGAGATGGACGCGGAACAGCGCGGCCAGCTTGGCTCGCGGCGATCCGGCTTCGTCCAGGGCGCGCTTTAATTGCTCGGTGGTGCTGGTGATGCCCAGGGCCATCACCGCGACCAGGATTTCTTCCTTGGTGCGGAAGTGGTAGAACAGGCTGCCGGATTGCATGCCGACCGCGTTGCCCAGGTCGCGCACTGTGGTGCGTTCGTAGCCCTGGTCGCGGAACAGTATCGCCGCGGCGCGGATCAGTTCCATGCGGCGGCTGTTTTCTTCGACGGGTGCGGTGTTGTCTGTGCTCATTATTGTGTTTTTTCTTGGGGGTGGACGGGCAGCAGCGGAAGCGCGGCTTGCCAGACCCGATCCGGCTCCATTTTTTCCAGGCAATCGGTATGACCGTAAGGACAGGTCCGCTCGAAACAGGGGCTGCAGTCCAGGTTGAGGGAGACGATGGCGGCCCGCGTCGACAACGGCGGCGTGAAATCGGGGCTGGAGGAGCCGTACAGCGCCACCAGCGGTTTGTCCAGCGCCGCAGCAACATGCATCAGGCCGGAATCGTTGCAGACGGCGAGCCGGGTCAGGCCGATCAGGTCTATCGCTTCTTCCAGGCCGGTGGCGCCGCAGAGGTTGACGGCCAGCCCGCCGGAAAGGCGGCTGATGTCGTCGCCCACTTCGCGGTCCTTGCCGGAGCCGAACAACCATACCGCGTAGCCGGCGGCGTCGAAGCGGCGCGCCAGCTGGGCGAAGTGTCGGGCCGGCCAGCGTTTGGCCGGGCCGTATTCGGCGCCGGGGCAGAAGGCGACCGCAGGGCGGCTGGCGTCGAGCTTCAGTTTGTCCAGCGCCGCTTGCTGGCTGGCATTGGTCAGCGCCAGCCGAGGATGGCTGAGCGGTCGCGGCAGCGCCGCGCCCTTGTCTTCGGCCAGCGCGCAAAAGCGTTCCACCATCATCGGCAGCGCTTGTTCGTCCAGTTCGCGCGCGTCGTTGAGAATCCAGTAGCGCGATTCGCCTAGGAAGCCGGTGCGCAAGGGGATGCCGGCGAACAGAGGGATCAAGGCGGATTTCAGCGAGTTGGGCAGCACGATGGCTTGGTCGAAGCGTTCGGCCGCCAGCTGGCGGGCCACCTTCCAGCGTTCGCCCAGGCGCAGGGCGCCGTGGCCGAAGGGGTTGAGGTGGGCCTTGGCCACTTCCGGCATCCGCGCCAGCAGCGGCAGGGTCCAGGCCGGCGCGAATACGTGCAACTCTAGATTGGGGTGGCGTTGGTGCAGCCTTTGGTACAGCGGTTGCGCCATGACGCTGTCGCCGACCCAAGAGGGGCCGATGACGAGGATTTTCTTCTTCATTGCAGATGTTCCGATTGCAAACCGAAACCGGGTCGCGGCGGCCCGGCTTGGGTTTGCGGACGGAGGCGGCCGGGCAAGCAAAAAAGGTGCGGCTCGCGCCACACCTTAGCTGCGTTGCCGGCGCGGGGCCAGGCTCAGTGGTGGCCGCCTGCCGGACCGTTCAGTTTGTAGCGGGTGCCGCAATAGGGGCACAGCGCTTCGCCGGTCTTGTGCACGGGCAGGAACACGCGCGGGTGGGAGTTCCAGGACACCATGTCCGGCATCGGGCAATGCAGCGGCAGGTCGTGCTGGGTGACTTCGATCACGCGTTGAGTGTTTTCTTTCTGTTCAGCCATTCTGTATTCCTTGCGGAGCCGCCGCGCGGGCGGCTCGTCTTGCTTAGTTGACGTAGGTCAGCCAGTGCTGGTGTTCGGCATCCAGTCCTTTGACGATGTCGAAGTAGCGCTTCTGGATTTCGGCGGTGATGGTACCACGATTGCCGTCGCCGATCGCGCGTCTGTCGAGCTCGCGGATCGGGGTGACTTCGGCGGCGGTGCCGGTGAAGAAGGCTTCGTCCGCGCTGTAGACTTCATCGCGGGTGATGCGCTTTTCTATCAGTTCCAGTCCCATTTCCTTGGAGATCTGCACCACGGTGTCGCGGGTGATGCCTTCCAACGCGCTGGTCAGGTCAGGAGTGTACAGTTTGCCCTTGCGGATGATGAAGATGTTTTCGCCGGAACCTTCCGCCACGAAACCGTCCACATCCAGCAACAAGGCCTCGTCGTAGCCGTCGGCGGTGGCTTCGTTGTTGGCCAGGATGGAGTTCATGTAGTTGCCGTTGGCCTTGGCCTTGCACATGGTGATGTTGACGTGGTGGCGGGTGAAGGAGGAGGTCTTCACGCGGATGCCTTTTTCCAGGCCTTCGTCGCCCAGGTAGGCGCCCCAGGGCCAGGCGGCCACGATTACGCGGACATCGTTCTTTAGCGGCGCCACGCCCAGTTTTCCGGAACCGTAGAAGGCCATGGGGCGGAAATAGCAGGACTTGAGGCCGTTGGCTTTGACCACGTCCAGGTGAGCCTGGCTGATCTGTTCCGGCGTGAACGGCAGCGCCATGCCCAGGATCTTGGCGGAGCGGAACAGTCGCGCGGTGTGGTCTTCCAAACGGAAGATGGCCGGACCCCTGGGGGTTTCGTAAGCGCGCACGCCTTCGAACACGCCCATGCCGTAATGCAGGGTGTGGGTCAGAACGTGGGTGGTGGCGTCGCGCCAGTCCACCAGTTCGCCGTCATACCAGATTTTTCCGTCACGATCAGCCATCGACATCTTGGTGTTCTCCAATATTGTGTTTTCGCTTTGCGGATAGGGTCGGATCTTGTCCGACCGTATCCAATGAGTTTATCTCGCCCTTATGACGCTGTGAACCGTTTGTCAGGAAAAATTGAGCGCTTGCTCGAATACGAGCCGCCACAGCGATCGGCATAGGCTGTAGTCCTGCTGCAAAGCCGCGTCCGGCGTGACCGTCTGTTTTTCGTTGAGCCGGGCGGCGTGCTGGAGCCGGCGATAGTGACGATAGGCGTTGCGCGCCGCTTCGGCGTCGGCGGCGGGGATCAGTCCGGCCTCGGCTGCTGTGGCCAGCAAGGCGATATTGCCGGCGTTGGCGGTCAGCGCCGGGAGCGCGTGGGCATGGGCCAGGATCAGGTATTGGACGATGAATTCGATGTCTATGATGCCGCCGCGCGCGTTTTTCGGGTCTTCGTCGCGGGCGGGGTGGCTGTCCAGCATGCGTTGGCGCATCGCCAGCACTTCGTCGCGTAGCACGCTAAGCTCGCGTCGGCGGGTGAGGATGGCATGGCGTTCCTGTTCGAATTGGGCGCCGACGTCTGCGTCGCCTGCCACGTAGCGGGCGCGGGTCAGCGCCTGGTGTTCCCAGACCCATGCCTGCTGTTCCTGGTATTGGCGGAAGGCGTTGACCGAGCTGACCAGCAGGCCGCTGGCGCCGTTGGGGCGTAGCCGCAGGTCGATGTCGTAGAGCACGCCGGCGGCGGTGGCGCTGGTCAGCCAGGTGGACATTTTGCGCGCCAGCCGCGAGTACAGTTCGGCGGCGTCCGGGTGCTCGTCGTCGTAGAGGAAGATCAGGTCCAGGTCCGAAGCGTAGCCCAGCTCTTTGCCGCCCAGCTTGCCGTAGCCGATGATGGCGAAACGCGGCGTGTCGCAGTGGCGGCTGGGGATGTCCAGCCAGGCGTGGCGCAGCGTGGCGGCCAGCACGATGTCGGCCAGCAGCGAAAGCTGGTCGGACAGCGCCTCCACCGTCCACATGCCGGCCAAATCCTGCGCCACCAGGCGGAAGGATTGCGCGTGCTGGAAGTGGCGCAGCGCATCCATCTTGGCTTCCACATCGCCGTCGGCCTGGCGCAGCTGTTGTTCCAACTGTTCCGCCAGTTGTGGCCAGTCCGGCGTGGCGTAGAGCACGCGCGCGTCCAGCAGTTCGTCCAGCAGGATGGGATGGCGGGTCAGGTAGCCGGAGACCCAGGCGCTGGACGAATAAAGCGAGGCGAGCCGTTGCAGGGTTTGCGGGTATTCGGTCAGCAGCGCCAGGTAGGATGCGCGGCGGCTGATCGCCTCCATCAAGGCGATGATGCGCGTCAGCGTGGCATCGGCGTTGTCGAAGCGGGAGGCGACCTCGATCAAGGCGGGCATCAGCTGGTCGAACTGCTTGCGGCCGTTTAACGGCATCTGCTGGTAGCGCTGTCCTTGGGCCAGGCTTTGCAACTGGCGCGCCACTTGTTCCGGTTCGGCGAAGCTCATCCGCCGCAGCCGCTCCACCGGCAACTCGTCTGCGATGTCGCGCCACAGATCGGCCAGGGGGTGGTCGGTAGCGCCCTCGGTGGGCAGGATGAACACTTGCTCGAAGTGGCGGGTGACTTTGCGGCGCTGCTGGTTAAGCTGGTTCATGAACTGGTCCCAGTCGGCGCAGCCCATGCTTGCGGCGATGCGGGCGCGGTTGTCGGCGCCGGCGGGCAGGGTTTGGGTTTGCTGGTCGTCCAGGTATTGCAGCCGATGTTCCAGATTGCGCAGGAAGGCGTAAGCCTGCAGGAGTTCGTCGACGGCGGCGGGCTCCAACAGCCGCAGCTCGCCCAGCCGGCGCAAGGTTTCGCGGGTGCCGCGCAGTTGCAGGCTGCGGTCGCGGCCGCCGCGTATCAGCTGGAATACTTGTGCGATGAATTCGACTTCGCGGATGCCGCCCGGTCCCAGTTTGATGTTTTCGGCCCTATCGCGGCGGGCCACTTCGCGGCGGATTTGCGCGTGCAGGTCGCGCATCGCGCCGTAGGCGCTGTAATCCAGGTATTTGCGGTAAACGAAGGGGCGCGCCGTATCGGCCAGCGCCGCCGCGTCGCCGCTGAGCGGCCTGGCCTTGATCCAGGCGTAGCGTTCCCATTCCCGGCCCTGGCTCAGCAGATAGTTTTCCAGGGCGGCGAAGCTCATCGCCAGCGGGCCGGAATCGCCGTAGGGCCGCAGCCGCATGTCGACGCGGAATACCTGGCCATCGGCGGTGACGTCGTTGAGCAGGGCGATCAGTCGCTTGCCCACCTGGGTGAAGTATTCGTGGTTGCTGATGGAGCGGCCGCCGCGGGAGGCGCCGTCGGTGTCGCCGCTTTCCGGATAGATGAAGATCAGATCGATGTCGGAACTGACGTTGAGCTCGCCTCCGCCCAGTTTGCCCATGCCGATGACGATCAGTTGCTGAACCTCGCCGCTGTCCTCGCCTATTGGCTCCCCGTAGTGGGCGAGGCCGGCGCGCGCGGAGGCCAGGGCCCGTTGGACGGCGAAATCGGCCAGCGCGCTAATGGTGGATACCACCTCGTCCAGATCCGCCAGACCGTTGAGGTCGCGGCAGATCAGCCGCGCCACTACGGCCTGCCGCAGCCGCCGCAGCGCCGGGGCCAGTCTTTCGGCATCGGTCAGCGCTTCCCAATCGGCGAAGGCTTTCATCTCCGCGGCGTAGAAGCGGTGGCTCAGCCGGCTTTCCAGCCTGGCCAGCTCGGCGGGCTGGGCGGTCAGCAAACGTTGCAGATAGTGAGAGAACTCGCGGCTGCGGGCAATGGCAGCGGCCGTGTTTGCTGGCATAATAGGCCCCTACGGCATGTCAATTCTTGATGGCCACATTGTAACGGTTTGCCGCATTTGGAAAAGCTATTCTCCGTTCTGTCCCATATCCATGTGGTCAAGGTCCTGAAACGGACCTGTGCGCTGTTGGGAATGGCCGTCGCCACCGCCTTGACGCTGCTGCTGGCGGCTTTTTGCGCGTTCACTTTCTGGGTATTGCCCAATCTGAACCAGTTTCGCCAGCCGCTGGAGCGTTATCTGAGTCAGTCGCTGGGACGGCCGGTGCAGGTGGCGGCCCTGTCCGGCGAGTGGCTGACCGTTGGTCCGCGCTTTGAACTGGGCGGTGTCACCATCGCCAATCCGCAGGACGGCAAGGCGCTGACCTTGCGCCAGGTATCGCTGGAACCGTCGTGGCGTTCACTGCTGGCGCTGGAGCCGCGCTTGTCCAGCGTGGTGGTCAAGGGGCCGGCGGTAGAACTGCTGCGTTCGCGCCAGGGCGTGATCTATCTCAACGGCTTCGACCTGAGTTCCGGCCCCGCGGGCAGCGGCCTTGGCAATTGGCTGCTGCGCCAGTCCAGCCTGGAGATCATCGATGCGCTGCTGAGCTGGCAGGATGAACTGCTGGGGCTGCCGAGGCTGGACCTGAGTCAGGGCCAGCTCAAACTGAGCGCGGGTCTGTTCGGCCACGGACTGAAGCTCTCCGGCCAGCCGGCGGCGTCACTGGGCAAGGGTTTCGATCTGACCGCTTCCTGGCGCGGCGACGACATCGCCGCCTGGCAGCAGTGGTCGGGCTCGATCAAAGTGGCGCTGGACGGCGCCCGGGCGGGTTCGTGGACGCGCTATTTGCAGCAGCTGGGCATGCTGCGCAGCGGAGAGGGCAGCGGCACGGTGGAAATGTCCTTCTCCGACGGCGCCATCGACGCCTTGAAAGCCAGCGTCAACGTCCACGACGCCGCCTACACGCCCCCGGATTCGCACGAACTGGTGTTGCCGCGTCTGCAAGGCGAGTTGCAACTGACGCGTCAGCTCAGCGGCAGCTATAAGGTCAAGGCCAGCCGGCTGAGCCTGGCCAGCGCCAGCGGGCTGGCTTTCGACAACTCCAATATCGACGGCGAGTGGCGCTACGGCGAGCAGGGCTTCGGACAACTGACGCTGGACAACGTCGACCTCAGCCATCTAACGCCCTTCATCCATGCGCTGGGCGCCGATCGCAACCCGCTGTTCGCGCGCTTTTCGCCCAGCGGCGCCTTGCGCGACCTGACCGTCAGCTGGAAAGGCGCGCTGGAAGCGCCCAGGGCCTTCAAACTCAAGTCCCGTTTTGAAAAGCTGGCTTGGCAGCCGTTTGATGAACTTCCTGGCGTGGCCGGGGTCAGCGGCGCGATCAGCTTTGATGAAAAGGGCGGCCGCTTGCAGTTGGATACCGGGAAGTCCCAGGTCAGCTATCCGTCGGTGTTCGTCTCGCCGCTGGCTTTCGACAAACTGACCGCCGATGTGGGCTGGCAGCGGCAGGGGCAAGCGGTGGCTTTGGACTTCCGTCAGGTCGCCTTTTCCAACGCGGATCTATCCGGCAGCCTGCAAGGCAGCTATCGGCATCAGGGCGGAGGCGCAGGCATCGCGGATCTGCGCGCCAGCATCGCCGGGGTGCCGGCGGCCAGGGTGGCGGAATACCTGCCGCATGAAGTGGGCGAGCACACTTTGCGCTGGCTGCGCCAGGCCTTGCAAGGCGGGCAGCTGCGTCAGGCTACGATGAAGCTGCGCGGCGATCTGGACCAGTTCCCTTTTGCTGGCGGCAAGGGCGGCGAGTTTCTGGTGGAGGCCGAGGTGGAACGGGCGCGTCTCAGTTACCAGCCCGGCTGGCCTCGTATCGACGACATCGACGCCCAACTGCTGTTCCGCAACGAGCGGATGGAAGTGAACGCGCGCCGCGCCACGACGGTGGGCGTGCCGCTGAGCGGCGTCAAGGCGGTGATAAACAATCTGGGCGCCGACGTGCCGATGCTGGCGGTGGAGGGCCGCGCGGCCGACCGCCTGCAGCGCATGCTGGCCTTCACCACGCAAAGCCCGGTAGACGGCTGGCTGGACGGTTTTACCGGCCAGATCGAAGCCGGCGGGAATGCCAGCCTGGACCTGAAGCTGGCGATACCGCTGGCGGGCGAGCAGGGCGTGGGGGTGCGTGGCGATCTTCATTTTGCCGACAACGCCCTGCAATTCAAATCCTTGCCGATTCCTCCGCTGAGCAAGGCCCGCGGCCGGTTGACCTTCACCGAGCGCGGCGTGGACAGCCCCGGCCTGCAGTTCAGCGGCTTCGGCGGCGCGTTCCAGTTGAAGGCCAGCACCGGAGCCGACAAGCGCATGCGTTTTGAACTGGCAGGCCAGGCTGATTCTCGCCAAGTATTGAAGCAATATCTGCCAGCCCTGGCGGAGCAAGCGGCGGGCAAGTCCGGCTATCGCGCGCAGTTCGTCGTCAAGCAAGGTCTTGAGAGCCTGACGGTGGCCTCGGACCTGCAGGGCACCGCCTTCGACTTGCCGCCGCCCTTGGCCAAGGCCTCGGCGACGGCTTTGCCGCTGCAACTACAGTTGCGGCCGCAGCAGATGCGCGGCGCGCAGACCCTGCGGCTGGATTTCAGCCTGGACGGCATGCTAGGCGGACGCTTGCGTTTGAACGAGCACGGCGACTTGCAGGCCGGCGCCTTGGGCGTGGGACGCGCGCCGGGCGAGCCGGCGGCGTCCGGGCTGACGGTGCGGGTGGCGCAGCCCAGGGTGGTGTTGGATGATTGGTTGAAACTGGCGGACGGCGCAGCGCAATCCAGCGGAGGCGGCGGGCCGGGAGCCTTGTCGGCTTTGCCTGCCTTGCAGCTGGAGTTGGAAACGCCGGAGTTGGCATTGCCGGGCCTGAGCCTGCACAAGGTCAATGCCCGGCTGGGCAACCGTGAATTGTCCAAGGCTTGGACCATACAGCTACGCTCCAACGAGATGAGCGGCGACGCCAGCTATCGGCCGGAAGGCAACGGTTTGTTGCAAGCCAATCTGAGCCGACTGGCCTTGACGTTGCCGGCGGACAAGAAGGAGGGCGCGACCGAGGCCAAGTCCGGCGGCGAGACCTCAATGCTGAACCGCAAGCTGCCAGAGATGAAGGTGCGCGTTGGCGAACTGGTGTTGCAGGGACGCTCGGTGGGGCGGCTGGAACTGGAAGCGCGTCGCGACGGCAGCGTCTGGCAGATGGCGCCGTTGCGGCTAACGACTAACGACGGCACGCTGAAAGCCACGGTGCGTTCGGATGCGCGCGGCGCCGGCAATGTCGACGCCCGTTTTGAATTGAATGTCAGCGACGCCGGCAAGCTGCTGGCGCGGCTGGGCCAGGGCGAGATTTTCCGCAACGGCCAAGGCTCGCTCAGCGGCCGCTTGAATTGGCCCGGGGGCTTGGGCGATCTGGATTTGGCCAAGGTGTCCGGCGAATTGGCGCTAGACTTCAAGGATGGGCGCTTCGCCAAAGTGGACCCGGGTGTGGTCAAGCTGTTGGGCGCGCTCAGTTTGCAATCGCTGCCGCGTCGCATCCGTTTGGACTTCACCGATGTGTTCAGCGACGGTTTCGCCTTTGATAGCCTGAAAGGCGAGGCGCAGGCGCGGAACGGCCTGTTCACGTCTCCCAAGGTGGAAATGAAGGGGCCGGGCGCCGACGTGGCGATTTCCGGAGAGCTGGATCTGGGCAAGGAAACCCAGACGTTGAAAGTTCATGTGATGCCGCGCTTGGCGGAAAGCGTGGCGTTGGCGGCGGGCGCGGCCTTGCTCAATCCGGTGGTGGGCATCGCCACGCTGGCGGCGCAGAAAGTGCTGCGCGATCCGGTGGGACGCATCTTGTCGGTGGATTACGAAGTGAGTGGTTCGCTGCGGGATCCTAAAGTGGTGCGCACGGCGATCGGTCCGATACATCAGAACAAAGGGGGAAAACCATGAAGCAAAAATTCCTGGCGGCGGCGGTGCAGATGGTGTCCGGCTCCGACGTGACGGCCAATTTGCAGCGCGCCGCGCATTGGGTGGCGGAAGCCGCCGCCAAAGGCGCGCGGCTGGTGGTCTTGCCCGAGTACTTTTGCCTGATGGGAAAACAGGAAACCGACAAGGTGGCTGTGTGCGAGGCCTACGGCGACGGCCCCATCCAGCGGGCGCTGGCGCGGATGGCGAGCGAGAACGGCGTGTGGCTGGCGGCCGGCACCGTGCCCTTGCGCAGCCCGGAGCCGCAGAGGGTGCTGAACACCACCTTGCTGTTCGACCCGAATGGCGAGGTACGGGCCCGCTACGACAAGATCCATCTGTTCGGCTTTTCCGGCCTGGGAGAGACGTATTGCGAATCCAATACCATCCGGCCGGGCGAGCAGCCGGTGAAGGCGGACCTCGGCTTTGCCGAGATGGCCTTCGGTATCTGCTACGATCTGCGTTTCCCCGAGCTGTTCCGCCAGCTGTCGCCCTATGATCTGATGATTCTGCCGGCAGCCTTCACCGCCACCACCGGCGAGGCGCATTGGGAGCCGCTGCTGCGCGCGCGCGCGATCGAGAACCAGAGCTATGTGCTGGCCTCCGCGCAGGGCGGAGAACACGACAACGGCCGCAAGACCCACGGCCATTCGATGATTATCGATCCGTGGGGGCGCGTGCTGGCGGAAATAGACAAGGGCGAGGGCGTGATCCTCGCCGAAATAGACCCGACATTGATCCAGTCGGTGCGCACCCGCCTGCCGGCGCTGGCGCACCGCGTACTCGCGTGAAAGAACCCGACATTATGCAAGATGCTTTCTCCGCGGCAGACAGCCTGCTGCTCAAGCCTTACGGCCTGGACGAGGCGGCTTTGGAGGCCACGCTGGCGCGCATGCGCCACCACGCCATCGATTACGCCGACCTCTATTTTCAATACACCCGCAGCGAGGCCTGGAGCCTGGAAGAGGGTATCGTCAAGTCCGGCAGTTTCAGCATTGATCAAGGCGTGGGCGTGCGCGCCGTGGCTGGCGACAAGACCGCCTTCGCGTATTCCGACGCCATCAGCCTGGAAGCGCTGAGCCGTTCCGCCGACGCGGTGCGCGCCATCGGCCAGGCGGGCGGCGACGGTTCCGCCGGACGGCAAACGCCGCGAGCGCCTAAACCGCTGTATCCGGCGCTGGACCCTTGTCACAGTCTGGAGGCGGCGGCCAAGGTGGCCTTGCTGGAAAAGGTGGAACGGATGGCCCGGGCGCTGGACCCGCGGGTGATCCAGGTGATGGCCGGCATGGCCAGCGAATACGATGTGGTTTACGTGGCGCGCCACGACGGCGTGCGCGCGGCTGATGTGCGGCCGCTGGTGCGGGTGTCGGTGATGGTGATCGCCGAGCAAAACGGCCGCCGCGAGCAGGGCTCCAGCGGCGGCGGCGGTCGCTTCGACCTGGCCTACTTCGACGACGAGGTGTTGGAGCGCTACGCGCGCCAGGCGGTGCATCAGGCCTTGACCAACATGGACTCGCGTCCGGCGCCGGCGGGGCAGATGACCGTGGTGTTGGGCCCGGGCTGGCCCGGCGTGCTGTTGCACGAGGCGATAGGCCATGGTCTGGAAGGCGACTTCAACCGCAAGGGCACTTCCGCCTTCTCCGGCAAGATCGGCCAGCGTGTGGCGGCGCCGGGCGTCACGGTGGTTGATGACGGGGTCATGGAGGAGCGCCGCGGCTCGCTGGCGATAGACGACGAGGGCAACCCCACCCAGCGCACCGTGCTGATAGAGGACGGCGTGCTTAAGGGCTATATGCAGGACGCGATGAATTCGCGGCTGATGCAGGTGGGCGCCACCGGCAATGGCCGCCGCGAGTCCTACGCCCATATTCCGATGCCGCGGATGACCAACACCTATATGTTGGCCGGCCAGCACGATCCGCAGGAAATCATCGCCTCGGTCAAGGATGGCCTGTACGCGGTCAACTTTGGCGGCGGTCAGGTGGACATCACCAGCGGCAAGTTCGTGTTCTCGGCGTCGGAAGCCTGGCGCATCGAAAACGGCAAGCTTAGCTACCCGGTCAAGGGCGCTACCCTGATAGGCAACGGTCCCGACGTGCTCAACTACGTCAGCATGATAGGCAGCGATCTGCAGCTGGATCAGGGCGTGGGCGTTTGCGGCAAGGAAGGGCAGAGCGTGCCGGTGGGCGTGGGCCAGCCCACGCTGCGCATAGACGGCGGGCTGACCGTGGGCGGCACCGGCGGCTAAGAACCTGCGTAAACAGCTTCTTTGAGAAAGGCGAAGCGCTGGAGCTTCGCCTTTTTTTACGCCTATTTTCAAATTTAACAAGCAGATCATACAAATATAGAGCCAATTATCAAATCCCATGGCCGGCGACACAATGTGCTGGTCCGGTGTCGCTGTGTTGGCGACGCCGCAATCGGGAGACGATGATGAAAGCTTTGACCTTGGCGCTGGGCTTCGGCCTGGCCTTGTCCGCGGCCTTCGCCGGCGCGGCGGAAAACCTGCCGCAGCCCGCGAGAGTGTGGGCTGACCGCCCGGCCGGCAGCGCGGCGGCGATGAAACTGGCCGCGCTGCGCTACGCGGCGTTCTGGAACAGCGGCGATCCGCGCTACGCCGAGCTGGCGTTGGACCCCGACTTTGTCGACCGCACCTTGCCCGCTGGCCGCCAGCAGGGCGTGGCCGGCCCCTTGCAGGCTTCGCGCCAGTTCCGCGCCGCGGTGCCGGATTTGAAGGTGGACGTTACCGATATGGTGCTGGCCGGCGACCGCGTCGCGTTGCGCCTGCATTTCCAGGGCCATTTCAGCGGCCGCTTCGGCGACGTGCAAGGCCAGGGCCAGCCGGTGGAATTCCAGGCTTTTGACCTCTACCGGGTCAAGAACGGCCGCATCGCCGAGAACTGGCACCTGGAAGACAATCTGACCCTGATGCAGCAATTGGGCGTGGTGAAGCCATGAACGCGGCGGCCTTTTCTTTCCACGGGCAGACCGTGGCGGTGCTGGGCGGCGGCTCCGGCATCGGCCGGGCGGTGGCGGACGCGGCCGTGGCGGCCGGCGCTCGGGTCTATGTGCTGGGGCGTACCGTCCAATCCGAGGAGGACCGCGAGGGGATTCAGGCGGACATGACCGACAGTCTGACATTGGCCCGGGCCTTCGCAGACATCGGCCGCATCGATCACTTGGTGCTGACCGCCGGCGCGCGGGTTGGCGCGCCGGCGCTGGCCGAGCTGAGCGAGGAAGCGTTGCGGCAGACTTTCGACGTCAAGCTGTTCGGCAGCCTGCTGGCGGTACGGGAAGCCTTGCCTTATCTGACGGAGCGGGCGTCGGTGACCTTCACCTCCGGCTTGTTGGCGCGCAAGTATTCCAGCGGCGGCTTGCTGAAGAGCACGGTCAACGCCGCGCTGGAGGCGGCGGCCAAGAATCTGGCCAAGGAACTGGCGCCGCGCCGCGTCAACGTGGTCAGCCCCGGCGTGGTGGACACCGAGTTATGGGGCGAAGCCGGCTCCGCCGCGCGCCAGGCGACGCTGGCGCGCATCGGGCAGGGCCTGCCCGTCGGCCGCGTCGGCCAGCCGCCGGAACTGGCGCAAGCCTATCTGTTGGCGATGGCCAATGGTTTCATCTCCGGCTCGGTGCTGGACGTGGAGGGCGGGGCCTTGTTGTAGGCCGCGCCGAAGAGAACAAGAGGACTTGAGATGTCCGATACCCTACCCATCAATCGTCGCCAGTTCCTGGCCGGCGCGGCCGCGGGCGGCACCGCGCTGATGCTGGCGCACGGCGCGGCGCTGGCGGCGACTGGAGCAAGCAAGATGACGGCAAACACAGCAAGCGGCGGCGCCTTCTGGCCGAACGGCGCGCGCCTGGCGATTTCGATTTCCATGCAGTTCGAGGCCGGCGCTCAGCCGGAGCGCGGCGCCAGCGGGCCGTTTCCACCGCTGGACCCCAAGTACGCGGACTTGCCGATGCAAAGTTGGTACGACTACGGCGTCAAGGAGGGCATTCCGCGGTTGTTGGACCTGTGGGATCGCACCGGCGTGAAGGTGACTTCGCACATGGTGGGGCAGGCGGTGGATCGCAGCCCGCAGCTGGCGCGCGAGATCGTGGCGCGAGGCCATGAAGCGGCGGCGCACGGCCAGACCTGGGAACCGCAGTACTCGATGACGCCGGAGCAGGAAGAGGCGGCCTATCGCGCCAATATCGCCAGCATAGAGCGCGCCACCGGCGCGCGTCCGGTGGGCTTCAACGCCTTCTGGCTGCGCGGCACGCGCAATACCCTGGGCATTCTGCAGCAACTGGGCTTTCTCTATCACATCGACAACGTCAGCCGAGACGAGCCGTTCACGGTGCCGGTCAAGGGCAAGCCCTTCGTGGTGGTGCCTTATACCTTGCGCAACAACGACATCGTGCGTTTTGATTCGCCGGCTTTGAGCAACGAGGCTTACCTGTCCGATTTGAAGGCTGAGTTTGACGTGCTGTATGCAGAGGCCGGTTCGCGGCGGCGGATGATGTCGATCAGCACCCACGACCGCATTTCCGGCTCGCCGGCGCGGGTCAAGGCCTTGGAGCAATTCATCCGCTACGCGCAGAGCCATGCCGGCGTCGCCTTCATGCGCAAGGACGAGATCGCGCGCTTCGCGCTGCAGGCGGACAAGGTGCCGGCGGACTGAGCCGCCGAACCATGAGACGCACCCTAAAACCGCGGAACGGCCATTGGCCGCGCCGCGGTTTTTTTACAATTGGGCGCCGGCCTCCGGCAGCAGGGCGGTAGCCGGCAGCGCCGACAGCCGCTCGCGCAGGAAGTCGATCAGCCGGCGGATGCGCAGCGGTTGGCCGCGCTGGACGGGGTAAAGCAGGTGCAGCGGCGCGCTGTCGGTGAAGTACTCGTCCAGCACCGTGAGCAGGCGGCCTTGGCGCAGATCGTCGGCGATGTCCAGCAGCGATTTGTAGGCGAAGCCCTGGCCTTGCAGCGCCCAGCGGCGGATCACCTCGCCGTCGTTGCTCTGCTGCGCGCGTTCCAGCCGCAGCGCGCGGCGCTGTCCGTGCTCGCGGTAAGGCCATTCATGCATCGGCCCGTCGCCGGTGACCAGGGTCAGCGTCGGCAGTTCGGCCAGCTGCCGCGGATGGCGGGGCGTGCCGGTGCGCGCGAGCAGCGCCGGCGCGGCGCAGACCACGCGGCGGCTGGCGGCCAGTTCGCGCGCGATCAGGCTGCTGTCCGCCGGTTGGCCGTAGCGGATGGCGATGTCGATGTCTTCGCCGATCAAATCGGCCGGGGTGTCGTCCAGTTGCAAGGCGAAATGCACCGCCGGATGCAGGCGGCGGAATTCGTCCAGGCAGTCCAGCAAGGCGTGTCGGCCCAGATCCGACGGCGCTGACAGCCGGATCAGGCCGCTGAGTTCGCTTTGTTCCCGCTGCAGCCTGTCCTGGCCTTGCTGCAGGGTGTCCAGCGCGCGCTGGCAGTGGTCGCGGAAGATTTCTCCTGCCTCGGTCAGCCGCAGTTGGCGAGTGGTGCGTTGGAACAAGCGGCTGCCCAGCGCCGCTTCCAGCCGCTGGATGCAGGCGCTGGCGGCGGCGGGGGATAGGCCCTGCTTGCGGCCGGCGGCGGAGAAACTGCCCAGTTGGGCGGCGTCAAGGAAGAGGCGTAGGTCGTTGAGTCGATCAAGCATGTGAATGGCCCAGGCGCGGGAGCGCCCGGGCAGCGAGGGGTCTAGATGGTTTCAGTATTGGCCAGCAGCCATTCGCGCGCCGCGCCGTCCACCAGCGGCAGCAAGCGCGCGCGCACCTCGGCATGGTACTGGTTCAGCCAGTCCACCTCGGCGCGGGACAGCAGGTTGAAGTCCAGGCAGCGGGTGTCGATAGGGCATAGGGTCAGGGTTTCGAAGCGCAGGAAGTCGCCGAATTCATTTTGCGACGAGGCCACGTTCAGCACCAGGTTCTCTATGCGCACGCCCCAGCGGCCGGGCCGGTAGACGCCGGGTTCGATCGAGGTGACCATGCCTTCCTGCATCGCCATATTGGCGTCCGGCACCGCGCGGGAAATGCTCTGCGGGCCTTCGTGAACATTGAGGAAGTAGCCGACTCCGTGGCCGGTGCCGTGGCCGAAGTCGATGTCGTGCTGCCATAGCGGCGCGCGCGCCAGAGCGTCCAGCATCGGCGATAGGGTGCCGCGCGGGAAATGCGCCATGGACAGGCCTATGGTGCCTTTCAGAACCAGGGTGAAGTCGCGCTTTTGCTCGGCGGACGGCGTGCCGACCGCCAGCACCCGGGTGATGTCGGTGGTGCCGCCCAGGTATTGACCGCCGGAGTCGATCAGCAGCAGGCCGTCGCCCTTGATTTCGCTGTGGGCGGCCTCGGTGGCGTGGTAGTGCGGCAGCGCGCCGTTGGCGTTGAAGCCGGCGATGGTGCCGAAACTGGGCGACACGAAGCCGGGGCGACGCGCGCGCGCGGCGGTGATTTCCGCGTCTATGGTCAGCTCGGTGACGCGGCTGCGGTTAACTTCGCTTTCGAACCAGGCGAAGAACTCGCACAGCGCCGCGCCGTCCTGCTCCATCGCACCGCGGATGTGAGCGGCTTCTTCCGGCGTTTTGCAGGATTTGAACAAGGTGCTGGGATTGATAGCCTCGATCACGCGGGCTGCCGGATTAACCGCCTGGCGCAAGCCCAGGGTGACGCGGCGCGGGTCCAGCAGCAGGCTGGCGCCGGCCGGCAGCGCGCCGAGCGCCGGCTTGGCCTGGGCGTAGGGCTGGACTTCGACGCCGTCGGCCGCCAGTTGGGCGCGCAGTTCGGCGGAAACCTTGCCTTCGCCGACGAAGAGGATGGCCTGTTGCCGGCCCAGCAGCGCATGGCTGATGAACACCGGGTTGTAGTTGACGTCGCTGCCGCGCAGATTGAAGCTCCAGGCGATGTCGTCCAGCGTGGACAGGAAGTGCCAATCGGCGCCGGCTTCGGCCATGGCGGCGCGCAAGCGCGCCAGCTTGTCCGCGCGGCTTTGCGGCGCGAACGCCGCCTCATGTTGATACACCGGCGCGTCCGGCAGCGGCGGGCGCTGCGGGTTGATGACGTCTATCAGATCCAGGTCGGTGCGCAAGCGAGCGCCAGCCTGTTCCAGCGCGGCTTGCAGCGCTTTGGCAGCGGCCAGGCCCAGCGAATCGCCATCCACCGCCAGCGTCTGGCCGGCGCTCAGCGTCTTGGAGATCCAGCCAAGGTGGTCGGCGCTGGCCGCGCTGACGATCTTGACCAGCTGAATGCCGCTGCCGGCCAGTTCGGCCTCGGCTTGCACCCAGTACCGGCTGTCGGCCCAGACGCCTGCGAAGTTGTGGGTGACGATTAGCGTGCCCATGGAGCCGGTGAAGCCGGACAGCCATTGGCGGGCTTGCCAGCGCGCCGGCAGATACTCCGACAGGTGGGGATCGGACGAGGGCACCAGACAGGCGTCGACTCCGGCGTTCTTCATGGCGGCGCGCAGGGAGGCGATGCGTTGCGGAATGGTGTCCAGTTGAGGGGTTGCGAGGGTGTTCATGCCGGCTCCGGGGGATGTATGCCATGCATTCTGTGGCTAATGAAACCGAGGCGCAAGAGTATGAGCATAGCTGATGATTGCCATGTCATTTTAGGCGGGGCGGGCGTGGGGCGCCCGCCTTCGCTCAAGACTCGCTGTTGTCGAATTGAACCGTGGGCACGGCTTTGCGCAGGCCGCGCGTCAGGCACAGCAAATACGCCATGCCCGCGGCGAGCCAGCCCAGGCCGATTTGCAAGGTGAGCGCGGACAGGCTGGTCCACAGCCAGAGCGTCAAGGCAAATCCAATCGCCGCGGGCGAGCCATAACGCATCCAGGCGCTAAACGGATGCGGCTTGCCATCCAGCAGATAGGTTTTGATCACCGCCAGGTTGACCACCGAGAACGCCACCAGAGCCCCGAAACTGATCAGGGAGGCCAGGGTGGCCAAATCGATCACCAGCGCCAGCGTGGAACAGAGGGATACCACGAGTATCGACCAGATCGGGGTGTTGAAGCGTTGTGACAGGCCGGCAAAAACCCGGTGCGGCAAGACACGATCCCTGCCCATGCTGTACAAAATGCGCGAGACCGAGGCCTGGGAGGCCAGTGCCGATCCAAAGGCGCCGGCCACATAGCTGGCGGTGAAAAAACTGACGAAATAGGGGCCGGCGATGCGCTGCATCACCTCATTGGCGGCTGAGTCCACATGCTGGAACCTGCTGCCGGGGAAAGCCAGCTGGCTGATGGCCGCCAGCAGGATGAACAGCAGTCCAGCTCCTATTGTCGTCATGATGATGGCCCGCGGGATGTCGCGGCGAGGTTCCCGCGCTTCTTCCGCCAAAGTGGACACCGCGTCGAAGCCTAGAAAGGACAAACACAGAATGGCCGCGCCGGCCAGCACCGGCGCCATCCCGATGGCGCTGCCGTCCCCCTGCCAGGGCGCCAGCAGATCTACGCTGGTCTGAGTCATGATCTGCCGGGCCGCCAGCCCGACAAACACCAGAACAAAGACTAGCTGCGCGACTATCAGCACATTGCCGAAACGCGACACTGATTGAATGCCCAGCACATTCAACAGCGTGACCAGCGCGATCATCGTCACGATAAAGCCCCAGGCCGGCACTTGAGGAAAGCTTTGATGCAGGTAGATGCCGATCATCAGGTAATTGATCATGGGTAAAAACAGGTAATCGAGCAATAAAGACCAGCCGGCCAGAAAGCCCGCCATCGGACCAAAGCTTTTACGGGCATAAGAATAGGCCGAGCCCGCAACCGGGTAGCGGTCGACCATGCGGCTATAAGACAGCGCGGTGAAAAAAATGGACAGCAAGGTGAGCAGATAAGCCAAGGCGGTGCGGCCGCCGGTGACTTGAGTGACCACGCCATAGGTGGTGAATACGGTCAAGGGCACCATATAGACCAGGCCAAACAAAGTCAGCGCCGGCAGCGATAACACTCGGCGTAGCGATCCGGCGTAGGGAAGGGGCTGCGCGGGCTCCGTTACGGGGAACGGGGGATATCCTGCCATCATGATTCTCCTTTAGCGCCGCAAACAAAACCGCGCAGCGTACCTGGGCCAAGGCGCGCCGACGCCGGCAGTACCAGGCGTACGACAAGTCGGCGCAACTCAGGATCAGGGGTTTTGTCAGCGGGTCTTATTGCCGGCAAGTTCTTTGAGCCTGCAGGGAGTCTGCTGCGCGTCGTTAACAGGCTCTTGGGGCCGGCTATTGTTGTCTATGCAAGCCGCTTGATCTCCATGCGGGTTACCGTAGCAAGGCTTTCTCCGCGGCTTCGATGGCTTGCTCGAAGGTATTCGCGATGAGCTCGGCCTGCTCCATGCTCAGCGTCAAGGGCGGAGAAATGATGAAAGTGTCCGCCAGATTGCGTATCAACACCCCGTGTCGACGGCAGTAATCGGAGATATACGCGCCGAAGCCCAGGTCCAGATCAAAAGGCTGTTTGCCGACGGGGTCGGCCACCAGTTCCACGCCTATCATCAGGCCCAAGCCGCGGACATCGCCCATATAGGGATGCTTGCCCTTTATGCTTTTCAGGCGCTCCAATAAATGACCGCCTACCTTGGCCGCGTTTTCCGTCAGGTTTTCCCTTTCGATGATCTCCAGATTGGCCAGCGCCGCCGCGCAGGCCAGCGGATGGCCGGCATAAGTGTTGCCGTGATAGAAGGCCGCTGGGCTGAACTGGCGGGCGTCGCTGGAGTGAAATGCCGACTCCACTCTTTGATTCATCAAGGTGGCCCCCAGCGGGATGTAGCCGCTGTTGATTCCCTTGGCGAATACCATGATGTCCGGCTTCACCCCCCAATGCCGGCTGCCGAACAGGTTTCCAATGCGGCCGAAACCGGTGACCACTTCGTCCGCGATCAGGAGCACGCGATAGCGGTCGCACACCTCGCGCACCAAGGGCCAATAATTGGGGGGCGGGACAATGACGCCGCCGGCGCCTTGCACCGGCTCGGCAATGAAGGCCGCCACGGTGCCGGGGCCCTGATGGAGGATTTCCCGCTCCAGCAATTGCGCGCATAAGCGGCCTAGGGTTTCTGAATCGTCGGTGTAGGGGTTGCGGTATAGATGGGGGGTGTCCACTTGGCTGAAGCCCGCCAGCAAGGGTTCGTAAGCCTGGCGATAAGCGGTGCTGCCGTTCGCCGACAAGGCTCCCAGGGTGACGCCGTGGTAAGCCTGCTTCAGCGAGATGATTTTATGGCGCTCAGGCTCGCCGCATTGCCGCCAGTACTGGCGGGTCAGTTTAAACGCCGCTTCATTGGCTTCCGAGCCGCCGGAAGAGAAAAAGGCGGCGCTCATGCCTTCGGGCTCGGTCATCCGGCATAAACGCTCAGCCAGCGCCATGGCTGGCTGCGTGGTGGTGCCGCCAAAAATCGAATAAAAACCCAGCTGGTTTAATTGTTGGGTGATGGCCTCCTTGATTTCTGGATGGTCGTGCCCGACGTTGACATTCCACAAGCCGCCTTGCCCATCTAGATAGCGTTTCCCGGCTTGATCGAAGACATGGCAACCCGAAGCGCGATCGATCCGCAGCGGCGGATGCGCGGCAATATGGCTGGCATTGGCGAAGGGATACAAAAGATGGCCGGTAGGATGGCGATTTGCCGTGCTGGTCATGATGGTTTCTCCTCGGTTTTACGTTGCGGCGCCGGCTTGTTCCGATGGTCGGCGTTCTGTTGTCCTATTGCTCCTGGTTCAGCGTCATCCACACCCCCTTGGTCTGGGTGTAGGCCAGCAAGGCGTCAAAGCATTTGTCGCGGCCATTGCCGGACTCTTTCCAGCCGCCGAACGGCAGTTGCATATCGCCGTCCATATAGCTGTTGACGTAGACCATGCCGGCTTCTACCTCGCGCGCGAAGCGATGCGCATGGTTGAGGTTTTGGGTCCAGATGCCCGCCGCCAGGCCAAAGGGGCTGTCATTGGCGATGGCGATGGCCTGGTCCAAGCCGGATACCGGCATCACGCAGGCCACTGGGCCGAAAATCTCTTCTCGCGCTATGCGCATGCCGTTGTTCACGCCGGCGAACACGGTGGGGTTGACGTAGGCGCCGTGGTCCAGATGGCGCGGGGTGTCGCCGCCCAGCAGGCATTGCGCACCGGCCTGCCGGCCCAGCTCAATGTAATCCAGCACGCGCCGCTGCTGGCCGCGGCTCACCAGCGGGCCCATGCTGGTGGCGGGGTCCAGCGGGTCTCCCGGGATGTGATGCGCGCGCGCGGCGTTTAGGAAGGCTTCGAGAAAATCGGGAAGAATGCTTTGTTCCACCAGCAGGCGGGAGCCGGCGCAGCAGATCTGGCCTTGATTGCCGAATACGCCCATGGCCGCCCAACGCGCGGCGGCCTCCAGGTCCTGGACATCGGCCAAAATCACATGGGGGGATTTGCCGCCGCACTCCAAGGACAGTTGCTTCATATTGGACTGGCCCGCGTAGCACAGCATCAGCTTGCCCACTTCCGCCGAACCGGTGAAGGCGATCTTGTCGACATCCTGATGCAAGGCCAACGGCCGGCCGCAGCCAGGTCCATCGCCAGTCAGCACATTGAGTACCCCGGGCGGGGCGCCCGCCTCAATGAAGAGCTTGGCCAGCCATAAAGCGCTGAGCGGAGACTCTTCCGCCGGCTTGAGCACCACGGAGTTGCCGGCCGCCAGCGCGGGCGCGATCTTCCAGCAGCTCATCAGCAAGGGGTAATTCCAGGGCACCACGCAAGCCACCACGCCCAAGGGTTGGCGCAGCACAAAGCTATGGATGTGGCTGGCGGTTGCTCCCACCGTGCCCTGGACCTTGTCGATGGATTCCGCGGTAAAGCGCAGGCATTGCACGCTCAGGGGCAAGTCCACCGTCAGCATCTCGCTAATTGGCTTGCCCATGTCCAGGCAGTCCAGCAAAGCGAAAGTGCGTTGATGTTGTTCGATCAAATCGGCAAGCCGATTGAGGACGGCCATACGCTCCCGCGGCGGTCGTCTGGACCAGACGCCGGACTGAAAAGCGCGCCGCGCGGAATTGACGGCGATATCCACGTCCTGGCCATCGGCGCTGGGCAGCTCGGCCAGGGTCTCGCCATTGCTTGGATTGACGCTGGCGAAGCGCCGGCCGGAACGCGCCTGACGAAAGTCCCCGTCAATGAACAGCCCCTGTTCCAAGGGCAGTGCCTTGGCCAGGGCGCGCCAGTCGTCGGCTAGGAGAGGTTCAGCGGACATATTCGGCTCCTGAGTCTAATAAGTGGGGAAAGGCGCCCAGCGATTCAAACTGACCGGCCAGCGACAGCAATTGCCGGTCCGCCCCGCGCGCGCCGATGAATTGCAGCCCAACCGGCTTGCCTTCCGAGCTCAGGCCGCAGGGGACGACGCAGGCGGGATGCTGGCTTAGATTGAGCGGGAAGCTGAAACCCGCCCACTCTGTCCAGGCAGCGCCATCGCCGGCCGGCTGTCGCGAGGCGATGGGGAAGGCCGTCAAGGGGGTGGCCGGCGCTAGCAGCAGATCGAACCGGCTCATCGTCTGGTCCATGAAGGCGCCAAATTCGGCGCGCCGGGTTTGAGCCGCAACCAAGTCCGCCGCGCTCAGGGCCAGGCCGCGCTCGGCTATTGCGACAAAGCCAGGGTCCAGTTGCCCGCGCAGAGCCGGCTCCACCATGGACAGCCGGTTGGCCGCGCCGCTGAACCAGTGCTTTTGGAAAACATCGAGCAGATCGATATCGGGAAGTTCGAATGGCTGGATCTCCACTCCCAATGAGCGCACCAGATCCAAGGCCCGTTCTATGACCGCGGCCACTTCCGCTTGCAGCTGGCCGCAGGCCGGGGTGGACCAGTAAGCCACTTTGGCCCGGCTTAGCGCCAAGGGAGGGAAAGAGGGCTCGCCGCCGATGGGCTGATGCCAGTCACGCAAGTCGCGGCCGCTCATCGCGTCCAGCATGGCGCTGACATCGCCGACGCAGCGCGCAATCGGCCCGATATGCGCCAAGGTGCCGAAGGCGCTGCCGGGATAGGCCGGCACCCGGCCAAAGCTGGGTTTGTGTCCAACCAGACCGCAGAAGGCCGCCGGGATGCGAATGGACCCGCCGCCATCCGTCCCTAGGTGCAATACGCCCGCTCCGGCCGCGGCGGCCACGGCCGCGCCGCCGGAAGAGCCCCCCGGCGTCAGTTCAGGACCCCACGGATTGCGCGTAATCCCGTGAAGCGGATTATCGGTGACGGCTTTCCAGCCGAATTCCGGCATGGTCGTCATGCCCAGCAAGATGGCGCCGGCGGCGCGCAAGCGAGCAACCGACGGAGCGTCGCTGCCGCAAACCGCCGCGCTGCTGCTGCGGCTGCCATAGCGCACGCTCCAGCCTTGCACTTGAACGATGTCCTTGATCGTGGCGGGCACGCCATCGATGGGAGACAAGGGACGCCCCCGCCGCCAACGCTCATCGGCCGCGGCGGCGGCGTCGAGCGCGCCGGCGCTGTCGATAAAAGCGAAGGCGTTGTAACGGTCTTGGACCGCCGACGCCCTGGCCAGCGCCGCTTCCGCGACTTCAAGCGGAGAAAGGCTTGCCGCGGCGTAGCGGCTGGTCATGTTTTGCACGTTCAGCCGGCAGAGCGGCGACGCGTCCGACAGCGGGAGTGTGTGGATGGATGACATACTAAGCCCCCAAGGTAAGGTGCGGCGTGGCCGCTATGGCATGACTGGGCGGTGGTGTTGTTTTGTGATGATGGTAAGCAAACGAGGTGGCGCGGAAAAACGCATTTTTCGCGGCAAGTTGCGCTGTTTTTATGTGTAAGAGCCTGTTACGCCGCTGAAGCACGGCAGACTTTCAACAGGCTCCCAAATGCCAGCTTAGGGGAGGGGACATGAATATTTCGATTAGACAAATACGTTATGTCTATGAAGTGGCATTGACGGGAAGCATCGCGGCGGCGGCGGAGGCGATACCGATTTCCAAATCCGCCTTGCTGAGCGCCATCATTCATGTGGAAAACCAAATAGGGTTTCGGATTTTTGAACGCCGCCCGGCGCGTGGCGTAAAAATCACTCCGGCGGGCAAGCAGTTCATGCTGGCGGCGCAGGATATGTTGGAAGCGAAGTCGGCGTTTAATCGTTGCATCGCCAATCTGACGCGGCCGGGGACTGTTCAATTGCGGATTGGCTGTTTTGAGCCGTTTGGCGCCTTGTTCATGCCGGATGTGCTGAAGCGTTATATACAGGGTCAAGGCGAAGTCGATATCCAGCTGCGGGAAGGAGACCAGTCGCAACTGCGCAGCTGGCTGACGGCCGACGAGGTGGATTTGATCGTAACCTACGATATCGGCTTTCATTTGGACGAGGAGGTCAGCCGTATCTGCAAGGTGCCCTGTCATGCCTTGCTGTCGATACAAGACCCGCTGGCGGAGCAAGAAGCGGTCTCGTTGGCGGATTTGGCGCTTCGGCCGCTGGTGTTGCTGGATTTGCCGCAGACGGCGGCGTATTTGTTGGCCTTGTTCGAAATATCGCCTTGTCAGCCTCATGTGCGCTTCAGGACGCGTTCGTATGAAACCGTGCGCGCGGCGGTTTCCGCGGGATTTGGCTGTTCCATCCTGAATATGTGCCCGTCCGGCAGCGCCACTCGGGACGGGCCGGAGTTGATACGACGGCCGTTTGCCGATTTCAGCTCCGCGCCCACGCTGATTGTGCAAGATAAACATGGCCGGGAAAAACCCGCTTTCATCCAGGACTTTATTACCGCGACGCAGCAGCATTTTCGCCAATTGGGGCCGGAGGGTTTCGCCGTGGCGACCCCGGCTTTGGCGGCGACTCTTTTTCAGGTTTGAAGTATTCATTCAACCATTTAGAGCCGCTGACAAAACCTTGCGGAGAACCTGAGCCAAGGCGTGCCGACGCTGGCATTACTTGGGTACGGCAAACCGGCGCACCGCGGCATCAGAGGTTTGTTAGCCGCTCTAAAAAGCGATTGGAAACCGTCGCCCATGCGCAGAGCTTGACGCCCGGATGGGTATTTTATCTCCATGGCAAGCTCGGATGAGGGCTATACTGGAGCCGGCATCGGCACCGCCGATGCATGCCAAGGAGCTGATCATGAGTAAATCAAGACACAGCAGCAAGGAAGCCAAGAAGCAGCCATTGATGACCCCCAAGGAAAAGCGGGCGGCCAAACATCAGAAGAAACACGGGCCCGACGGGGCGCCCATTATTGTCCCCCACTAAGACGAGCGCTGCGGCGATGCGGCTGGCTTGATGTGCTGAGCGCCTCGCTGGTTTTGATCCATGCGCTGTTTTCCTTCACGGTGGTCCATCCGACCGTCTACGCCGGCCAGCGGGCCGGCCAATCGTCCAGACCTCCTGCCATCGCGGCCAGGAGGTTTTTGTTTGGCGGGGACGGTTTCAGGGCGTGGACATGTGTCCGGGTCGGAATATGCCGTCTTGATTTTTTGCGGCGGGAACGATAGCTTTACAGGCTTTGTTCGGGTCCAGTCGCCGTGAGCGCGGACTTAGCACCTGTTTACGATCTCGCGAGCAATGGCGAGGCAAGGCGAAAACGGCTGAAAAAGCGGAGTGTACACACGGCACATGAGCATTTTGAAGCCGCTTTCAACGCCGTATCACCGATGCGTAGCAGATCGTAAACAGGTTCTTAGAGCACGGGAGCAAACGATGCAGCAGGCATTCGAGGTGACGGGCTATCACGCCCATGTCTATTACGACGCAAAGCAGCAGCCGGCGGCGCGGCGGCTGCGCGAGGCAGTGGCGCAGCGCTTCGAGGTGGAGTTGGGGCGCTGGCGCGAGCAGGCTTACGGGCCGCACCCGGTGGGCGCTTACCAGATCGCTTTTGCGCCGGCTTTGTTTGGCCAAATCGTGCCGTGGCTGATGTTGAACCGGGAGGGGCTGAGCGTGCTGCTGCACCCGCTGACTGGCGACGATGTAGAGGATCACAGCGATTTCGCCATGTGGCTGGGCGCGCCGCTGGAACTGAATATGGCATTCCTGCTCCAGCATGGCGACAATGCGCGCTCAGGCTGAACCTGCCCGCGAGTACAAAAAAACCCACCGGCTCCGGTGGGTTTTTTGTTTGCGCGAAACGGCTTAGCGACGTTCCACCGCCAGCGCCACGCCCATGCCGCCGCCGATGCACAGCGTGGCCAGGCCCTTCTTGGCGTCGCGGCGCTGCATTTCATGCAGCAGGGTGACCAGCACGCGGCAGCCGGAAGCGCCGATCGGATGGCCCAGCGCGATGGCGCCGCCGTTGACGTTGACCTTGTCCGGGCCCCAGCCCAGTTCGCGCGCCACGCCCAGCGCCTGAGCGGCGAAGGCTTCGTTGGCTTCCACCAGGTCCAGTTCCTCCACCTTCCAGCCGGCTTTGTCCAGCGCCTTGCGGGTGGCGGCCACCGGGCCTATGCCCATGATTTCCGGCGCGCAGCCGGTCAGCGCGTAAGCCTTGATCGCGGCCAGCGGCTTCAGGCCCAGCTGGTCGGCCTTCTGCGCCGACATCAGCAGCACCGCGGCGGCGCCGTCATTGATGCCGGAAGCGTTGCCGGCGGTGACGGTGCCTTCTTTCTTGAAGGCGGCGCGCAGTTTGGCCAAGCCTTCGGCGCTGGCGTCGTGCTTGATGAACTCGTCGTTGTCGAAAGCGACCGGATCGCCTTTGCGCTGCGGCACCAGTACCGGGGTGATCTCGTCCTTGAACTTGCCGGCTTTCTGCGCGGCGGCGGCGCGTTGCTGCGAGGCCAGCGCCAGCGCGTCCTGCTCTTCGCGGCCGATGCCGTACTTCTCCGCCACGTTTTCGGCGGTGATGCCCATGTGATAGGCGTTGTAGGCGTCGGTCAGGCCGTCGTTGACCATGGTGTCGATCAGTTGAGCGTTGCCCATGCGGAAACCATCGCGCGAGCCGGGCAGGATGTGCGGCGACAAGGACATGTTTTCCTGACCGCCGGCGATGACGATGTCGGCGTCGCCGTTGGCGATGGCTTGAGCGCCCAAGTGAACGGCGCGCAGACCGGAGCCGCAGACTACGTTGAGAGTGGTGGCCGGAGTGGTGACGGGCAGGCCGGCCTTGATCAAGGCCTGGCGAGCCGGGTTCTGGCCGCTGCCGGCGGTCAGCACTTGTCCGAGAATGACTTCGCTGACGTCTTCCGGTTTCAGGCCGGTTTGAGCCAGCAGCGATTTGATGACGGTGGCGCCCAGTTCCGGGGCCGGGATCTTGGCCAGCGCGCCGCCAAAGCTGCCGATGGCGGTGCGGGTTGCTGCGACAATCACGACTTCCATGTTTTTCTCCGTCTCTCTTCAATGTGACCGCGAAGGTCGGTGTGTCGGCCAACGCGCCGCCGGCGTTGGAAGCGGTCGGCGGCGCGTCTTTGGAATGACTGACAAAACTCGGTTTTACGGCTGTGGCAAGGCGCGTCGGCTTGGGCGGTGTTCTAGTTTCTTGACCCTATCCCGCCGACGCGTTGCCGATCGTAAACAAGCGTTTACTGCAGGCTGGCCACCACGCTGGGCATGGCCTTGGCCAGCACATAGCTGCCCGGCGCCGCTTGCAGCGGCGGGAAGTCTTTGCTGCCCAGGCTCTTGGGCGCGGCGACTTTCTTGCCGGATTGCGGAGCCAGCCAGGCGTCCCAGTCCTTCCACCAGCTGCCGGGGCGGCTTTCCGCGGTTTCCAGCCAGGCGTCCGAGTGTTCCGGCAGCTTGTCGTTGACCCAGTAATTGCGCTTGTCCTTGGTCACCGGGTTGATCGAGCCGGCGATATGGCCGGAGGCGCCCAGCACGAAGCGCCGGGACGGCGCGCCGGTCAAGTAGTGAATGCCGGAGTAGGCGGAACTCCACAGCACGATGTGGTCTTCGCGCGCGGCGAAAATGTAGACCGGGATGTCGATCTTGGAAACGTCGATGGGCACGCCGCACAAGGTGATGGAGCCTGGTTTGGTCAGCGCGTTGTTCATGTAGAACTGGCGCAGCATGAAGGTGTGCATCGGCAGCGGCAGGTCCACCGCGTCGTTGTTCCAGTATAGGAGGTCGAACGGCGCCGGCGTTTTGCCCAGCAGGTAGTTGTTGACCACGTAGTTCCACACCAGGTCGTTGGCGCGCAGGCTGGCGAAGGTGCGGCCAATCTCCTTGCCGCTGATGATGCCGCCGGCGGCGATTTTGGCTTCGCGGCTGGCAACCAGGTTCTCGTCGATGAAGTAGGAGATCTCGCCCGGCTCGGCGTGGTCTATCAGCGAAGTCATAAAGGTGGTGGAGTCGAAATACTTGAGCCCGCGGGCCTGCAGCACGCACTGGGTGGTGGTCAGGATGACGCCGCCGACACAGAAGCCCAGCGCGTTCATGCTGTCCTGCTTGCTGATCTTGCGCACGGTTTCCGCCGCGGCGATCACGCCTTTCTCGATATAGCTTTCCCAGGTGAAATGCTTCATCTCCGGTTCCGCCGAGCGCCAGCTGATCAGGAACACGCGGTAACCCTGGGCCACGAAGTGGCGCACCATGGAGTTGTCCGGCTGCAGGTCCATCAGGTAGTACTTGTTGATGCAGGGCGGCACGATCAGCAGCGGCTTTTCGTAGACTTGGCCGGTGGTGGGGGTGTACTGGATCAGTTCGATCAATTCATTGCGGAACACCACTTGGCCCGGGGTGACCACGATGTTCTTGCCGATCTCGAACTGACTTTCGTCCGACATCGAGATGTGCCCCTTCTGGAAGTCCTCCAGCATGTTCTTCATGCCGTCGACCAGGCTTTCACCCTTGGTCTCTATCGCCCGTTTCATTACGTCCGGGTTGGTCAGCATGAAGTTGCTGGGGGAGACCGCGTCCAGGTATTGGCGGGTGGCGAAGGCCAGCTTGTCCTTGGCCTCTTCCTCCAGCTGGGCGTTGTCCACCAGCTCGGTCATCCACTTGCTGGTGAGCAGATAGCCCTGCTTGAGGAAGTGATAGAACGGGTGTTCGTCCCATTCCGGAGAGGCGAAGCGGCGGTCGCCCTTTTTCGCCGAGGCGTCGCCGTTGGCGGCGGGCGCCTGGCCCAGGAACTGAGACCACAGATTCATCTGCTGCTGATACAGGCTGCTTTGCCAGGCGAACAACTGACCGGCGTTGCTGAGCATGGCGCCCCAGGCGTTGGCCAGCGGCAATTCAGCATTTCCAGGTTGCGGGGGCAGCGGCATGTTGTTGACGAACTGCTGCATCCATTGTTGGTTGGCCTCGGATAGGCTGGCGAAGAAACTATCCAGCGGGTTTGTACTTTCTTGGGTCAAAGCTGTCTCCTGAAACGTGCCGAAGCGTTATCGAAGCTTTCCTGCATTGGACCGTGTAACAAAGTGTGCGGTCGCAAGGTACGCCATGACTGTAACAGGGTTGCATGACATTTTCACCGGGAGGAGGACGATAAGGCGCGTCGAAAGTCGCATCTTGTTGCCGCAGTGCACAATCTGCCTAGCTGTCCTTTCGGCCTGGCATGCCGGGAGGATGGAAATTATGGGATAATCGCGAAGATTAAATTGACGTTGGACTGAACGGGAAAGGATGGTCATGTCGGCATTCAAGGCGCGCTTGGGCGAAGAGGACGTCGCGGTGGGCAACATCTTCTGCATTGGGCGCAATTACGCCGCGCACGCGGCGGAGTTGAACAACCCGCTGGAAGACGAGCCGCTGGTGTTCTTGAAACCCACTTCGGCGCTGGCCGGCGAGGGCGAGCCGTTGCGTCTGCCCGACTATTCCAGCGATGTGCACCACGAGTGCGAACTGGTGTTGCTGATAGGCAAGGGCGGCCGCGATATTGCGGAATCGGAAGCGCTGGATCATGTGGCCGGCTACGGCATCGGTCTGGACATGACGGCGCGCGATGTGCAATCGGCGGCCAAGAGCAAGGGCCATCCCTGGACCAAGGCCAAGGGCTTTCCCACCGCCGCCTGCCTGTCCCGGCTGACACCGGCGGCTCAGGTGGCCAACCCGCAGCGGCTGAGCTTCGAGTTGCGCGTTAACGGGGCGCTGCGTCAGCAAGGCGATACCGGGCTGATGTTGTTCCCGGTGGCGGCCATCATCGCCTATCTGTCGCGGATCTACGGCCTGCAAGCCGGCGATCTGATCTATACCGGCACGCCGGAGGGCGTGGCGGCGGTGCGTTCCGGCGACAAGCTTAGTTTGAAGCTGGATGGATTGGCCTCCGCCGAATGGAGCGTGCTCTAGATGGCGGCCTCGGGCGAGGACGCTGGCAAGGTCCGTCTCGACAAATGGTTGTGGGCGGCTCGTTTCTTCAAGACGCGGCAACTCGCGCACGAAGCGCTGGAATTGGGGCGGGTGCAGGTCAACGGCGACAGAGTCAAGGCGTCGCGGGTGGTCAAGGAGGGCGACCAACTGGTGATGCGCATCAATCAGCTGGAGTACCGAGTCGAGGTGCTGGCGCTGAGCACCCAGCGCCGCCCGGCGCAGGAGGCGCGGCTGCTCTACCGCGAGGACGAGGCTTCGCAACGCGCGCGCGAGGAGCAGCAGTTGCTGTTGAAAGCGGAGCGCGCCAGTTTCCCGCACGGCGATGGGCGTCCCACCAAGAAGGCGCGGCGGGAGATCGGCAAGTTCAAAGGGCAGTTCTGAGAGCCTGTTCAAAGTCCGCTGCGCTATTCCGCGCGCCGTTTTACGTTTTCAACCAGGAGTCCGCTTAAGGGCCGAGCTTCACATCATGCCGTCTTCCGCGTCACCCGTTGTATCCCTGTTGCCGTTCAGCCTGTTCTATTTCAGCTATTTCGCCTTTCAGGGCCTGTTCAGCCCGTTCTGGGGGCTGTATCTGGAGTCGCTGTCCTTCTCTGCCTGGCAGATCTCGGTGTTGATGGCCTTGTCCACGTTGGCGCGTATTGTCGCGCCGGGCTTTTGGGGCTGGTTGGCGGATCGGCGCGGACGCCGGCGCGCCATCATCTTGACGACTTCTCTGTTGTCGGCGGCGGCCTTTCTGCTGGTAGGGCTGGACCGCGCCTTCTGGTGGGTGTTCGTCAGCCTGGCCGTGTCGCATTTTTTCTGGGCGGCGGCGCTGCCCCTGGTGGAGGCCAGTACAGCCCACCTGACGCGCGCGCAGCCGGGGCGTTACAGCCGGGTGCGGGTCTGGGGCTCGATAGGTTTTGTTTGTTTGGCGATGAGCGGCGGCTTGCTGCTGGACCTCATCGGCATCGGCAATCTGCCGTGGGCGCTCTGCGCGTTGTTGGGGCTGGTGGCGGCGGCGGCCTGGCGGGTGCCGGAGGTGGCCGCTGAACGCAAGAACGGGCAGTCGACATCAATGGCCGCTACGCTGCGGCGGCCTGAGGTAATGGCCCTGTTTGGCTGTTGTTTCCTGATGGCCTTCGCTCACGGGCCTTACTACACCTTTTTTTCCATCGGCTTGAAACAGGCGGGCTACGAGCAAGGCGCGATCGGCATGCTGTGGGGCCTGGGCGTGGTCAGCGAGGTGGCGGTATTCCTGCTGATGCCCAAGATCATGGGGCGCGCCCGCCTGGAAACGCTGATGCTGTTGTCGCTAGCGGCGGCGGTGCTGCGTTTCGCGCTGATCGCCGCCGCCGCGCAGCTGGCGTGGGTGGCGATCAGCGCGCAGTTGCTGCACGCGCTGACTTTCGGCCTGCACCACGCGGCCTCGGTGGGGCTGATCCATCGTATGTTCGACCCACATCATCACGGTCGCGCTCAAGGCTTTTACATCATCGCCTCGTTTGGCGTCGGCGGCAGCGCCGGCGGTCTGATCGGCGGGCTGGTGTGGCCGCATGGCGGCATGGCGACGACGTTCGCGATGTCGGCCGTTGCCGCCGCGCTGGGCGTGTTGCTGTGCCGGCGCTGGTTGCGGCCGGCGGCGTTTCAGGCCGGCTGATCCAATATGGGCACGATCTGCTGCGCGTTGGCGATACGGTGTTGAACACGGTTTCGAATTTCTCAGCCGTTTTCGTCTTGTCTCGCCTTAGCTAGCCAGATCGCGAGCGGGCTTTAAGAGCCCAGGCGGCACGAAATAGCAGCTGTCGCCGTCAATGCCGGGCAGTTCGATCCGGCCCTGATAACGCAGGCCGATTTTCTCCAGCACGCGGATGGACGCCTGATTGTGCGGCGCGGTGATGCCGACCACCACTTCGTGCCCCAACTGCTCGCGGCCATGTTCTATGGCGGCCTGCGCGGCTTCGCTGGCGTAGCCGCTGCCCCAGAATTGTTCCAGAAAGGCGTAGCCGATGTCCGGATAGGCCAGGCCTTCGCGCTTGACCAGACCGCAGATGCCGACTGGAACGCCGTCCTCTAGCCGCTCCACCAGCAACAGGCCGTGGCCGTGCTTGCGGTAGCTGGCTTGCGGGCCCTCCTCGATATAGCGCAGCGCGCCGAGCAGGTCGTGGGCGTTTTTGTCGCCGATATTGGCGATGAAGGCCGGCTCGTTCAGCAGCTTGAGCATGAAAGGGGCGTCGCTGGCGTGCAGCGGGCGCAGTTGCAGTCTGGCGGTGACGATGTGATGCATGGCGGGTTCGTGTTTCACGGGATGAGGTCGTAAAAAAAGCCGACGGCGCGCAAGCGCCATCGGCTTTGATGCTAACAGGCCAGCGGCTCAGCACTCAACAATATTCACCGGCACTTCGATGACGTTGATGGCCAGGCCGCCGCGAGCGGTTTCCTTGTACTTGGTGCTCATATCCATGCCGGTGTCGCGCATGGTCTTGATAACCCGGTCCAGCGACACGAAATGCTGGCCGTCGCCGCGCAGCGCCATGCGCGCCGCGTTGATGGCCTTGACCGAGGCCATCGCGTTGCGCTCGATGCAGGGCACTTGCACCAGGCCGCCCACCGGGTCGCAGGTCAGACCCAGATTGTGTTCCATGCCAATCTCGGCGGCGTTTTCCACCTGTTCCGGGGTGCCGCCCAGCACTTCGGCCAAGGCGCCGGCGGCCATCGAGCAGGCCGAGCCCACCTCGCCTTGGCAGCCTACTTCGGCGCCGGAGATGGAGGCGTTGAGTTTGAAGAGCACGCCGATGGCGCCGGCGGTGAGCAGGAAACGCACGATGCCGTCGTCGCTGGCGCCGGGCACGAAGCGGGCGTAATAGTGCATCACCGCCGGGATGATGCCGGCCGCGCCGTTGGTGGGCGCGGTCACCACGCGGCCGCCGCCTGCGTTTTCCTCATTGACCGCCAGCGCGTACAGATTGACCCAGTCCATGACCGTCAGCGGGTCGCGCAGCGCTGCTTCCGGCGAGGCCAGCAGTTTGCGGTGCATGTCGGCGGCGCGGCGTTTGACTTTCATGCCGCCGGGCAGGATGCCTTCGCGCTCGCAGCCGCGCTTGACGCAGTCCTGCATCACTTGCCAGATTTTCAGCAGCTCGGCGCGCACTTGTTCCTCGCTGCGCCAGGCCAGCTCGTTCTCCAGCATGATCTGGCTGATGGATTTGCTGTGGCGCTGGCACAAGGCCAGCAATTCCGCCGCGCTCTTGAACGGGTGCTTGAGCTCGGTGACCCCCGGCGGGGTAAAGCCGGCGTCGATGGCGGCCTCGTCGACCACGAAGCCGCCGCCCACAGAATAATAAGCGCGCTTGGACAGGCTGGCGCCGGCGGCGTCGAAGGCTTCGAAAATCATGCCGTTGGGGTGGTAAGGCAGGGTTTTCTTCTTGTGCAGGATCAGGTGCTCGCCCTCGACGAAGGGCACGGTGTGCTTGCCCAGCAGCGCGATGGCCTTGCTTGCGCGAATGGCGGCCAGCATGCCGTCCACCGCGTCGGTGTCTACCAGGTCGGGTTGCTCGCCCTGCAGGCCCAGCAACACCGCAACGTCGGTGCCGTGGCCCTTGCCGGTCGCGCCCAGCGAGCCGAACATTTCGGCGCGCACACTGGCGGTTTGTGTGAGCAACTCGTCTTTTTCCAGCCGGGCGATGAATTGGCGCGCGGCGCGCATCGGTCCAACTGTGTGGGAGCTGGATGGGCCGATGCCTATCTTGAACAAATCAAAAACACTGATGGCCATAATGCTTCTCTTTAAGGGCTGTGTCCCGGTAACCGGGTTGTTGTGAGGATGGCCTGGGCCGTCCTTATTATTGTCGTTGTCATGGTTTCACATGGCTGGGGCGCCGGGCGTGCCTGCGCACCGCCATCTTGCGGCAGCCGGGCAATCTAGACAAGCTGGAGGCCGCTGTCAATTTAGAATTATAGAGTCAGGACTAAGTTGCGTTGGGGGTTCGGCGAGTTGAAACCGCTTCGCATTCGGACGGCATGGGCCGGGCGGGCGGGAGGCCCTTTGCGCAAGGCGAGGAGGGGGCGGGGCATGAAAAAGCCCGGGCGAGCCGGGCTTGGGGTTTAGACTGCGGCGGCGGTGAAGCGGCGGCGCAGATGCTGTGGTTTTTCCAGCTCGTCGACGATGGCCACGGCCAGGTCTTCCACGCTGATGTCAGCCGGCTTGTCGCCGTTGAACAGCAATTGATCGCCGCCCAGCCGGTATTTGCCGGTGCGCTCGCCGGGATGGAGGAAGGCCGGCGGCGAGACGAAGGTCCAGTCCAGCGTGCTTTCCTCGCGCAGGCGACGCAATGCTTCGCGCACGCCCAGCGCGCCTTCTTTCCATTCCGCCGGAAATTCCGGAGTGTCTACCAGTTGCACGCCGGGCGCCACTTCCAGGCTGCCGGCGCCGCCCACTTCCAGGAAGCGCTTGACGCCGGCTTGCTTGACGCCGGCGACGATGGCGTCGTGGCCCTTCACCGCCAGCGCCTGGATATCGGCCTTGTCCCAGCCGGGGTTGAAGGCGCTGACCACGGCGTCGTGGCCGGCTACGGCGGCGGCGATCTGGCCGGCTTGGTAGGCGTCAGCGGCGACGCCGCTCAACTGCGGGTGTTGCGGCAGTTTGGACAGATTGCTGACGATGGCGCTGACTTGATGGTTGCGGGACAGCAGTTCTTGCAGGATGGCCGAGCCGACAAAGCCGCTGGCGCCGATCAGTGCGATTTTCATGGGATTCCTTTTCGCGATAAACAGGGGGCCGAAAACCCTGACGTAATGGTTTTACGAGGGCCCCAAACATAATGAAGTTTGATGGCGTTCAGAATAGCAGCTTGATTATAGGGCGATAATCCAGCAAAAATGGCATTGATAGTTTAGTTGGGCTTAATAAATGGATGCATTACGACGCATGGCGGTTTTCGCCATGGTGGTGGATAAGGGGTCGATGAACGGCGCGGCCCGCGAGCTGGGCATGACGCCATCGGCGGTGAGCCAGCATATCAGCAAGCTGGAGCAGCAGCATGGCGTCAGTCTGCTGCACCGGACTACCCGCAAGTTGACGTTGACCGAGGCGGGCAGCCTGTTCTATCAGGGCTGCGCCGACATGCTGGCGGCGGCGCAGCTGGCCGAGCAGCGGCTGCTGGAGCTGCGAGACGCGCCGGTGGGCGAGCTGCGCATCGCCGCGCCCACAGGCTTTGCCGGCGCCTTATTGAGCGAGGCGCTGACGCCTTTATTGAGCGCGCACTCGGGTCTGAAGCTGCGGCTGTTTTTCCACGATGAGATGATAGATCTGGTGGACAACCGCATCGATCTGGCGCTGCGCGCCGGGGTGCTCAAGGACTCCAGCCTGGTGGCGCGCCATCTGGCGGACTGGCCCAATGTGCTGTGCGCGTCGCCGGCTTATCTTGCCCGCCAGCCGGCGATCACGCGGCCGGAGCAATTGTCCTCGTTGCAATGGGTGGCTTTATCGGATCGCAAACTGGGTTGGTTGGCGTTCGAGCATGCGGATGGAAGCCGCTTTACCCTCGAGCCGGACGCGAGGCTGGTCAGTAACAACATCGTCGCCGCACGCCAGTTCGTGCTGGCCGGCATGGGCGTGGCGGTGCAGCCGGAACCCGAGATACGGCAAGAGTTGGCCGACGGTCGTCTGCTGCGGGTATTGCCGGAGTGGAGCCTGCCGCCGCTGGCGATCTACGCGGTGACGCCGCGCCGCGACATCCAGCCTGCGAAAGTACGCTATGCGATTGAGGCGTTGCGCGCCAGCCTGTGCAAATGAAAAACGCCGCCGGCAATGCCGGCGGCGTGATTGGAACGCAAGTTGTTCAGGATCAGAAAGCGATCTTGAAGCCCACGCCGAAGGCTTGCGGGTCGTTGCCGGCGGTCAGAGCCGCATCGCTGGTGCCCAAACCGGTATCGTATACCGGGTTGTTGGCGAAGTTGGCCTTGGCTTTGGCGTTGTTGCTGATCTTGGTGTAGTAAGCCAGCACTTGGGTGGTTTTGGACAGATTGTAAGTGCCGCCCAGAGTCCATTGCTTGGCCTTGAAATCGTCGCCGTTGACGCCGGCGCCGACATTTTTCAAGGTGCCCAGCTGGCCGTAGGACAGCTTGAGCGAAGCTGCGCCAAAGTCCTGGCCCAACGCGATCAGCCAGTTGTCCTGCTTCAGCTGACCACCGCCGACTTGGTCGAAGGTGCCCCATTCGTAGTTGCCGCCGACGAAGGTGCCGAAGTCGAACTTGTAGCTGGCTGCCAGGCTGTAGAAGGTGACGTTCTTGCCGGAGTTCAGCGACAACACCGCCGGGCTGTTGCTGCTGGAGGTGTTGTAGGAGTTGGTGTTGGCTTTCACCGCCGTATCGTACTGGCGATCCCAGCCAGCGGCCAGGTTCAGGCCTTGCCAGGTGTAGCCCAAGCCCAGGGAGATGCGCTTGGAGTCGTTGCCGGACACGCGGTTTTCATCCACGCCCCAGGACGCGCCCAGCTTGAAGCCGGCCCAGCTCGGGGAGAAGTAGTGAACCGAGTTGGCCAAGCGGGCTTCGCCGCGGCTGTTGACCGAGCTGCTGCCGAAGTTGTCGGCGGTGGTGTTGACCAGCAGGTCGGTACCCAGCGCGCTGTTGCCGCTGCCGGTGAACATCTTGTAAGCGGAGTCGTGTTGGCCCAGCAGTACGCGGCCGAAGTCGCCGTTGTCGATGCCGATGAAGGAGTTGCGGGTGGCGAAGGACGCGGTTTGTCCCTTGTCGTTGGTGCCGCCTTGTTCGAAGTTGCGCAGGCTGTTTTCCACCTGCCAGATTGCCTTGGTGCCGCCGCCGATGTCTTCAAAACCCTTGAAGCCGATGCGGGAGTTGTGGTCGACGATGCGGGTGCGGCTGCTGTACTCGGAACCGCCGGAGCCGGTGGCTTTGGACGATTCGATGCCGCCGCTCAGGAAACCGTAGATGGTCACGTCAGCGTGGGCGACAACGGGCAAGGCGAACATCGCGGCAACCAGAGCTGCCAGATTTTTCTTTTGCATCATGAATACTCCAAGTCTGTTTTGCTTTAATTAATCCGGGTGTCGGCTCCATGTCGCGCAAGGTTTCTTAACAAACCAAACTGCGGTGTCGCCACAACACTTGTCTTAGTTTAGCCACAAAATATGACGTGGATGTTGCTAATCTGTTGCTTAAAGATAAATCGGACAGGTGTGGTGTTGTAATTACGCCAAGAATTGGTTCGGGTAGACCTCGTCCAGCAGGGTGCGGCAATCGACGATGCGCAGGTCGTTGTCCTTGGCGAAATCCATTAGAAAGCAAAACACCTGGGGGCTGATTTTTTCCAGTTTCTTATCCACCGCCACACAGCGCACGCCATCCAGCATCATCGGGCGGACATGGGCGTGGTAGTGCAGCTTTTGATCGTCGAAGGAGGCTAGGATGCCGGCCAGGCGTTCGGCCCAGTCGCTGGGGCGAAAGGTGCGCCCTTCGGAAGTGATGCCCTGGATGACTATTTCGTATGGATTGCAGATCATGGCGGTGGACCGGAGTGTTTGCTTTTGGTTTAGCCTGTTTTTTATCGTCTGCTAAGCGATTTGCGCTTGGCGTTTTATGTTCAGGCGTTTTGTTTGTTGCTGAATATTTAGTATTTTACCCGAAAATCAGATGCGCTTGAATGGCGGCAGCGAGGCGAGCAGCCGCTTGCCGTAGCTTTGTTTTTGCAGCCGGTTGTCCAAAATGGTGACGCGGCCGTAATCGCGCTCGGTGCGAATCAGGCGGCCGACGGCCTGCACCAGCTTGATCGAGGCTTCCGGCACCGTCAGTTCGATGAAGGGGTTGCCGCCGCGCTTCTCTATCCAGCGAGACAGGGTTTTGCCCACCGGGTCGTCCGGCATGGCGAACGGCAGCTTGGCAATAATCACGTGCACGCAGCTTTCGCCGGGCAGGTCCAGCCCTTCGGAGAAGGAGTCCAGGCCGAAAATCACGCTGGGCTCGCTCTGTTTCAGTCGTTGATGGTGTTGTTCGATCAGCAGGCTCTTGGGGATTTCGCCCTGAATCAGCAGCCGCTCGCGCAGCGCGGCCGGCAGGCCGGCGGCGACGTCTTGCATTTGTTTGCGGGAAGAGAACAGCACCAGGGTGCCGACCGGCTCCTTGAGGTCGATCAGTTTGGGCAGCCATTCGACGATTTCGCGGGTATGACCGCCGGCGTCCTTGGGGCTGGCCAGCATGGGGGGCAGATAAAGCTCGCCCTGTTCTCCGAAGTTGAACGGGGAATCCAGCGCCACACAGCTGACTTCCGGCATCCACTTGAGGCCGGTTTGCGACAGCAGCAGTTCGAATTCGCCTAGCGAACGCAGCGTGGCCGAAGTCAGGATGGCGCCGGCGGCGCGGCGCCACAGGTTGGCGGCCAGGCTGGCGGCGGCGCTGACAGGCGATGCGGAGAACAGGTAGTCCCCCTTGCCTTCGGCGCGGCGGGTGATCCATTTGGCGATGGGCGGGCTGGTGGGCTCGGTTTCCTTCTCGAACAACTCCCACACCGCCAGCAACTGCTCGGCGCGCGCGGTGAGAAAGCCTAGGTCGGAAGCGGTCTTGTCGACTTGCGCCGCCTCGCCGCCCTTGTCCTTGCGCGCTTCGCCCAGCGCGTCGGTGAGCTGGCTCAGTTGCTTGAACAGGGAGCGCGCCGAGGTGGCCATATTGGCGGTGGGGCCCTGGAAGCGTTCCGGGAGCACGCCGTCTTCTATCAGCCAGGTGGGTTCCAGATTGTCGCTGGAGGCGGCCAGCGCGTCTTCGCCTTCCAGCAGCCACAGCCATTCGGTCAAGGTTTCGCTGCAGGCGCTGGCGGCTTCAATCGCCTGACTGACGATGTCCACCTTGTTGGTCAGCGCTTCCACGCGGATGGCGGCGGCGGCCACTTTGTCCAGCCAGGACATGGCTTGAGCCAAGGAGTGTTCGGCGGAAAACTGGTTGACCGCCTTTTTGGCCAGGTGGTGCGCCTCGTCGATACAGTAGTAACTTTCTTCCGGCGCGGGCAGGATCACGCCGCCGCCCATGGACACGTCGGCCAACATCAGGTCGTGATTGGCCACCACCACGTCCACGTTTTCCAGCACGTCGCGCGCCAGGTAGAACGGGCATTCCGGCCGGTTCGGACAGGCGGCCTTGAGGCAGCCGTGGCGGTCGTTGGTGACGCGGGACCACAAACTGTCGTCTATCACGCTGTCCCAGGCGTCGCGGTCGCCGTTCCAGCGGCGGTAGTAGAAGGCGTCGGCCAGCTGGCGCAGGGTTTCGATTTCGCCGGCCTCCGGCTTGCGGTCCCACAGCGCCAGCGTCGGGTCCAGGTCCAACAGCTGGCCCTGGGCGTTTTCAGCGGTTAGCGCGTAGATGCGTTGCGGGCACAGGTAGCGGCCGCGGCCCTTGGCCAGCGCGAAGGTGAGCGGCAGGCCGCTGTTCTCGACGACGAAGGGCAGGTCGCGGTTGACCAGCTGTTCCTGCAAGGCGACGGTGGCGCTGGTGACCACCAGTTTTTTGGCGCGGGATTTGGCCATCACGCCCCCGGCCAGCAGATAGGCCAGGCTTTTGCCAACCCCGGTGGGGCCTTCGATTACGGTGATGCTTTCGCCGGCGCGTTCCGGCCAGTCGTCGCCTTCCTTATCCTTGCTGCGCGACAGGGCGTTGGCGATTTCCGCCAGCATGCGGCGTTGCGCGGCGCGCGGGCGAAAGCCCGGCAGGTTGTCGGCTATGGTCCGGTAATGGTCGCGAATGGCGTCTTTTTCAGCAGGGGTCAGCATGGCGGCGATTGTACCGCAAGGGGGGCGGCCTTGTCTGGCCGCGCCGAGCTTGCGTTGAATATGGGGAAACCCTGATGTGCGACTGCAAAATGACGCCGACGCACGGATGTGGATAGGATAGGCAAATATAAAAACAAGCGAAATTGCGCGAGCGACTTAGGCAGACAAATCCATTAATAACAGCGCAAAGCAACATCAACAGGAGAAACCCAATCATGACACCCGTTAGCCGAGTGCTGGTGGTCAGCGACGACGCCAAATGGCAGGCCGATGTGCTGGCCGGACTGGGCGCCGCCGCGGTCCGGCTGGAAAACCCTTACGGTCTGACCTTCGTCGGCGTTGCGCGCAGTCAGGACGCGCTGGATTTGATCGCCCGCGATGGCGACGTTCAGGTCGTGCTGGTGGACAAGCAGTTGCAGGAAAAGGGCGTCAGCCAGCCGGCGGCCCAATTGGCCAACCGCATCAGCGCCTTCCGTCCGGAAATTTCACTCTACGTTTTGTTGTTCGACGATGACGAGCGCGCGTTGGTGGAGGACTTGGCCAGCCACGCGGTGGACGGTTATTTCTATCGCGACGAGCTGGATTTTCACGGCTGGTTTCGCATTCTGTCCGCGGAGCTGGCGGAGAAGTCGGCGACGCCGTTCTACGACAAACTCAAGCAATACGTGCGCATGGCCAAGGATTCCTGGCACACGCCCGGGCATTCCGGCGGCGATTCCTTGAAAGGCAGCCCCTGGGTGGGCGATTTTCATGATTTCGTCGGTGAAAGCATGCTGCGCGCCGATCTGTCGGTGTCGGTGCCGATGCTGGATTCGCTGCTGCACCCGACCGGCGTGATCGAGGAGGCGCAGATGCTGGCGGCCAAGGCCTTCGGCGCCAAGCGCACTTACTTCGCCACTAACGGCACCTCCACCTCCAACAAGGTGATCTTTCAGACACTGCTGGCGCCCGGCGACAAGTTGCTGTTGGACCGAAACTGTCACAAATCGGTGCACCACGGCGTGATCCTGTCCGGCGCGCTGCCGGTGTATCTGGATTCCTCCATCAACAAGCAGTTCGGCATTTTCGGCCCGGTGCCCAAGGAAACCATCTTCGCCGCCATCGACGCCAATCCCGACGCGAGGGTGCTGATTCTGACTTCCTGCACCTACGACGGCCTGCGCTACGACCTGAAGCCCATCATCGAGGCCGCGCACGAGCAGGGTATCAAGGTCATCGTCGACGAAGCCTGGTACGGCTTCGCCCGCTTTCATCCGGCGTTTCGGCCTACGGCGCTGGAATCCGGAGCCGACTATGTGACCCAGAGTACGCATAAGGTGCTGTCCGCGTTCTCACAGGCCAGCATGATTCACGTCAACGATCCCGGCTTCGACGCCCACCTGTTCCGGGAAAACTTCAATATGCATGCGTCAACCAGCCCGCAGTACAACCTGATCGCCAGCCTGGACGTGGCGCGCAAGCAGGCGGTGATGGAAGGTTACCGGCTGCTGGATCGCACGCTGAAGCTGGCGCAGGAGTTGCGCGACAAGATCAACTCCACCGGCGCCTTCCGGGTGCTGGAGCTGTCGGATTTGTTGCCGGAGGAGGTGCGCGAGGACGGCATCCAACTGGACCCCACCAAGCTGACCGTGGACATCACTCAGTCCGGCTTCACGGCCGACGAGCTGCAGCAGGCGCTGTTCGAGCGCTACAACATCCAAGTGGAGAAATCCACGTTCAGCACCATCACGCTGCTGCTGACCCTGGGCACCACCCGCAGCAAGGTATCGCGGCTATATGACGCGATGCTGCGCCTGGCCAAGGAAAAGCGCCCGCCGCGGCCGCTGGGGCGGATGCCGGAGATACCGCGGTTTTCCCGGCTGGCCAGCTTGCCGCGCGACGCTTTCTACGAGGCCGGCGAGCGACTGCCGCTGCTGGACGACGACGGCCGTCCCAACGCGGCGCTGGTTGGGCGCGTCTGCTGCGACCAGATTGTGCCGTATCCTCCCGGCATTCCGGTGTTGGTGCCCGGTCAGGTGATAGACGACACCATCCTCGCCTATTTGGCGCGACTGCAAAAAACCCAGAAATCCATAGAAATGCACGGTTTGGCCGAAGACGGCGGGGAGTTTTTGCTGCGGGTGCTCAAAGAAGGGGAGCTGGCGCAACTGCCGGGACGCGCCTTGTTCAAATGAATGCTTGTCAGACAGGCTGATTTCCGATAAATATAACTCTTGTCGCAATTATGTAAATCATGCGCTTTGCGTAGACATGTTTGCGACGCCTGTGAATGACTTGAGACCAGCGTGTAGTAATGTGCCATCGCGCATGAAGGACACTGAAACGGTGTCGAACGCGCGGTGGCTTTTTTTTTGAAATGGAGCACCATGACGTCCCCTAGGCATTACCTGCAATTCAGCGACCTGACCCACGAGGAATATCGCCACCTCTTTGAGCGCAGCAAGGTCCTGAAGCGACGACGTAGCGACGGCCAGTTGTACCAGCCGCTCGTCGGCAAGGTGATGTCCATGGTGTTCGAGAAGAATTCCACCCGTACCCGCGTGTCTTTCGAGGCGGGCATGGCGCAACTGGGCGGCCACGCGATGTTCCTGGACTCGCAAAGCTCGCAGATGGGCCGCGGCGAGCCCATCGAGGATACCGCCCGCGTGCTGTCCCGGATGAGCGACATCATCATGATCCGCACCTACGAGCAGGCGCTGGTGCAGCGTCTGGCCGCGCACTCCAAGGTGCCGGTGATCAATGGCCTGACCAACGAGTACCACCCGTGCCAGATCCTGGCTGACATTTTTACCTTCATCGAGCAGCGCGGCTCGATAAAGGGAAAAACCGTGGCCTGGATAGGCGACGGCAACAATGTCTGCCGCACTTGGCTGCAGGCGGCCAAAATCCTGGGTTTCAAACTCAAGGTGGCCACGCCGGTGGGCTTCGAACTCAAGGCTTTGGATGGTCAGCACTACGGCCCCGAGCATTTCGAACCCAGCCATAGCGCCAGCCACGCGGCGTCCGGCGCGGATTTGGTGACCACCGATGTGTTCACCAGCATGGGTTTCGAGGCGGAGAAAGAGGCGCGCCTGGAGGCCTTCCGCGACTATCAGGTGACGCCGGAGCTGATGAAGCTGGCCAAGCCGGACGCGTTGTTCATGCACTGTTTGCCGGCGCATCGCGGCGAGGAAGTGGCCGCGGCGGTGATAGACGGGCCGCAGAGCGTGGTTTGGGACGAGGCGGAAAACCGCATGCACGTGCAGAAGGCGCTGATCGAGTTCCTGCTGCTGGGCCAGCGTTACGACTGAACTCATGATGCGGGCGAGCGCCCGCCGTTCGAACGATTCGGCGAGACCGCGCAGCGCGGGCCGAATCCGGTAATCAATGGATTTGAAAGAATACAAAATGTCTGACATCAAGAAAGTGGTATTGGCGTACTCCGGCGGTCTGGATACTTCGGTGATTCTCAAGTGGCTGCAAGACACCTATCAGTGCGAGGTGGTGACTTTCACCGCCGACATCGGCCAGGGCGAAGAGGTGGAGCCGGCGCGTAAAAAGGCGGTGTCGCTGGGCATCAAGCCGGAAAACATCTTCATCGACGATCTGCGCGAGGAGTTCGTCCGTGACTTCGTGTTCCCGATGTTCCGCGCCAACGCCATCTACGAAGGCGAATACCTGCTGGGCACTTCGATTGCGCGGCCGCTGATCGCCAAGCGCCAGATTGAGATCGCCAATCAGGTGGGTGCCGATGCGGTGTCGCACGGCGCCACCGGCAAGGGCAATGACCAAGTGCGTTTCGAACTGGGTTATTACGCGCTGAAGCCGGACGTCAAGGTGATCGCGCCGTGGCGCGAATGGGACTTGCTCTCGCGCGAAAAACTGCTGACTTACGCCGAAACCCACGGCATCGACATCAGCAAGAAGAAGGGCGGCGGCAGCCCGTACTCGATGGACGCCAACTTGCTGCACATCTCCTACGAAGGCACGGTGCTGGAAGATCCGGCGGCGGAGCCGGAAGAAGATATGTGGCTGTGGACGGTGAGCCCGGAGAACGCTCCGGATCAGGCCGAATACATCGAGCTCAGCTATGAAAAGGGCGACATCACCGCCATCAACGGGGTGGCGATGAGCCCGGCCCAGGTGCTGACCGAGCTGAACCGCCTGGGCGGCAAGCACGGCATCGGCCGGCTCGACATCGTGGAAAATCGTTACGTGGGCATGAAGTCGCGCGGTTGCTACGAAACTCCGGGCGGCAGCATCATGCTCAAGGCGCACCGCGCGATCGAGTCCATCACTTTGGACCGCGAAGTGGCGCATCTGAAGGACGAATTGATGCCCAAGTACGCCCAGCTGGTCTACACCGGCTACTGGTGGAGCCCGGAGCGTCAGATGCTGCAAGGCATGATCGACGCCTCCCAGGCCACGGTCAACGGCTGGGTGCGGCTGAAACTATATAAGGGCAATGTGATCGTGGTGGGCCGCGAATCCAAGACCGATTCCTTGTTCGATCCCACCATCGCCACCTTCGATGAAGACGGTGGCGCCTACAACCACGCCGATGCGGCAGGCTTCATCCGCCTGAACGCGCTGCGGATGCGGATTGCCGGCAACGCCAAACTGAAACGCGGCTAAAGCTCCGCGCTTGGTCCGAAAAGCCCCCGCTGGGGGCTTTTTTTAATGAAAACTCGATATGGAAACCAATAGTCGATCCAACGCCTGGATTCCCTGGGTCTTTGTGCTGTTGTGGAGTACCGGCTTCATCGGCGCCAAGTTAGGCCTGCCTTTCATCGGCCCGTTCACCTTTTTGGCGATACGGATGGGGCTGACCCTGCTGTGCTTCGGCGCGCTGATCGCCTGCTTCCGTCCCGCCTGGCCCGGTCTGGCAGCGGCCAAGCACCAATGGGCATGTGGCGCCATGCTGCACGGCCTCTATCTGGGTGCCAGCTTCGCCGGCATCAAGCTGGCGGTGCCGGCCGGCATCACCGCGCTCATCGTCGGCCTGCAACCAATACTGACCGCGGTGTTGAGCTGGTTGATGGGCGAGCAGCGGCTGAGCCGGATGCAGTGGCTTGGTCTGGCGATAGGCTTTGGCGGCGCGCTGCTGGTGGTGTTGGGAGGCAAAGGCTTGCAGCTAGGCGCCAATCCGGGTCTGTGGCTGACAGCGCTGGCCTTGTGCGCAATCACCGCCGGCACCCTTTACCAGAAGCGTTTTGGCCAGGGTGTGCATCCGCTGACCGGCGCCTTCCATCAATACCTGGCGGCCTTCCTGATCACCGGCGCGTTGGCCCTGAGCCTGGAACGCGGCGCGGCCATCCATTGGAACGCGCAGCTAGCGCTGGCCTTGGGCTGGAGCGTGTTGGCGCTGTCTGTGCTGGCCATCCTGCTACTGATGCGGATGCTGAAGGACGGCGAAGTCAGCAAGGTGGCCAGTTACTTTTATCTGACGCCGGGCCTGGCTGCGGTGCAGGCATGGTGGCTGTTTGATGAACAGCTGAGCGCGTTGGCGGTGGGCGGCATGTTGTTGGCCGCGCTGGGCGTCGCCCTTGTGTTGCAGCGGCTGCGCTGGCGTCGATAACCGTGCGCGGGCATTGAGCGGGCATTGAGCCAGCGGGCGATGGCGAGTATCTTATTACGGTTAGGCGGAGCTGAGATTCAAAGCCTCCGCCGGCTCGTTATCGGCTGTGGACGCAAAGGACAACAAGTGTCGGAAGAACAATTCACCAATATCTCGATGATCGTGTGCTTGGGCGGCCTGATCATTTTCATGGGCTTCATCATCTGGGACCTGGGCAAGAAGGCTCAGGCCGGCAAGATGGGCATGTTCATCCTGTTTCTGGTGCTGGGTTTCGGCGTGTCCGGCTTCCTGTTCAAGAACGTGCTGGTGGAGTTTCTGATCCAGAAGTAAGAACCTGTTCACGATCTGCTGCGCTTCGTGAAACTTGGCACGGTGAGTACCACTTCGAAATGCTCATGTACCATCTATGCATTCCGCTTTCTCAGCCGTTTTCGCCTTGTCTCGCCCTTGCTCGCGAGATCGTAAACACGTTCTAAGGCTCGCGATACCGCGAACAGCCGGCAAGCAGGCTTGCCGGCTTTTTTATGGCATCCGGAGAACCCCCTGGCTTCTAGTGGCCGCGGCCCAGAATCAGCTTCAAGCCCAGCAGAATGAATACGCTGCCGGCGGCGCGGTCCAGCCACTGACTGGCGCGGCGGCTCTTGGCCAGCCATTGGCCGATGGCGCCGGAGAAATAGCCGAGGCAGCCGAAAATCAACGCGCCTTGCAGCGTGAAGACCAGGCCGAGCACGGCGATTTGCAGCCCGGCAGGGCCTTGAGCCGGGTTGACGAATTGTGGCAGGAAGGCGAGGAAGAACAACACCACCTTGGGGTTGATCGCATTGGCGATCAGGCCTTTGCGGAAGGTGGCGGTCAAGGGTGTGGCGTCCTGATTGGCGGAGGCCCGGAAGTGGGCGCCGGGGCTGCGCAGGGCCTGCCAGCCCAGATAGATCAAGTAGCCGCCGCCGGCAAACTTCAGCAGGGTGAAGGCCAGCGGCGAGGCGGCGATCAGCGCGCTGACGCCAAGCGCGGCCAGCACCGTGTGGTTCAGGCAGCCCAGCGCGCAGCCCAGGCCGAAAGCCACGCCTTGGCGGCGGCCGCGGGCAATGCCCTGGCTCAGCACCATCAGATTGTCCGGGCCCGGCGACAGCGTGATCAGCATGGCGGCGGCGGTGAAGGCGAGCAATTGTTCCGGGGTGACGAGCATGGGCTTCTCTGGCGGTGGTTCGTGTCCGGATGATTCCGTATTTGCCGTCGGGAGACAAGCGCTTTGTCCTGCCGCGCCGGTCTCCCGTTTGGACTTGGCGTTCAGCCGGCCTCGTCCAGCGCGCTTTCGATTTCGCGGATATGCGCCTGATGGCCTTGGATACGCTGGCCGGTGGGCGGCCCCTTGAATTGTTTGCGCACGCCCAGCGCGAACCAGAACAACGCCAGCATCAGCAGCAGCGCGATGGTCAGGTAGAGCACTTTCTCGTTGGGCGGCTGCATGCCGACGAAGACCAGCACCGCGCCGCCCAGCGTGGCCAGCGCGGCGATGGGTTTGGAGGCTCTGCCCAGATTGAACGGCCCCTTATGGGTCCAACTGCGGCCTTCGGCGAATAGCCCGGCGGCGGAGGGCAGGATGTAGGAGATGTACAGGAACACCGCCGCGCCGGTGGACAATACCAGGAAGGCGTCGCCGTACAGGGTAACGGCGATGGCCAGCACGGCGCTGACCCAGATCGCCGGGCCCGGAGTGCGGTGCTGCGGGTGCACCTGGCGCAGCCAACGCGAGGCCGGCAGGCCGCCGTCGCGGGCGAAGGCGTACATCATGCGCGAGGTTGAGGTCAGGCAGGCCAGGCCGCACAGATAGTTGACCAGGAAGATGCCTACGCCCAGCGCCGCTTTCAAGGCCGGCGGCAGCGCGTTCAGCAGCAAGTCGAAAAAGCCCATTCCGGCTTTGACCCCGGCGCTCAGGTCCGGCAGCACCAGCACGAAGGCGCAGATCATCAGATAGCCGAATACGCCGGACCACAGCACGGAGCGCAAAATGCCCTTGGGCACGTTGCGCGCCGCCTCGCGGGTTTCCTCCGAGGTGTGAGCGGAGGCGTCGTAGCCGGTCAGGGTATAGACGGTGAGCAACAAGCCGGCCAGGAATACCATCACGGTGTTGTCCATCCGTGGCCAGGCGCCGCCGTCGGCGCCGCTGAAGTTGTGGAAGGTCCACAGTCGGGAGAAGTCCAGCGGTCCGGGCGCATAGATCAGCAGCGAGACTACCAGCGCCAGGGTGACGATGAAAATCAGATAGCCGGACAGATCGGTCAGCCTGGTGGTGAGTTTGATGCCCAGGTGATTGAGCCAGGCCTGGCTCAGCGCCACCACGGCGAGGAATGCGGTCTGATGGCCCCAGCCCAGGTGTTCCGGATTGAGGCCCAGCAGCGGCGCGACCAGAGTTTTGAAGAAGGGATCGTAAACGCCGAAGTTGACAGCGGCGGTGACGAAGATCAGCCCCAGCAGATTGATCCAGGCGGTGGTCCAGCCCAGGCCCTTGCCGCCCAGGATGGACGCCCAGTGGTAGAGCCCGCCGGCGGTAGGGTAGGCGGAGGCGATCTGCGCCATCGCCGCGGCGACGATGGCGGCGAACAAGGTACCCACCGGCCAGCCTATGCCGATGGCCGCGCCGCCGCCGGCGCTGAGCCCGGCCGGGAAGGCGGTAATGCCGCCGGCCAGCACGCAGATGATGGAAAAGGAGATGGCGAAGTTGGAAAAGCCGCTCATGCGCCGGGACAACTCCTGAGCGTAACCCATGCTGTGCAACAGTTTTTCGTCCTCGCCGACGGGCGCGGACTCATGCCGGACTGGTTCCATGATGTTCCTCTCTCATTGTGTATGTCTGTGGTTTTCCGCCTGGGCGCGCGTACGCGCCGGCGCCCGAACGGCGGCGGAGGCCGGCCGGGTCCTGGCCCGGTGATCCGGGCTTCGTGTCTATGTCTGGGGCGAGGTGCGGCTACGCTCAGCCGGGCGGCGGACCGCCGCTCATGGTGACTAGCGCGTCGAACAGTCTTTGCTGTCCGTCGTCGCGCTCGGCGGAGAGTTCGGGGTGCCATTGCACCGCGATCAACTGGGGGAAACCGGCGATTTCTATCGCCTCGATCACGCCGTCAGGCGCCCAGGCCACCGGCACCACTCCCTGGCCGGGGCGGTCTATCGCCTGGTGGTGCCAGGACTGGGTGAGGACTTCGGTGCCGATCAGGCCAGCCAGGCAGGAGCCGGCGGCGACGCGCACCGGGTGAGGGGTTGGCGCGCGCGGCGGCGCGCGATGGGGCACGGCCTCGCCCACCACGTCCGGCAGGTGCAGGTGCAGGCTGCCGCCCAGCACGGTGTTGAGGATTTGCAGGCCGCGGCAGATTGCCAGCGTCGGCAGTTTGCGTTGTAGCAGCGCGCGCGCCAGCGCGGTTTCAGTGGCGTCGCGTTCCGGGCTGAGGTTGTAAATGGTGGGATGGCCGCCGCCGTCGAAGCGGGCGGGGTCGATGTCGCCGCCGCCGATCAGCACCACGCCGTCCAGCTTGTCCAGCCAGCTGTCCACCATGTCGGGGCCCAGCGCCGGCAACTGCACCGGCGCGCCGCCGGCGCGCGCCACCGCCGCCACGTATTCCTGCGGCGTGTGGTAGCCGTGCTCGGGCGCCGCCGGATAGGTGGTCAGGCCGATCAGCGGGCGCCTCATCACAGCCTGCCTTGCTGCGCGGCGAGGAAGATCGCGCGGTAGTCGTCGGCGGACAGCGGAAGCGGGTTGCCGCCGTCGCTGGGGTCGGCCTTGGCCATGCGGCCGATGTCGGCGGCGGCGTCCGCGCCGATGCCGATCTCCGCCAGGGTGTGGGGAATGCCCAGGCTGGCGCGCAATTGCAGCACCCAAGCCAGGAAACCGTCGAAGCCGGCGTCGGCCAGGCCCAGGTAGCGGGCGGCGGCGGCTAGCCGTTCGGCTATCGCCGGCCGGTTGCGCACCAGCACATAGGGCAGCAGCACGGCGTTGGCCAGGCCGTGATGGGTATCGAACACCGCGCCTATGGGGTGCGCCAGCGCGTGCACGCCTCCCAGGCCTTTCTGGAAGGCGGTGGCGCCCATGATGGAACAGGACAGCATTTGAGCGCGTGCCTCCAGATTGCCGCCATCGGCGTGGGCCGCAGGCAGCCAGTCGTGCGCCAGCCGCATCCCTTCCAGCGCCACGCCCTGGGCGATGGGGTGGTAGAACGGGGAGCAGAAGGCTTCCAGATTGTGCACCAGCGCGTCGACGCCGGTGGCGGCGGTCAGGGCCGGCGGCAGGCCGGCGGTCAGTTCCGGGTCCGCCAGCACCAGCTTGGGCAGCATGGCCGGGTGGAAGATGATGACCTTGCGGTGCGCGGCCTCGTCGATGATCAGGGACGCGCGGCCCACCTCGGAGCCTGTGCCGGCGGTGGTGGGCACCGCCAGCGTGGGCGCGACGCCGGCGGGGTCCACGCGCAGCCAGTTGTCACCCACGTCCTCGAAGTCCCACAGCGGGCGTTTTTGTCCGGACATCAGCGCGATGGCTTTGCCCACGTCCAGCGCGCTGCCGCCGCCGACGGCGACCACCCCGTCGTGGCGGCCGTCGCGGAAGGCGGCGACGCCGGCGTCTACGTCGCGGCCCACCGGGTTGGGGCGCATATCGCTGAACAAGGCCGTCTCCAGGCCGGCGCCGCTCAGCAGGGACTGCAGCCGCGCCAGCATCGGCAGCCTGGCGAGGCCGGGATCGGTGACCAGCAGCGGGCGGCGCATGCCCAGTTCGCGGCACAACGCCGGCAGTTCGGCGGCGCGGCCTGCGCCGAAGCGGATGCTGGTCGGATAGTTCCAGTTGCCTTGCAGTTGCATCGCCTTACCCCTTGAGATGGAAAGATTTGACCCGGGTCAGTTGCTGGTAGCCCAGCGTGGACAGGGACACGCCGCGGCCGGTGTCTTTGACTCCGGTCCAGGCCAGCGCCGGGTCAAGGTAGTCGCAGCGGTTCATGAACACGGTGCCGGTTTCCAGTTGTTGACCGAGATGGACGGCGGCGTCGCGGTCCGCGGTCCAGATCGAGGCGGTCAGGCCGTAGGCGCTGTCGTTCATCAGCCGCAGCGCCTCCTCGTCGGAGTCCACCGCCATGATGCCGATGACCGGGCCGAAGCTCTCCTCGCGCATCACGCTCATGGAGTGGTCCACGTCCACCAGCACCTGCGGGGCCAGATAGGCGCTGCCGGGCGCGTCGGCGGCGAAATGACCGGCCGGAATCAAGGCGCGCGCGCCAGCGGCCAGCGCCGCCTGGATCTGTCCGCGGACGAAGTCGGCGGCGCCGGCGCGCACCATCGGTCCCAGATTGGTGTCCGGGTCCAGCGGATGGCCGAAGCGATAGGTGCGGGTCAGTTCGACGAAGCCATCGACGAAGTCGCGGTAGCGCCCGCGTTGCACATAGATGCGTTCGATGCCGCAGCAGGACTGGCCGGAGTTGAAAAAGGCGCCGTCCACCAGGTTTTCTATCGCTGCCGGCAGGTCGGCGTCGGCGCGCACATAGGCCGGATCCTTCCCGCCCAGTTCCAGGCCGACGCCGATGAAGCGCTCGGCGGCCGCCCGCTGCACCGCGCGGCCGCCGCTCACCGAACCGGTAAAGGCGACGAAGTCGATTTCGGGCGCCGCGGTTAGTTTCAAGGTGGCGGCATGGTCCAGCTCCAGGGTCTGGAACACGCCGATGGGCAGACCGGCGGCGGAGCAGGCCTGGCGGAATAGGTCGGCGATCAGCGGGGTTTGCGAGGAGTGTTTGAGCAGCACGCAGTTGCCGGCGGCCAGCGCCGGCGCGATGGTGTTGACGGCGGTGAGGAAGGGGTAGTTCCATGGCGCCAGCACCAGCACGGTGCCCAGCGGTTCGCGGCGCAGCCAACGCTCAAAGCCGGGCTTGGGCGCGGGGTGGAGATCGGCCAACGCTTCCTCGGCGATATCCAGCATATGGCGGGCGCGCTCGGTCAGGCCGCCGATTTCGCCAGGGGACTGGCGGATGGGGCGGCCGATCTGGCGAGTGATGGCGTCGGCGCAGTCGCTCTTGTGGGCGATCAGCCAGTCCACCGCCCGGTTGATCAAGGCCTTGCGTTCGGCTAGCGGGGTGGCGCGCCAGCCCGCCTGGGCGGCGCGGGCGGCGTCCAGCGCGGCCTGGGTCTGGACCGGGCTGGTATAGCTGCGCTGTAACAGCACGGAGCCGTCCAGCGGGGTGATGACGGAGTAGTTTGCGCTCATTTAAATGATCTCGAAGTAGCGTTTCAATTCCCAGTCGGTGACGTGGCGCTGGAACTCGCGTTCTTCCCACTCGCGGGTGGCGGCGAAGTGGTCGACGAAATCGTCGCCGAACCAGTCGCGGGCCGCGGCGGAGGCGCGCAGCGCCTGAGCCGCTTCCCATAAGGTGCGGTGCAGTTTCAGGTGGGGCGGGGCATCCAGCAGATAGCCGTTGGCGCTGACAGGTTCTTCAGGCTCAATACGGTGTTCGATGCCGTAGAGGCCGGCGGCCAGGCCGCTGGCCAGCGCCAGATAGGGGTTGCTGTCGGCGCCCGGCAGCCGGTATTCGACGCGTTGCGACTTGGCGCTGCCGGGAATCGCCCGGATGGCCACAGTGCGGTTGTCCACGCCCCACAGCGAGCTGGTGGGCGCCCAGTAACCGGGCACCAGCCGGCGGAAACTATTGACCGTGGGCGCGGCCAGACTCATGAACTCCGGCATCAGCCGCTGGATGCCGCCGATGAAATGACGCATCGCGTCGCTGATCGCGTGTTCGCGTCCCGGCTGGTGGAAGGCGCTGTCGCCGCCGTCGCGGCGGCGCAGCGAGATGTGGATGTGGCCGCCCTGGCCGGATTGCTCCTGGTGCCACTTGGCCATATAGCAGAGCATGCGGCCCTGTTTTTCCGCCAGCACCTTGGAGAAGGTCTTGAAACAGACGGCGTTGTCGGCGGCGCGCAGAGCGTTGTCCACGCACAGCGCGGCTTCCAGCGCGCCGGGGCCGGTTTCCTCGTGCAGGCCTTCGATGGGCATCTGCATTCGCTCGCACAGATCCAGCAAGGCGCGGTAGAAGTCGGTGTTCACCGAGCTGCGCAGGATAGAGTAGCCGAAGGCGCCGCTGCCCAGCGGCTTGGGGTGTTGATAGAGGCGCTGCTGCAACGCATCGTTGTCTTCGTCCACCGCCAGAAACTCGTACTCGAAACCGGCCAGCACGTCGAAACCCATGCCGCGGGCGCGTTCCAGCACCCGGCGCAGCAGGCCGCGTGGACAGAGGCTTTCCAGCCGGCCCACCACCTCGCCCTGGACGAAGATCATATCGCCTTCCAGCGGCAGGTCGCGGCAGGATTCGGGGATCAGCCGCACCTCGGCGTCGCCGTAGCCGCGGCCCCAGCCGGTGAGCAGGGTGTTGTCGTACAGCTTGTCGCCCACGTCCCAGCCGAACACCACGTCGCAGAAACCGAAGCCGCCTTCTAGCGCGCACAGGAATTTGTCGCGCGACATGTATTTGCCGCACATCACCCCGTCCATGTCCACCAGGCCCACCTTGATCTGACTCAGGCGGCGTTCTTCGATCAAAACCTTCAAATCCGCGATTGTCTTTACGTCGCGTGCTTCCATCGCTGTCTCTCCCTGATTGCCGCGGTCTAATGTCCCCGATACCGGCCGAGCGTTCATCGTCTGGCTTGCAACTATCTGTTTTGATAGCGGTTTGTGGCTGCCTTTTGGGCCGTCCCTGGTCGCTATCATGTTGTTTGGATAGTATTATTCGTTAAAAAAAAATGAATCAAGCCAAATTTGTAATAAATATTAGAATCTGGGGCGCAGTGTGGGCGCAATGACACAATGCCGTTTTTACACTGGCGCTGTTATGCTGCGCGGCACGATGTCAGTCGTGCATTGCCAAAGGGGCAACAGAATGAGCCAAAGCCGCTCGATCGCGGAACAAGTCCGCGCGCTGTTCGAAGCGCTGACCCCCACCGAACGCAAGGTGGGACGGGCGCTGCTGGCCAATTATCCGGTGGCCGGCTTGGAAACCATCGCGCAATGGGCGCAGCGCGCCGATGTCAGCGGGCCGACGGTGCTGCGCCTGATCGGTAAGCTGGGCTTCGACAATTACGCCGCTTTTCAGGGGGCCTTGCGCGCCGAACTGGAGCTGCGGCTGCAATCGCCGTTAATGCGGCACGACCCGGGGCAACTGCAGGGCGATCACGATTTTCTGGCCAGTCACGCGGAGCGCATCGCCGATTTGATGCGCCAGACTGCGGCTCAAGTGCCGCGTGCCGAGTTCGACGGCGCGGTGGACTTGCTGGGCGAACGCAAGCACCGGATCTGGCTGCTGGGCGGGCGGCTGACCGACCCGCTGGCGGCTTATCTTTGTCACCATCTGAAAGTGGTGCGGCCGGACGTGGTGCATTTGCGCGGCGTGCCGGCGAGTTGGGCGGATTCGCTGGTGGACATGGGGCGACAGGACGTACTGGTGATCTTCGACATCCGCCGTTATTGGGACGACGCGCTGCGCATCGCGGAAATGGCGGCGCAGCGCAAGACCAGCGTGCTGCTGTTCACCGACCAATGGCTGTCGCCGGTGGCGCGGGTGGCGCGCTACACCCTGGCGGCGCACACGGCCGGCCCGGCCGGCTGGGACAGCAACACACCGTTGATGATGTTGGTGGACGCGGTGATCGCCGCCTTGAACGCGCGGCATTGGGATCGCATCAGCGGCCGGCTCAAGGAGGTGGAAGCGATGCGGGCGCGGCTGGGCGAAGGCGAGGAGGGGGCGGTCGAGTGACAAGGGCGGGGCCAGCCTCTAAAATGGCGGCATCAAGCATTATTAGGAATATTTCATGCCGTCTTTCGATATCGTGTCCGAAGTGAACAAGGTGGAAGTGCGCAACGCCGTGGAGCAAGCCAATAAAGAAGTGTCCACGCGTTACGACTTCAAGGGCAGCGACGCCCGTATAGAGATCGGCGACAAGGAGTTGACCTTGTACGCCGACGCCGAATTCCAACTGGATCAGGTCAACGATATTCTGGTCAACAAGCTGTCCAAGCGCGGCGTGGATGTGCGCTGCATGGAGTACGGCAAACTGGAAAAGGTCAGCGGCAACAAGGTGAAGAAAGTGCTGACGGTGAAGGAAGGGCTGGAGTCCGATCTGGCCAAGAAAATCGTCAAGCTGATCAAGGACGCCAAGCTCAAGGTGCAGGCCAGCATCCAGGGCGAAGCGGTGCGCGTGTCCGGCGCCAAGCGCGACGTACTGCAGGAGTGCATCGCGCTGATGCGCAAGGAAATCGCCGACGACAAGGAAAACGGCTTTCCGCTGCAATTCAACAACTTCCGCGACTGAACGCCGTTGTTAGATGTGAAAAAGGAGCCTGTCGGCTCCTTTTTTCATGGGCTGCGCCTAATAGGCGGCGGCGCGACGCAATTGCAGCCGCTCCCATACCAGCCGCGCCTGTTCCTCCTCGGCGGCGCCGGTGGGAGGCAACGGCAGCCGGCATTGCCCTACCGGCAGGCCCTGCACCCGCAGCATGGCTTTCACCGACATCGAAAACACCGAGGCGTCGGTGTTGGAGAAGGCGAAGGACTCCTGCAAGCCGGCGTTGACGCGCCGCGCCAGCGCCGTGTCGCCCTGTTCAAAAGCGGCGATCATGCGCGCGAACTCCGGCCCGGTCCAGTGGGTGGAGGTGCCGACCACACCCACAGCGCCCACGGCCAGCAAGGGCAGGGTCAGGGCGTCGTCGCCGGAATAGAGCGTGAAATGCTCGCCGGCCGCGGCTATTAGCGCGGCGGCCGCGGCCGGGTCGCCGGTGGCGTCCTTGAAGGCGACGATATTGTCCACTTCGCGGAACAGCCGCAGCAGCACGTCGGCGGCGATGCGGCGGCCGGTGCGGCCCGGCACGTCGTAGACCATCAGCGGCAGCCGGGTGGCCGCGGCCACCGCGCGGAAATGAGCCTCGATGCCGGCTTGCGGCGGGCGGTTGTAATAGGGGCCGACCACGAAGACGCCGGCGGCGCCCAGGTCGGAGGCTTCGCGCGTCAGCGCGATCGCGTGTTCGGTATGGCTGCTGCCGGTGCCGGCCAGCACGGGGATGGTCACGGCTTCGCTGACCGCGCGAACCAAGTCGCGCCGTTCCTGGTCGCTCAGCGTCGGCGCTTCGCCGGTTGTGGCCGCCACCACCAGGCCGTCGCTGCCGTTGGCCGCCAGATGTCTGGCCAGTTCCCGCGCCGCGTCCAGGTTTAGCCGGCCGGCCTCGTCGAAGGGCGTGACCATGGCGGTCAACACCTTGCCCCAATGTTCTGTCATTTTGCTTCCTTTGTTCTTCTTGGCCGCCTTGACGGCGGCTGAGGCCGATTCTACTCCTTCTCGCGCAGCCTTTCCCGCGGTTTCAGCCCAGGCAGGCGTTGAGCGCCGCCTCCAACTCCAGGCGCAAGGCCGGCAGGTCGGCGGCGGAGCCCTGGCTCAGCAAGGCTTGGGAGATTGCGCCGTAACAGAGGCAGTGGGCCATGCGCGCCGCGGCGTCCAGCCGCGGCGGCGGCTCCACGGCGCCGGCCAACGCGGCGCGCCAGATGTCCACGTATTGCTGGTAGTGGCGGCGGTAGGCTTCCAGCGAGGACACTCTCCGCTCCAACTGGAACAAAGCGCTCCAGGCCGCCGCCTGGCGTTGCACCGTGTCCAGTTGCAAGGTCAGCAGCGCGGCGGCGATCTCGCGGCGGTCCGTGCCGCGGCAGGCGGCGGCTTTGCGACGCAAAGCGTCGGCCAGGGCATGCACATGCTGGTGGATGCTCAGCGCGGCCAGGCCGTCCATATTGCGCACGTACTGATAAAAGGTGCCGACCGCCACGCCGGCGACGGCGGCCACTTCGCGTACCGTGGTCTTGGCGTAGCCGCGTTCCAGCAAAACCTGAACAAAGGCCTGTTGCAGCGCGATCAGGCTGGCGCGCGAGCGCGACTGGCGCGGCCGCCGGCGCGTGGCCGGCGGGGCCTGCTCGGCTTGCTGCGCCGCGGTAAGGGAAACCCGAACATGTCGCATCGCCGCTTTCCTTATACTTTCGTCATGGCCGCTGAGCGGCGCGAGGGAGACGGAACGATGATCTGGCAAACCCATGAAGTGAGCAACCAGTACGAAGAACTGGCTGATTATTCGCTGTACGACAGCGATCCGGCCTTGCGCGAGGTTCTGCTGCGCGCCGACGCCGGCTGGGCCGAGGCCGGGCTGCGCGCTTACGGCGAGCGCCTGGGGAGGGCGGATAGTTTCGAACTGGCGGAGCAGGCCAACCGCCATGTGCCGGAGCTGCGCGCTTTCGACCGCCGCGGCCGCCGCGTCGACCAAGTGAACTCCCACCCGGCCTGGCACCAGTTGTTGACGCTGTATCGCGAGCAGGGCCTGGTGAGCATGCCTTTCGACAGCGAACGGACAGGCCGCTGGAGCGCGATGATGGCCGGAATCTATCTGCATGGCCAGGTGGAGGCCGGCAGCCTGTGCCCGGCCACGATGACCCAGGCCGGCATCCCCTTGCTGCGGCGCGAGCCGGGGTTGTGGGCGTCGTTGGGCGACAAGCTGTTCAGCCGCGTTCACGACAGCCGCGATTTGCCGCTGGAACGCAAGACGTCGGCGTGGATAGGCATGGGCATGACCGAGAAGCAGGGCGGTTCCGACGTGCGCGCCAACACCACGCAGGCGACGCCGCTGGGGGGCGGAGGCCGAGGCGGCGAATACCTGCTGCGCGGCCACAAATGGTTCTGGTCCGCGCCCATGTGCGATGCTCACCTGGTGGTGGCCAAAACCGTCGACGGCGCGCCGTGCTGCTTTTACGTGCCGCGCTGGCGGCCCGACGGCGAGCGCAACGCGGTGCGGATCCAGCGTCTGAAGGATAAGGTGGGCAACCGCAGCAACGCTGGCTGCGAGGTGGAGTTTCAGGACGCCTGGGGCGTGTTGATTGGCGAGGAGGGGCGCGGTATTCCCACCATCATCGAGATGGCCGGCTACACCCGGCTCAACTGCGTGATCGGCAGCGCCGCGCTGTTGCGCCAGGGCGTGGTGCAGTCCTTGGCCTACGCGCGGCGGCGCATGGCCTTCGGCAAGCGCTTGGCCGAGCAGCCGCTGATGCGAGCGGTGCTGGCGGATTTGGCCTTGGAGAGCGAGGCGGCGCTGCAGGTGGCGGCGCGTCTGTCTGAAGCCTTCGAGCGCGATGACGCGCCGGCGCAGCGGGGGTGGAAACGCATCGTCACGCCTGCGGCCAAGTTCTGGGTGTGCAAGCGGGCGGTGGAGTTCAGCGGCGAGGCGATGGAGGTGTTTGGCGGCAACGGCTATGTCGATGGGCCGATGGCGCGCGCGTATCGCGAAGCGCCGCTGAATTCGATCTGGGAGGGCTCGGGCAATGTGATGTGTCTGGATGTGATCCGGGCGCTGCAGCGCGAGCCACAAGCCTGGCAGGCGTTATTGGAGGATTTGGCGGTTCTGTCCGGCGGCGATCCGGCGCTGGCCGCGGCGCTGGCGCAATTGCGAGAGCTGGCCGCCAGGCCGGCCGAGCTGGAGCCCCTGGGCCGGCGCTTTGCACAATTGCTGGCGCTGACCGCGCAGGGCTGCCTGCTGACGCGTCATGCGCCGGCGGCCTTGGCGCAGGGTTTCGTCGCCAGCCGTTTGAGCGATGGGCAGTGGGGGCGGGTGGCCGGCGCGTTGGATGCGAATCGCTTGCAGGTCGACGCGATCTTGCAGCGCGCCTTGCCGGCCTGAGCCGGTCTCAGAACGTGTTTGCGATCCGCGAGCAAGGGCGACGCAATCTCAGAGCGCGTCGCCCGGCACCCGCACCCAGCCTTCCATCAACACCCGAGCGCTGCGGCTCATGACTGCCTTGGTTACCGTCCAGGCCCCGTCTGCCTGGCGGGCTTCTGCGCCGACGCGCAAGGTGCCGGACGGGTGGCCAAAGCGCACCATCCGACGTTTGCCGCCGCCGGCGGCCAGATTGACCAGGGTGCCGGGAATCGCCGCCGCGGTGCCGATGGCCACCGCGGCGGTGCCCATCATTGCGTGGTGCAGTTTGCCCATGGACATTGCTCGCGCCAGGAGGTCGATGTCGGCGGCGCGCACTGGTTTGCCGCTGGAGGAGAGGTAGTCGGCCGGAGGCGCGACGAAGGCGATCTTGGGCGTGTGCTGGCGGCTGGCGATGTCGTCCAGCGTCTTGATCAGGCCCATCTTCAGCGCGCCGTGGGCGCGTATGGTTTCGAAGCGCGCCAGCGCCGCCGGATCGGCATTGATCGCGTCCTGTAGTTCAGTGCCGCTGTAGCCGATGTCGGCGGCGTTGACGAAGATGGTGGGAATGCCGGCATTGATCAATGTGGCCTGGAAGACGCCGACGCCGGGCACGTCCAGCGTGTCCACCAGGCGTCCGGTGGGGAACATCGCGCCGCCGTCGCCGTCGCCCTCATCGGCCGGATCCAGGAACTCCAACGGCACCTCGGCGGCGGGGAAGGTGACGCCGTCCAGTTCGAAGCCGCCGGTCTCCTGCACTTGGCCGTTGACGATGGGGACATGGGCGACGATGGTCTTGCCGATATTGGCCTGCCAGATGCGCACCGCGCACACGCCGTCGGCGGGAATGCGCGCTGGATCGATCAGGCCGCCGGCAATGGCGAAGGGGCCGACCGCGGCGGACAGATTGCCGCAGTTGCCGCTCCAGTCTACGAAGGCCTTGTCTATGCCGACCTGGCCGAACAGGTAGTCGACGTCGTGGCCGGGACGCGAGGAGGAGGACACGATCACGGTCTTGCTGGTGCTGGACGTGGCGCCGCCCATGCCGTCTATCTGCTTGCCGTAAGGGTCCGGACTGCCAATCACCCGCAGCAGCAGCGCGTCGCGCGCCGCGCCCGGCTGGCGCGCGGCCTCCGGCAGGTCCTGCAGCCGGAAGAACACGCCCTTGCTGGTGCCGCCGCGCATATAGGTGGCGGGGATGCGGATCTGGGCTGGGTGGTTCATGTGCTTGTTTTCCTGTGTTTGTGGCGGCTCTGTTATCGGTGCGCCGCTGTGTTCATTGTGTCCGGGCGCTTAGAACCTGTTCAAAGTCTGCGGCGCTTCGTGAAGCCTTGCACGGTGAGTACAAGCTCAAAATGCTCATGTACCCCTCGCACATTCCGCTTTTTCGCTAGTTTTCGCCTTGTCTCGCTCTTGCTCGCGAGGCTTTGAATCGGCGCTTAGCGCTTGCCAGGTCGCTTCTAGGACGGCGTCCTGGTTATACAGAATATCGTTGTTCCAGAAACGCATGACTCTGAAGCCTTGCGCCTGCTGCCAAGCGTCGCGCGCGGCGTCGCTGCGGCTTTCGTGATGCTGGCTGCCGTCCGCCTCTATGATCAGCCGCGAGCCGAAGTGGACGAAATCGACGATGTAGGGGCCGATCGGCTGTTGGCGGCGGAATTTCTCGCCGTTCAGCCGGTGGGCGCGGAGCTGCTTCCAGAGTCGCTGTTCGGCGTGGGTCATATTGCGCCGTAAGGACTTGGCGAAATCGAGCTGGCGCATACCCCTCTCCCGCAGGGGGAGAGGGGTTCAGCCTCCCGCGCCTTCCAAAAAGTCCTGAGCGAAACGCTGCAACACGCCGCCGGCTTCGTAGATCGACACTTCTTCCGCGGTGTCCAGCCTACAGGTCACCGGCACCTGCGCGGTATCGCCGTTCCGGCGGTGGATCAGCAGCGTCAGTTCGGCGAGCGGCTGGCGTCGGCCTACCACGTCGTAGGTCTCGGTGCCGTCCAGCGCGAGCGTCTTGCGGTTGACGCCGGGCTTGAATTCCAGCGGCAGCACGCCCATGCCGATCAGGTTGGTGCGGTGGATGCGCTCGAAGCCCTCTGCGACGATGGCCTCGACGCCGGCCAGCCGCACGCCCTTGGCCGCCCAGTCGCGCGAGCTGCCCTGGCCGTAGTCGGCGCCGGCGACGATGATCAGCGGCTGCTTGCGCTCCATATAGGTTTCTATCGCCTCCCACATCCGCATGGTCTTGCCTTCCGGCTCGACGCGGGCCAGCGAGCCCTGTCTCACCGAGCCGTCTTCGTTCAACACCATTTCATTGAACAGCTTGGGGTTGGCGAAGGTGGCGCGCTGCGCGGTCAGGTGGTCGCCGCGGTGGGTGGCGTAAGAATTGAAGTCTTCCTCCGGCAGGCCCATCTTCGCCAGATATTCGCCGGCGGCAGAGTCCGGCAGGATGGCGTTGGACGGCGACAAGTGGTCGGTGGTGATGTTGTCGGGCAGCAGGGCCAGAGGGCGCATGCCGCGCAGCGTGCGCTCGCCGGCCAGCGCGCCCTCCCAGTAAGGCGGGCGACGGATATAGGTGGACTGCGGCCGCCAGGCGTACAGCGGGCTGGCCTTGGCGGCGGTGTCGCGGCGGATGGCGAACATCGGTTCGTACACCTGTCGGAAATGCTCTGGCTTGACCGCCTGGCGCAGCACCGCGTCTATCTCCGCGTCGTCCGGCCAGATGTCCTTGAGCCGGATCTCCTTGCCGTCGGCGACGCCGAGCACGTCTTTTTCGATGTCGAAGCGCATGGTGCCGGCGATGGCGTAGGCGATCACCAGCGGTGGCGAAGCCAGGAAGGCTTGCTTGGCGTAGGGGTGGATGCGGCCGTCGAAGTTGCGGTTGCCGGACAGTACCGCCGTCGTGTACAGGTCGCGCTCCACGATTTCCTGCTGGATCTTGGGTTCCAGCGCGCCGGACATGCCGTTGCAGGTGGTGCAGGCGAAAGCGACGATGCCGAAGCCCAATTGTTCCAGCTCGGACAACAGACCGGCTTCCTTCAAATAGAGTTCGACTGCCTTGGAACCCGGCGCCAGCGAGGACTTCACCCACGGTTTGCGAATCAGGCCCAGGCGGTTGGCATTGCGCGCCAGCAGGCCGGCGGCGATCACATTGCGGGGGTTGGAGGTATTGGTGCAACTGGTGATGGCGGCGATGATCACCGCGCCGTCCGGCATCAGGCCCTGGGCCTCTTCTGCGCGCGCCTGCGCCAGGTTCACGGCGATGCCGCGTTCGGCGAGAGCCGATACCGGCAGCCGCTTGTGCGGATTGGACGGGCCGGCCAGATTGCGGCTCACGCTGGACAGGTCGAAGCGCAGCACCCGTTCATACGCGACGTTTTGCAGCGTGTCGGCCCATAGGCCGGCGGTCTTGGCGTAGGTTTCCACTAAGCGCACCTGCTCGTCGCTGCGGCCAGTCAGCTTCAGATAGGCGATGGTCTGTTCGTCGATGAAGAATAGCGCCGCGGTGGCGCCGTACTCCGGGGCCATATTGGAAATGGTGGCGCGGTCGCCCAAGGTCAGCGCCGCCGCGCCCGCGCCGTAGAATTCCAGATATGCGCCCACCACCTTTTGCTGGCGCAGAAATTCGGTCAGCGCCAGCACCACGTCGGTGGCGGTAATGCCTGGGCCGGGTTTGCCGGACAGTTCCACGCCGACGATGTCCGGCAGCCGCATCCACGATGCGCGGCCCAGCATCACGTTTTCGGCTTCCAGGCCGCCGACGCCGACGGCGATCACACCCAGCGCATCCACGTGGGGGGTGTGGCTGTCGGTGCCTACGCAGGTGTCCGGGTAGGCCACGCCGTTGTCGGCGTGGATGACCGGCGACATCTTCTCCAGATTGATCTGATGCATGATGCCGTTGCCGGCCGGGATCACGTCGACATTGTCGAATGCGTTCTTGGTCCATTCGATGAAATGGAAGCGGTCCTCGTTGCGCCGGTCTTCGATCGCTCGGTTCTTTTCGAAAGCCTTCGGGTCGAAGCCGCCGCATTCCACCGCCAGCGAGTGGTCGACGATCAATTGCACCGGCACCACCGGGTTGACCTGGGCCGGATCGCCGCCCTGGTCTGCGATGGCGTCGCGCAGGCCGGCAAGATCCACCAGCGCGGTCTGGCCCAGGATGTCGTGGCAGACCACGCGCGCCGGAAACCAGGGGAAGTCGCGCTCGCGCTTGCGATGGGCGATCTGTTCCAGGCATTCGCCCAGCAGCGCCGGTTCGCAGCGGCGCACCAGGTTTTCGGCGTGGATGCGGCCGGTATAGGGCAATTGCTCCCAGGCGCCGGGGAGGATGGCGTTAACGGCGGCGCGGGCGTCGAAGTAGTCGAGTCCGGTGCCGGGCAGGGGAATGCGGTAAGCGGTATTCATCATGTCTTGACCAATTTGAAAATCAGGGCGGGAGCGCGGCGGCCCCCGGTCCGGTCAGCGCTGTTCCAGCGGCACGAATATCTGGTCTTCAGGGCCAATGTAATTGGCGCTGGGCCGGATGATTTTGCCGTCCTGACGTTGCTCGATCACGTGCGCGCTCCAGCCGCTGGTGCGGGCGATCACGAACAAGGGGGTGAACATGGCGGTGGGCACGCCCATCATGTGGTAGCTGACCGCGGAAAACCAGTCCAGATTGGGGAACATTTTCTTGATGTCCCACATCACGGTTTCCAGCCGTTCGGCGATGTCGAACATCTTGCTGTTGCCGGCGGACTTGGACAGTTCGCGCGCCACATCCTTGATCACCTTGTTGCGTGGATCGGAAAGGGTGTAGACCGGGTGGCCGAAGCCAATGACCACTTCCTTGCGTTCCACGCGCGCGCGGATGTCCGCCTCGGCTTCGGCCGGGGTTTCGTAGCGCTGCTGAATGTCGAAGGCCACTTCATTGGCCCCGCCGTGTTTGGGGCCGCGCAGCGCGCCGATGGCGCCGGTGACGGCGCTGTACAGGTCCGAGCCGGTGCCGGCGATGACGCGGGCGGCGAAGGTGGAGGCGTTGAACTCATGTTCGGCGTACAGATTGAGCGAGGTGTGCATTGCGCGGACCCATTCCTGCGGCGGCTTTTCGCCGTGCAGCAGGTGCAGAAAGTGCCCGCCTATGCTGTCGTCGTCGGTTTCCACTTCGATGCGCTTGCCGTTGTGGCTGAAGTGGTGCCAGTACAACAGCATGGAGCCCAGGCTGGCCATCAGCCGGTCGGCGATATCGCGCGCGCCGGCCTGGTTGTGGTCGTCTTTCTCCGGCAGGGCGCAGCCCAAGGCGGACACGCCGCTGCGCATCACATCCATCGGGTGGGCGCTGGCCGGAATCGCTTCCAGCACCGCCTTCACCGCCGCCGGCAGGCCGCGCAGCGATTTCAGCTTTTTCTTGTAGCCAACCAGCTCGGCCTTGTTCGGCAGCTTGCCGTGCACCAGCAGGTGGGCTACTTCTTCGAACTCGCAGCGTCCTGCGAGGTCGAGGATGTCGTAGCCGCGGTAGTGCAGATCATTGCCGCTGCGGCCTACTGTGCACAGCGCGGTGTTGCCGGCGGCCACGCCGGACAGAGCCACGGATTTCTTGGGTTTGATGCCAACAACGGTTTCGCTCATGCTTTTCTCCTTATCGCAGACCTGCGGAATAATTATTTTTCGTAGAAAACAGCCAGCCAGACGCTGTCCTGCCCCGGCGCGGTCCAGGCCACGCGGTGGCGGCGGCGCGCCGCGATGGACACGCAATCGCCCGGCGTCAGCCTGAGACGCTGGGGCGGGTCCTGGCATTCCAGTTCGGCCGCTCCGGACAGCAACAGCACCCATTCTTCTTCGTCCTGCTCATACCAGAACCCGTCCGGCGAATAATGGCCGCGCGAGACGATGCGTTCGACGCGGAATCCTTTCGCGCCGCTGAATAAAGTCTGCAGCAACTCTTCCGGCAACTGGGCCGGAATGTCGTCGAACAGATTATTCGGCACCATGGCCTTCCTGGCGGAACAGCGCGTCCAGCTTTTGTTCGTAGGCGTGATAATCCAGGTGGCTGTAAAGCTCGGCTCGCGTTTGCATTGCGTCCAGCACCGCTTGCTGGCCGCCGTCGCGGCGAATCGCGCCGTAGACGCCGAGCGCGGCCTGGCTCATCGCGCGGAAAGCGGACAAGGGATAGAGCACCAGCCCGACGCCGTGTTCGCCCAGCTCGTGGGTGTTGAACAGCGGGGTGGCGCCGAACTCGGTGATATTGGCCAATACGGGTACCTTCACCGCTTCGGCGAAGCGACGGTACATCGCCAGCTCAGTCATCGCTTCCGGAAAGATCATGTCTGCGCCGGCCTCGACGCAGGCGACGGCGCGCTCGATGGCGGCGTCCAGCCCCTCGACCGCCAGCGCGTCGGTGCGCGCCATGATCACGAAGTCGTCGTCGCGACGCGCATCCACCGCGGCCTTGACGCGGTCCACCATCTCCGCCTGGCTGACGATGGCTTTGTTGGGGCGGTGGCCGCAGCGCTTCTGCTGTACCTGGTCCTCTATGTGCACCGCGGCGGCGCCGGCTTTTTCCAGGCTGCGGACCGCGCGGGCGATGTTGAAGGCGCCGCCCCAGCCGGTGTCAATGTCCACCAGGAGCGGCAGTTCGGTCACGTCGGTGATGCGGCGCGCGTCGATCAGCACGTCTTCCAGCGTGGTGATGCCCAGGTCCGGAATGCCGCAGGAGCAAGCGGCCACGCCGCCTCCGGACAGATACAGGGCTTTGAAGCCGGAGTGCTCGGCCAGCCGGGCGGCGTAGGCGTTGACCGCGCCCACTACCTGCAAGGGCTGTTCTTGTGCTACCGCCAGACGGAAGCGTTGGCCGGGTGTGCTCATCGCGTTGGATTCCTTTATTGCGGGCAAAGCCAAGGCCCGGAAGGGCTTGCGCCGGAAGCGAGAAGACGATTCCGGGAACTATTGGCTTTGATTGTTATCTCTATGTCATTCAAGCAAGTGCTTGGTAGGAGTGTAAGGGCTGGTTTGCGCGCTGGCAATACGGTTAAAACAAATGTTCAAGTTTTGTTCGAGGTCTGTTATGTTTCGCAGCTGAATCGCGTGGGGGAACTCATCGCAAGCGCGGTGGTCTAGTCACAGTCCACATAAACGACCACAAACACGACCAGTGGGCAAATCAGGGAGCATAACAACGACATGAGTGATCGGGATCTCGATCAACAGTTGGTGGAGCGTGCCCAGCGAGGTGAAAAAAGAGCTTTCGATCTGCTTGTTGCCAAGTATCAGCGACGTCTCGCCAGGTTGTTGTCGCGGTTTATCCGCGACGGCGCTGACATCGAGGATGTGACGCAAGAAGCGTTTGTCAAAGCGTATCGTGCCTTGCCGTCGTTTCGTGGCGAGAGCGCGTTTTACACATGGCTGTACAGAATCGGCATCAATACTGCCAAGAATTTCCTTAGCGCCTCCGGACGTCGTCCGGTGGTCAACAGCGAGATAGAGGACGAGGACGGTGAAAGCTTCGACATGGCGTCGCAGCTGCCTGACCTGAACACGCCCGAAACCGAGCTGATGAACAAGGAGATTCTGGCAACGGTCAATGCCGCCGTGGAGGCTTTGCCGGAGGAACTAAGAACCGCAATTTCGCTCAGGGAAATGGACGGTCTATCCTACGATGAAATCGCCAAGGTGATGGATTGCCCGATAGGCACCGTGCGCTCGCGGATTTTCCGGGCGCGCGAGGCGATTGCTGCCGAGCTCAGGCCTTTGCTGGATACGGCCAAGAACAGAAGGTGGTAGGTATGAAAGAAACGATATCCGCGATGATGGATGGCGAACTGGACGACACTGACATAGCCAGAGCCATCGCTTCCATTTCATCTGACAAGCAACTGGATGCAGCCTGGGGCGAGTATCACTTGATTGGCGACGCGATGCGCGCCAACCGCATGGTTGCGCTCAATGTGCGAGAGCAGGTCGCCAGCCGGCTGGCGGACGAGCCCACGGTGCTTGCGCCGCGGCGCTGGTTGCGCCCGGCTCGCGCCCGCACCGCCGGCGCGGTGGCGCTGGCCGCCAGCGTCAGCTTTGCCGCCGTGGTGGGCTGGCAGCAGCTGACGCATCGCGGCGAGCCGGCCTCGTTGGTGGCGGACAAGGGCGTTCCGGTGCAAGTGGTTCAGCCGGCGCAAGCCAGCCAGCCCGAGCGCGACGATCCCTATCTGCTGGCTCATCAGGAAGTCACCTCCGATCAAGGCAATATGAAAGTATCCTACGGAAACGGAGCTCGCCGTTAAATGCGTGTAATTCCTCTGATCAGCTTGATGGTTGTGGCGGCGGCGCCTGCCGCCCATGCAGAGGATGACTGGCAGCTGCTGCGCAATGTGGCGGCTGCCGGACGCCAGCAGGCGCTGAACGGCACCTATCTGCACCAGATGAACGGCACGCTGGAAACCTTCCATATCGTCAGGGAAGGGCAAGGCGACGCCATGCGGGAAAAGCGGACCTCGTTGGACGGGCCTTCCCGCGAAATTGTCCGCAAAGGCAATGAGCTGGCCTGTTTCGCGCCGGACAAGAAAGCCTTGAACGCGGCCAAAATCAGCGCGATGCGCTTGTTTCCGGCCTTGCTGCCGGAAGACATGAGCGAGATCAATCAGTCGTATTCGCTCAAGCATGTCGGCAGCGACCGTGTGGCTCAGCGCGATTGCAATCTGCTGGAACTGCGGCCCAAGGACAGGCAGCGTTACAGCCTGCGCATGTGCGTGGAGCCGCTGACCTCCTTGCCGTTGAAAATGGTGACCCTGTCGCCCAAGGGCGAAGCGGTGGAGCAGTTTACTTTCACCGACTTAGACCTGACCGGCCCCAAGGATAAGCGCGCCTATCGGCCCAAGTTCGCGCAGAAATTCCTGTTGCGTTCGGGCGGCGCCTCCATGCCGCAGGCCGGCGCGCAGGTGGACAACGATGTGTCCGGCCTGCCCAATGGCTTCCACCTGCTGCGTTCGGTACAGCGCAGCTTGCCGGGTCAGGCGGGCAAGTCCGTGCGCCACATGGTGTATTCCGACGGCCTGGTGATGTTGTCGCTGTTTGTCGAGACGCAGCCGGAAGGCGCGCGTCTGGAGCGCAGCAGCAACCTGCACGGCGCCATCAATATGGCTACCGGCCCGCAGGGCAGCTATCAGCTGACCGCGGTGGGCGACATGCCCGAGCCGGCGATGATGGGGCTGTTGAAAGGGTTGAAGGTCAGCCTTAAGCCATGATGGCCAACCCCGTCGACGTTTCCGCAAGCCCGTCCGGAGGCCTGGTCTCCGGCGGCGCGCTTGCGCGGAGCGGCCCGGACGGGGCTCGAGCCGGCGTCTTGTCGCCGGCTCGCCTGTTTTTTCTGGCGGCGAATCTCGCGGCTGCGTGCCTGGCGCGCGGTCGATTCGACGCCGAAATCCGTCAGCCGGCATTCGCCGGCACGTCTTAAACCACAACACATCAAGATGGAGCGCTCATGCCGGTTAAAAAACTGATTGTTTCCGCCATGCTGGCGGCCTCTATTATGGCGGGCTCGGCGCCCGCTGCAATGGCCGCGGAACTGCCTGACTTCAGTCAGATCGTCTCTAACGAGGGCAAGGCGGTGGTCAATATCAGCACCAAGTCCACGGTGCGAGAGGTCAGCAACGATTTGCCCGAGGGCATGAGCGGCGACCCGTTCTTTGAGTTTTTCCGCCGTTTCGCGCCGCCGCGCGCCCAGGAGCGGCAAGAGTCGTCGCTGGGTTCCGGCTTCATTATTTCCGCCGACGGCTACGTGTTGACCAATGCCCATGTGGTGGCCCGCGCCGATGAAATTACCGTCAAGCTGACGGACAAGCGAGAGTACAAGGCCAAGGTGATAGGCTCCGACGCCCGCACCGACGTGGCTTTGTTGAAAATTGAAGCCGACAAGCTGCCGGTGGTGCGCCGCGGCGACGCCAATACGCTGAAAGTGGGCGAGTGGGTGCTGGCCATCGGCTCGCCGTTCGGTTTCGAGAATACCGCTACTTCCGGCATCGTCTCCGGCAAGAATCGCATGTTGCCGGATGAGACTTTCGTGCCCTTCATTCAGACCGACGCCGCGATTAATCCCGGCAACTCCGGCGGCCCGCTGTTCAACGCCAGGGGCGAGGTGGTGGGCATCAATTCCCAGATATTCAGCCGTTCCGGCGGCTTCATGGGTATTTCCTTCGCCATCCCCATCGACGTGGCGATGGATGTGGTTGGCCAGCTGAAAGCCAAGGGCCATGTCAGCCGCGGCAAGATCGGCGTGGTGATTCAGGAGCTGAGCCAGGACTTGGCCGCCTCCTTTGGCCTGGCCAAACCGGCCGGCGCCTTGATCAACGCGGTGGAACCCAACGGTCCGGCGGCCAAGGCCGGCGTCAAACCGGGCGACATCATTCAGCAGGTGGACGGCAAGCCGGTGGAGTCCGGTTCCGATCTGCAGCGGCTGATCGGCAGCATCCCTCCCGGCAAGCCGGTGACCTTGGGGTTGTGGCGCACTCGAGCGGCCCTCTCCGTCAAGGTGGTGCCGGTGGAGCAGCAGGACCAGGATCCAAGGCTGGCGCAGCGCGAATACCGCGGTTCGCAGCAGGAGCGGCCGGCCGAGCAGAGTTTCTCCCAGATCGGCCTGCGGCTGCAGGTGTTGAACCCGGCTCAGTTGCAGCGCGCCGGCATCAAGTACGGCTTGCTGGTGCGCGGCGCCAATAATGTGGCGATGCGCGCCGGCATTCAACCGGGCGACGTGATCGTGGGCATCGGCAGCGAACCGCTGGCCAATGTCGAGCAGCTGAAGTCCGCGCTGTCCGCGGCCAAGAAGGGGTCGTCGATCGCGTTGCAAGTGCTGCGTCAGGGGGTTACCCAGTTCATCCCGTTGCCGGTGGGCGACGGTAAGTGAAGCTGACGCTGTATTTTCGCGAGTACTGCAGCTTGTGCCATCAGATGCTGGCCGAGCTGCAGCCTTGGCGCGAACGTTACGGCTTTGAGCTGGATGTGGTCGATGTCGACGCCGACCCGGAGCTTGAGCGGCGCTTTAACGAGCTGGTACCGGTGCTGATGGAGGATGAGACCGAAATCTGCCATTGGCGTCTGGATCAAGCCGCATTGGCTGCACATTTGGGCGAAATCGGCTAAAATCCGCGCCAGTGTGAGTTTATGTCGGGGGCACTTGGGTGCCCCCGCTTGCTGGATGGGCTGTTAACGGCTTTAGAGGTCGCAATCCTGATGATGAGCCGCTTTCATCAGGCCCGCGGCTTCCATCGGCAGTTCCGGGCACGCTAGCGTGCCCTTATCTTTTGCTGGATATCATGAAAAACATTCGAAATTTCTCGATCATTGCCCATATCGACCATGGCAAATCGACCCTGGCCGACCGCTTCATTCAATTCTGTGGCGGCCTGGAAATGCGCGAAATGAGCGCCCAGGTGCTGGACTCGATGGACATCGAGAAAGAGCGCGGCATCACCATCAAGGCGCAGACCGCGGCCTTGAGCTATAAGGCTCGCGACGGCCAGGTCTATAACCTGAACCTGATCGACACCCCGGGGCACGTGGACTTTTCCTATGAAGTGTCGCGCTCGCTGTCCGCCTGCGAGGGCGCCCTGTTGGTGGTGGACGCCTCGCAAGGCGTGGAAGCCCAAACCGTGGCCAACTGCTACACCGCCATTGATCTGGGCGTGGAAGTGGTGCCGGTGCTGAACAAGATCGACCTGCCGGCGGCCGAGCCGGAGCGCGTCAGCCAGGAAATCGAAGACATTATCGGCATCGAGGCGGCGGACGCGGTGCGCGCTTCGGCCAAGTCCGGCATCGGCATCGAGGACATTCTGGAAACCATCGTGACCAAGGTGCCGCCCCCGGTGGGCAAGGCCGACGGTCCGCTCAAGGCGCTGATCATCGACTCCTGGTTCGACAACTACGTCGGCGTGGTGATGCTGGTGCGCGTGATCGACGGCTCGCTGAAGCCCAAGGACAAGATCAAGTTCATGGCCACCGGCGCTGAACATTTGTGCGAGCAGGTGGGGGTGTTCACGCCTAAATCCGTTCAGCGTCAGAGTCTGAACGCGGGCGAGGTGGGCTTCGTCATCGCCGGCATCAAGGAATTGAAATCGGCCAAGGTCGGCGACACCATCACCCTGGTGTCCAAGCCGGCCACCGAGGCGCTGCCGGGCTTCAAGGAAGTGCAGTCCCAGGTGTTCGCCGGGCTGTATCCGGTGGAAAGTCATGACTACGAATCGCTGCGCGACGCGCTGGAAAAGCTGCAACTGAACGATGCTTCGTTGAAGTACGAGCCGGAAGTGTCGCAGGCGTTGGGCTTTGGCTTCCGCTGCGGCTTCCTCGGTCTCCTGCATCTGGAGATCGTGCAGGAGCGTCTGGAGCGCGAGTTCGACATGGACCTGATCACCACCGCGCCCACGGTGAACTACGAAGTGGTGATGAAGGACGGCACGGTGGAAGTGGTGTCCAACCCGTCGCGGATGCCGGAAGCCGGCAAGTACGACGAGTTGCGCGAACCCATCATCACCTCCACCATCCTGGTGCCTCAAGATTATGTCGGCGCGGTGATGACGCTGTGCAACCAGAAGCGCGGGGTGCAGCGTAATATGCAGTACATGGGCCGCCAGGTGATGCTCACCTACGATCTGCCGATGAACGAAGTGGTGATGGATTTCTTCGACAAACTGAAGTCCACCAGCCGCGGCTACGCCTCGCTGGATTACGAGTTCAAGGAATTCCAGAGCGCTGATCTGGTCAAGCTGGACGTGCTGGTCAATGGCGAGAAGGTCGACGCGCTGTCGCTGATCGTGCACCGCGCCTCCAGCGTTTACCGCGGCCGCGAACTGGTGTCCAAGATGCGCGAACTGATTCCGCGCCAGATGTTCGACATTGCGGTGCAGGCGGCCATCGGCGGCCACATCATCGCCCGCGAGACGGTCAAGGCCTTGCGCAAGAACGTGTTGGCCAAGTGCTACGGCGGCGACATCACCCGTAAGAAAAAGCTGCTGGAGAAGCAGAAAGCGGGCAAGAAGCGCATGAAGCAGGTGGGCAACGTGGAAATTCCGCAGGAAGCATTCCTGGCAATTCTTCAAGTAGGGGACAAATAAGTGGGCGGAAATCTGTTCTGGGTGTTTGTCGTGGCGGTGGCGATCGGCGGCATGCTGATCGCTTTTGGCGGCAAGAAGCAAGAGGGCGCCAAGGATTGGCCGCAGGCGGTGCAGTGGGGCTACCTGGCGGTGCTGATCGGCGGTTTTGGCTTGCTGTCCAACTACATGAGCTTCACCGCGGTGATGCTGGTCTTTGTGCTGATCACCGGCGCGGTATGGCTGGCGGACAAGCTGGTGTTGGCCAAGCGCCGCGCCGCCGAGACCCCGGCCGGTCATTTCGTCGATTATTCGCGCGGTTTCTTTCCCGTGATTCTGGTGGTGTTCCTGCTGCGCTCTTTCATTGCCGAGCCGTTCCAGATCCCCAGTAGTTCGATGCGTCCGGGCCTGGTGGTGGGCGATTTCATTCTGGTGAACAAATTCACCTACGGCCTGCGCGTGCCGGTGTTGAACACGGTGTTCGCCTCGGTAAACAAGGTGGAGCGCGGCGACGTGGTCGTGTTCAATTTCCCGCCCAATCCCAAGGTCAACTACATCAAGCGCGCCATCGGCCTGCCGGGCGACGTGGTCGAGTATCGCGACAAGCGTCTGACCGTCAACGGCAAGCCGCTGCCGGACGCAGACGACGGCAACTACGAGTATCTGGAGCAGGGCCTGATGATGGTCAACGCCAAGCGCTACAAGGAAACCATGGGTCAGCGCACTTACTCGGTGCTGAACAACGAAGGTTCGCCTACAGTAGCCTTGAGCCAAGTGCAGGACTTCCCGTTCCGCGACAACTGCCGCTATGATGACAATGGTTTTGTCTGCAAGGTGCCGGCCGGCCATTACTTCATGCTGGGCGACAACCGCGACAACAGCCTGGACGGCCGCTACTGGGGCTTTGTCGACGACAAGCTGATGGTGGGCAAGGCCTTCATGATTTGGATGAACTTTGGCGACCTGTCGCGCATTGGCAAAACCATTCACTGATAAACGCAAGATCGCAAGCTCGGAGCGCATTATGCATTTCAGCCGTGAGAAGGGCCTGTCGCTGTTTTCCGTGTTGCTGGTGATGATCGTGCTGGGCGCGGTCCTCGTACTGGGCATGAAGGTGATGCCGGTGTACTCGGAGTATGCCGAGGTGCGCCAGGCTATCACCGCCTTGTCCGCACAGAGCAATGTCGGCGAGTCTTCGATTCGCCGAGATTTCAACCAGCGGGCCGGCGTGGCCGGCATCGCCTCGATCAAGGGTGAAAACCTGGTGGTGGTGGCCGGCGGTAATTTTGTGTACATCCGCGCCACTTATCAGCGCGAAGTGCCTTTGTTCTCCAATATCAGTCTGCTGTTCAAATTCGACACCCAAGCGGGCCAGCCCCCGCAATAAGCCAAGTGATACCAACCGACAATAGATTCCGGCGCCTGTGTCAGGCGCTGGATTACGCATTTCAGAAGCCGGAGTTGCTGCGTCAAGCCTTGACGCACCGCAGCTACGGCGCCGGCAACAACGAGCGTTTTGAATTCGTGGGCGACAGCATTCTCAACTACACGGTCGCCCGCATGCTGTTTGATCAATTTCCCAAACTGACCGAGGGCGAGCTGTCGCGGCTGCGCGCCAATCTGGTCAACCAGAACACCCTGGCCGAGATCGCCCACGAGCTCAAGCTGGGCGATTACCTCTACTTGGGCGAGGGCGAGCTGAAGAGCGGCGGTTTCAACCGGCCATCCATTCTCGCCGACGCGCTGGAAGCCACCTTCGCCGCTGTCAGCTTCGACTCCGATTTCCTGCGCGCGGAGCAGGTTGTGCGCCGGCTCTACGCTGAACGCGTATCGTCCATCGACACCACCCGTCAGGCCAAGGACGCCAAGACCCGCTTGCAGGAAGCGCTGCAGGCGCGCAAGCTGGCCTTGCCCAAATACCGGATACTGTTGCAAAGCGGCGAAGCCCATGAGCAATGGTTTCGCGTGGAGTGCGACTTGGGCGAACTGGCGATAGGCTCCACAGGCGAAGGCGGCAGCCGCCGCGCCGCCGAACAGCAGGCCGCCGAAGCGGCGCTGATCCTGCTGGAACAAAAACTCGCTGCGAGTAAGAAACGTATATGACTGAGATCCAATACCACTGCGGCTTTGTCGCCATCGTCGGCCGTCCCAACGTCGGCAAATCCACGCTGATGAACCATCTGATCGGTCAGAAAGTCAGCATCACCTCGAAAAAGGCGCAAACCACGCGCCACCGCGTCACCGGCATTCACACCGAGAACAATGCCCAGTTCATCTTCGTAGACACCCCTGGCTTCCAGACCTTTCACAAGGGCGCGCTCAACGAGACCTTGAACAAGAGCGTCAAGGATTCGCTGGGCAACGTCGATTGCGTGCTGTTTGTGCTGGAGGCGATGCGTTTCACCGGCGCCGACCGCGAAGTGATGGCCTTGCTGCCCAAGCGCAAACCGGTGATCTTGGTGGTGAACAAGCTGGACAAGGCCAAGGACCGCGACGCGTTGCAGGCCTTCATCGCCGAGGTACAGGCGGAATTCGCCTTTGCCGGCGTTGAGGTGGTCAGCGCCAAACACGGCCAGCGTTTGAGCGAGCTGCTGGAACAGGTGCGTCCGCACCTGCCGGAATCGATGCCGCTGTATCCGGAGGACATGGTTACCGACAAGAGCGAACGCTTCTTGGCCGCCGAGATCGTGCGCGAGAAGCTGTTCCGCTATCTGGGCGAAGAGCTGCCCTATGAAATGAACGTGGAAGTGGAGATGTTCGAGATGGACGGCGACTTGCGCCGCATCCATATCGGCGTGCTGGTGGACAAGGAGAACCAGAAGCCCATCGTTATCGGCCGCGGTGGAGAGAAGCTGAAGAAGATCTCCACCGAGGCGCGGATGGACATGGAAAAGCTGTTCGACGGCAAGGTTTTCCTGCAAGTCTGGGTCAAGGTCAAGTCCGGCTGGGCCGACGACGTTCGTTTCCTGCGGGAATTCGGCCTGGACTGAAGCTCTCATGCACTATCATTTGGCGCCGTCCTGTTGGACGGTGATTTTTTCTCTGCAGCAAGGCCAGGAGATGCCCGGCAGCCGCGAGCTGCTGGAACGCATCGCCCGACTGGCGGCTTGCCAGGCCGGCTTTCTTGGCCTGGAACGCGGCGAGCCGGGGCGGGACACCGTGTCCTACTGGGACAGTGTCGAGGCCATCGCCGCCTGGCGTCAGTGCGCGGAGCGCCTGATCGCGCAGCGTTACGGGCCGGAAGCCTGGTATCGGGTGTTCGCCTTCAACGTGAGCGCGGCCGCCGCATGTCCGCGGCCGTCGGCCGGGGGCGCCTGATGAGTCAGCCGGGCAGGGTAGATCGCCAACCGGCCTATGTGCTGCACGCGCAGCCCTACCGGGAAACCAGCTTGCTGGTGGAGGTCCTCAGCCGCGACCATGGCCGTTTCTCAGTGGTGGCGCGCGGGGCGCGGCGACCTCGGGCCGATCTGCGCGGCCTGCTGCTTCCGTTCCAGCCCCTGACCCTGTCTTGGTTCGGCAAGGGCGAGCTGCGCACACTGCACAGCGCGGACTGGGACGGCGGCGTGCCGCAGCTGTCCGGCCTGCCGCTGATCTGCGGCTTTTACCTGAACGAATTGATGATGAAGCTGACCGCGCGCGACGACCCCGAACCGCGCGCCTTCGCCGTCTACGACGCCGCGGTGCGCGGCCTGGCGCGCCAAAGCGGCCTGGCGGCGGTGTTGCGCCGTTATGAGCTGAGGCTGACCCAGGTGTTGGGCTACGCGCCCAGCCTGCTGCGCGACGGCGACGGCGCGGAGGTGGACGCGAGCGTCAGCTACTGGTGTCGGGGCAACGCCGCGCCGGAGCGCGACGCCGGCCAGAGCCTGGAGCGCGGGCTGCGGCTCAGCGGCGCCAGCCTGTTGGCGATAGAGGCCGACGACTACGCGGAGGCGTCCACCCGGCTTGAAGCGCGGGCGCTGATGCGGGTATGGTTGACCGCTTTATTGGGCGAGGAGCCGCTGGCTTCGCGCGAGCTATTGCAAGCCGTCAATTCCTTGTCGGATTGAGGCGAACCTAATCGGGAGTGAATATGATTCTGTTGGGCGTAAACATCGATCACGTCGCCACCTTGCGTCAGGCGCGCGGCACCCGTTATCCCAGCCCGGTGGAGGCTGCGCTGGTGGCGGAAACCGCCGGCGCCGACCTGATCACCCTGCATCTGCGCGAAGATCGCCGCCACATCCAGGACGCCGACGTAGTGGCGATGCGCCAGACGGTCAAGACCCGGGTCAACCTGGAAATGGCGATGACCGAGGAAATGCTGGCCAATGCGTTGGCGGTGAAACCGGAGGATGTGTGCCTGGTGCCGGAAAAGCGCGAGGAAGTCACCACTGAGGGCGGCCTGGACGCCATCGGCCACTTTGCCGATGTGAGCCGTTATACCCGCAGCTTGCAGGAAGCCGGCATTCGCGTGTCCATCTTCATCGACCCGGACCGCGCGCAGATTCAACGCGCTTGGGACGCCGGCGCGCGCGTGGTGGAGTTGCACACCGGCGCTTACGCCGACGCCCATGACGCCGCGGCGCGCGACGCCGAACTGGCGCGCATCCGCGATGCCGCCGTTTTCGCCGCCGAGCTGGGCATGGTGGTCAACGCCGGGCACGGTCTCAACTACCATAATGTGCAGCCGATCGCCGCGATTCCGCAGATCGCCGAATTGAACATCGGCCACGCCATCGTCGCTCAGGCGCTGTTTGTCGGCTTCGCCGAGGCGGTGAAGGAGATGAAGGCGCTGATGGCGGCCGCTCGCGGTTAAGCGCTGTGCCCACCGTCGTTACCCACGCCTTGGCCGGCGCCACGCTGGCCGGTCTGTGCGCGCCGCGGCCGCTGCGCGCGCCCGGCATGGCCGGGTGGCTGTTGCTGTGCGGCGCGGCGGCGATGCTGCCGGACCTGGACGTGATCACTTTCAAGCTGGGCATTCCCTACGCCAGCCCCTGGGGGCATCGAGGCATCTCTCATTCGCTGACGCTGGCCTTGATCGCCGGCGGCCTGCTTGCCGCCTTCGGGCGACCTTGGTGGCAGCGGCTGGAACTGGGGCCGCTGCGCGCCTTCGCGGTGTTGTGCCTGGCGGTGTCGTCCCATGCGCTGTTGGATATGTGGACCGACGCCACCCATGGCCCGGCGTTGGCGATGCCCTGGCACCAGGGGCGTTTCTTGTTCGACTGGCGGCCGATCGAGGGCTCGCCGTTGACGCCCAGCCGTTGGCTGGGCGCTAAGGGTCTTCGGGTGTTGAGCTCGGAGTTGCTGTACGTCTGGCTGCCTTGTCTGCTGCTGTGGATGGCCCGCGCGGTTTGGTTGCGAGGACGCGGGGAGGGCGGGCGATGATTTACGGCATTGGCACTGATCTGGTGGAAATCGAGCGCATGCGCGCGATGTTCCAGCGCTGGGGCTTCAAGCTGGGGCGGCGGATGCTGGCGCCGGCAGAGCAAGGGCCTTTTGCCGACAGCGCCGATCCGGCGCGCTTCCTGGCCAAGCGTTTCGCGGTGAAGGAGGCCTTGGCCAAGGCCTTGGGCATCGGCGTGCGCGCTCCGGCGCTGCTGACGGCGATCTGGGTCGAGCATGATGAATGGGGTAAGCCGCTGTTGGCGCTTAGCCCCGAATTGGAAGATTTTTTAAGCCAGCGCGGCGTGGGCGCGCGTCATCTGTCTATCAGCGACGAGCGTGGTCACGCGCTGGCTTTTGTGGTGCTGGAGCGCTCCGCGCCCGGCTAGATAGAAAGCAAACCGATGCAGCAGACTCAACAGAGCGCGGCCTTGCCGCGCGGGCCGGTGATGGCGGGCGTGGCCGGCCTGCGGCTGACGGACGAAGAGAAGCGGCGCTTATCGCATCCGCTGGTGGGCGGGGTGATCCTGTTCCGCCGCAATTTCCAGGACATTGAACAACTGAAGGCGTTGACTGCGGAAATCCGCGCGCTGCGCAGCCCGCACCTGTTGATTGCGGTAGATCACGAAGGCGGCCGGGTGCAGCGCTTCCTCGACGGTTTCACCCGCTTGCCGCCGATGCAAGTCTTGGGCCGGATGTGGGAGCAAGACCGTCCGGCAGCGCTGGCGCAGGCGGAGAATGTCGGCTACGTACTGGCGGTCGAGTTGTCCGCCTGCGGCGTCGACTTGTCCTTCACTCCGGTGCTGGACCTGGATTGGGGGCGCTGCGCGGTGATTGGCAACCGCAGCTTCCACCGTGATCCGGCCATCGTGGCCGAGCTGGCCGAAGCGCTGCAGCGCGGTCTGGCGCGCGGGGGCATGTCCACCTGCGGCAAGCATTTCCCCGGCCATGGCTTTGTCGAGGGCGACAGCCACCACGTGATGCCGGAAGACGGCCGCAGCCTGGCCGAACTGGAAGCGGACGACTTGGTGCCTTTTGGCCGCTTGGCGGCGGCGGGCATGGGCTCGGTGATGCCCGCCCATGTGTTGTACCCGGCGGTGGATGCGCAGCCAGCCGGTTTCTCGCGGGTCTGGCTGCAGGATGTGCTGCGCGGCCGGCTGGGTTTCGACGGCGTGATCTTCTCCGACGCTTTGGACATGGAGGGGGCGGCCGGCGCCGGCGGCTTCGTGCAGCGCGCCGACGCGGCGCTGGCCGCCGGTTGCGATATGGTGCTGGTTTGCAATGATCCCCGGCAGACCGATCTGATTCTGGCCAATCTGCGGGCGCCGGCGCAGCCGGACTTGGCGCGGCGGCTGGAGCGCATGGCCGGCAAGGCGGCGGATTGGGCGGCGGAACTGGCCTGCCCGGCTTTCGCCGCGGCGCGCGTCCAGGTGGAGCGTTTGAACATGCCGGCGGACGCGATGCGCGGGCCGGATGTGGGCGAGGCGAATTAGAGCCGTCGACAATGATCGGCGGAAAGACGGCCCGGACGCATGGACGCCCGGGCCGTTGTCGTTTGGAAAGGGCGTTTAAACAAACTGCACAGGCACGTAGAAGTCGCGTCCCGGACGGCTGACCAGCACTTGCGGCTGGCCCTGGATCACCGCGCGGAAGGCGCGCGGCAGCCGGCGCCAATCCATGAACTTCATCTTGATGCTGTCGTATTGCGCTTGAGTGTGTTCCATGGTGTTCTCCCGAAGGTTCAGTCCACTTTGTGGATGACGTTGGTGACGACGCCCCAGATATGGAAGGCGGCGTCTTCCGGCACCGGAATCGGCTGAAATTCCGGGTTTTCCGGCAACAGGCGGATGCCCTTGGCGGTTTTTTCCAGCCGCTTCACCGTGAGTTCGCCGTTGAGCGCCGCTACGACAACCTTGCCGTTGCGCGCTTCCGCCGCGCGGTCCACCACCAGCAGGTCGCCGTCGTGAATGCCGGCGCCCAGCATGGACTCCCCCTTGACCGTGACGAGGAAGGTGCTGCCCGGCCGCGGCGCCAGCCGGGCGTTGAGGTCCACGTCGTCTTCCTTGAGGTCGTCCGCCGCCACCGGCGAACCGGCCGGCACGCTGTTGGCGAACAGCGGCAGCGATAGTTCGCTGAGGTGGCGCGCCAGCGTGCGCACGTCGTCGGCTTGGGCGTTGTGGGCGGTGCGCCAGCTGCGGTAATCGTGCAGCCAGTCTTCCAGCACCGGCTTTAGCGGTTCCGGCACGCGGATGGCTACGGTCTTGTCGCCGCCGTAACTGGACTTGCGGCCGGCGCCGCTGCGTTTGCCCCCGTGGCTCATGGCTAATCCTCTGTAATGCAAGCAGATTTGATTGTGTACATTATCAAACGACAGGGCAAGTTTTTTTTTGCGAATGGCGGCGGCGAGCGCAAAAAAAGCCCGCTGACGCGGGCGGGTTTCGGCGAGCGGACGGAGCCTTCAGAGCCGGTAGAAGCAACGGGCGCAAACCGCGCGGTAGCGGGCGTTGCCACCGATTTCCACCTGAGGGCCTTCCTTGACGCGGCGGCCGTCGGCGTCGATGCGGATGTGCATGGTGGCTTTTTTGCCACATTCGCAAATGGTCTTGATCTCTTCGATTTCGTCGGCCAGGGCCAGCAGCATGCCGGAGCCGGGGAAGGGTTCGCCGCGGAAGTCGGTGCGCAGGCCAAAGCAGATCACCGGAATGTTGCGGGTGTGAGCCAGCTCGTGCAGCTGATGCACTTGTTCCGGCGTGATGAACTGGGCTTCGTCTATCAAGATGCAGGCGGTCTGTCCGAAGTCCTCGGCCAGGAAGTTCAGTTCCGGCGAGAAGGTGCGGGCGTCGCGCTGCAGATTAAGGCGCGAGGTGATTTTGCCGAAGCCGTAACGGTCGTCCATGGCGCTGGTGAACAGCGCCACGGTCTTGCCCATGGATTCGTAGTTGTTGGCGATTTGCAGCAACTGGGTGCTTTTGCCGCTGTTCATCGCGGCGTAGCGGAAAAAGAGTTTTGCCATCGATGGGTTCTCGGTGGGGCTTAAAGGTCGCCGCCGGTTTCCAGCACATAGCTGGCGCCGGCGTCTTGCGCCAGATGCTGGGCGAGGTAGGGCAGCACTTCGCGCAGCGTCTGCGGCAGCGTCCACGGCGCGTTGAGGATGAACATGCCGCTGCCGTGCATGCCGAAGCCGTCGCTGGACGGCTTTTGCACATGCAATTCGGCGCGCAGCCAGTTCTTGGCGCCCAGCTTCTTCATTTCCTTGGGCAGTTCCTTCATCTCCGCGCGCTGCAGGCAGGGATACCAGACGGCGTAGACCCCGGTGGCGAAGCGCTTCAGGCTTTCTTTCAGAGCGGTGATTACGTGCTGGTAGTCGCGTTTGTCCTCGTAGGGCGGGTCGATCAGCACCAGCGCGCGGCGCGGCGGTGGCGGCAGAATCGCCTTGATCGCCTCGAAGCCGTTGGCCTGCTGGATTTGCACGCGGCGGCCGGCGTCGGCGAAGGTGTCGGCCAGCAACTGGTGATCGGTGGGGTGCAGTTCGAACAGGCGCAGCTTGTCGCTGGCCGGCATCACTTCCGCCGCGCACCACGGCGAGCCGGGGTAGAGCTTGAGTTCGCCGTCGGCGTTCAGCGTGCGCACTACCTCGACGTAGTTGGCGACCGCTTCCGGCAGATCGTCGCGCCGCCACAGCCGGGCGATGCCGGATTCGAATTCGGCGTTCTTGGTGGCGTAGCCTTCCACCAGCGAGTAAGCGCCGGCGCCGGCATGGGTGTCGATATACCAATAGGGCTTGGCTTTCTGGCCCAGGTAGTTCAGGAGTTCGATCTGGATCAGATGCTTGAGCACATCGGCGTGGTTGCCGGCGTGAAAGGCGTGGCGGTAACTGAGCATGGCTGCGGGATATGGCGTTTGTCAGCCGCGGATTGTACCGGATTCGGCGTGGCCGCGCAGCGCGTCCTCCAGCGCGGCGCGCCAGCCCAGCTGTTCCGCCAGCCGCATGAAGTCGTCCGCCGGCGGCGCTTGCAGCAAGAGCGGCTGGCCGCTGTCCGGGTGGCTCAGTTGCATGGCGACGCAGGCCAGCAGCAGGCGCCGGCTGCCGAAATGTTCGGCGAACATGCGGTTGTGCCGGCCCTTGCCGTGGGTGGCGTCGCCGATGATGGGGTGGGCGATGTGCTTCAGGTGGCGGCGCAACTGGTGGCGGCGGCCAGTGTGCGGCGTCAACTCCAGCAGGCTGTAACGGCTGCTGGGGTAGCGTTCCACTTCTATCGGCAGTTCGATGCGCGCCAGCGTGCGGTAGTCGGTGACGGCGGCCTGCGGCGCGGTGTCCACGGTCTCGCCTATCCATTCCAGGTCGTCCGGGCGCCGGCTGAGCGGGTAGTCGATATGGCCGGCGTCGTCGGTGTGGCCGCGGACCACGGCGATATAGCGCTTGTCCACCTGCTGGCGTTCGAATTGCCAGCTCATCTCGCGGCACATGTCCTTGTCCAGCGCGAACAGCAGCACGCCGGAAGTCCCCTTGTCCAGCCTGTGCACCGGGTAGACGCGCTGGCCGATCTGGTCGCGCAGCAACTGCACGGCGAAGCGAGTTTCGTTGCGGTCCAGCGCGGTGCGGTGCACCAGCAGGCCGGAGGGCTTATGGATGGCGATCAGGCGGTCGTCGCGGTAGAGAATGGGCAGCATGGAGCGGGTGTAAACGGGTGGGGAGGCCGGCATTGTAGGCGCTGGCGGGCCGCTTTGGAAGGCGGGCGATGCCGCTGTGCTGTAGTTTTATGTCTTGCGCTTCGATTACGCGAAAACAACAAGGTTTTGGCATGCTATTGGCGTTTTTGTGCGCGGGCTCGGGCTTTGCCGGCTTTCGTTGCGACATGATATTTCAAAGTAGAGAGGAAGTTGTTTACAGTCCATGGGTGCGTCATTACAATTCGGCGCGCTCAAACAAGAATGACAGGGCGGCGTCTGTGCCGATTGCGATCCCGTTTGCCACGGGATTGCGGCAGGACCGCATCCGCGCAACCTGGCGTGTAGTTGCGACGCTACATGACGAGGGGCTGGCGGACGCTTTGCTTCGCTGCACGGCACGGGAACCACAGGGGGTGATCGGCGTGCGGGTTGACCAACAAACTCCATAGAGTCATAGAGATGAAAATCCAGCTGAAACGAATGAGCTTTGCCGTAGCGGCAGCGGTGCTGTCCACCTCCGCCTTCGCCAAAGAGTTCTCGCCCGCCGTGGTTTACGACATGGCAGGCAAGTTTGACAAGAGCTTCAACGAATCCGCGTACAACGGCGCCGAGCGTTTCAAGAAGGAATTCAAGATCAACTACCGCGACGGTCAGATCGCGTCCGAAGCCCAGAAAGAGCAGCTGCTGCGCAATATGGCGCGCCGCGACGCCGACATCGTGGTGGCGATCGGCTTCTCCTTCACCCAGGCGGTGGAAACCGTTGCCAAGGAATTCCCCAAGGTCAAGTTCACTCTGATCGACGCGGTGGCCAAAGGTTCCAACGTGCAGAGCATTGTGTTCAAGGAACAGGAAGGCGCCTTCCTGACCGGCGTGGCCGCGGCGATGGCGTCCAAGAGCGGCAAGGTGGGCTTTGTCGGCGGCATGGACGTGCCGCTGATCCGCGCCTTCGGCTGTGGCTATGTGCAGGGCGTCAAGTTCACCAACAAGAACGCCAGCGTGATCCAGAACATGACCGGCACCACTCCGCAGGCCTTTAACGACCCGGCGCGCGGCACTGAGCTGGCCAAGAGCCAGTTCGACCGCGGCGTGGACGTGGTGTTCGCCGCGGCCGGCGGCACCGGTCTGGGCGTGCTGCAAGCCGCCAAGGCCGCCGGCAAGTACTCCATCGGTGTGGACAGCAACCAGAACCACCTGTACCCGGGTTCGGTGCTGACTTCCATGGTCAAGCGCGTGGACGTGGCGGTGTTCAACACCTTCAAGGACGCCAAGAACGGCTCCTGGAAGCCGGAAGTCAAGATTCTGGGCCTGAAGGAAGCCGGCGTGGATTGGGCGCTGGACGCCAACAACCGCAAAGTGATCACTCCGGCGATGGAGAAGAAGATCAACGCGGCCAAGGCCGACATCATCGGCGGCAAGATCAAGGTGGTGGATTACCGCTCCAACAACAGCTGCCCGGTGCAATAAGCTGAGTTGAGTTTTCCCTGATCCGTTTCGGGGACGCAGGCACGATGAACTTCATCGTGCCTGTTTGTTCATGCCGGAGCGGAATCAGACTGACCCTAACCAGGGAATATGAATAAGCATGACCGAGTTTGCCATTGAGCTGGCGGGCATCAACAAGAGTTTTGGTGCCGTCAAAGCCAACCGCGACGTCTCGATGAAAATCGCCAAGGGCACTGTCCATGGCGTCATCGGCGAAAACGGGGCCGGTAAATCCACGTTGATGAGCATTCTGTACGGCTATTACCAGGCCGACAGCGGCGCCATCCGGGTGAACGGCAAGGAAGCGCCGATCCGCAACAGCCAGGAAGCCATTGAGCTGGGAATCGGCATGGTGCATCAGCATTTCATGCTGGTGGACACCTTTACCGTGCTGGAGAACATCGTGCTGGGCGCCGAAGGCGGCCTGGTGCTGAAAAAAGGGCTGGACGAGGCCCGCGAGCATCTGAAAGAGCTCAACCGCAATTACTCGCTGGAGGTGGATCCGGACGCGCTGGTGGGCGATCTGGGCGTGGGCCTGCAGCAAAGGGTGGAAATCCTCAAGGCTTTGTACCGCGGCGCCGACGTGCTGATCCTGGACGAGCCCACCGCGGTGCTGACGCCGCAGGAGGCGGACCACCTGTTCCACATCCTGCGTTCGCTGAAGGCGCAGGGCAAGACCGTGATCCTGATCACCCACAAGCTGCGGGAGGTGATGGACATCACCGACGGCGTCAGCGTGATGCGCGCCGGCACCGTGGTGGCCAACGTCGCCACCTGTGACGTGGACAAGGAAAAGCTGGCGGACCTGATGGTGGGCCGCAAGGTCAGCCTGAAAGTGGACAAGGCCGAGCGCGAGCCGGGCGCGGCGGTGCTCAGCGTCAAGAATCTGTGCCTGACCGACGCGCGCGGGGTCAAGCTGCTGGATCAACTGAATTTCGAAGTGCGAGCCGGAGAGATCGTCGGCATTGCCGGCGTGTCCGGCAACGGCCAATCCGAGCTATTGGAAGTGCTGGCCGGCATGCAGGAGCCTAGCGCCGGCGAGATGGCCTACAAGGGCGAGGATTTGCTGCGCCGCCGTTGCGGGGCTCAGCCGCGCGCCGCGCTTTACCGCAAGCTGGGCATTGCCCACGTGCCGGAAGACCGCTCGCGCGAAGGCCTGGTCAAGGCTTTCTCCAGTTATGAAAACGCCATCCTAGGCTATCACGGCGAAACCGGCCTGGGCCGCGGGCCGTGGTACTCGCGCAAGCGGCTGTTGGCGCGCACCCGGGACTTCATTCAGCAATTCGATATTCGTCCGGGCAACCCGCTGCTGCGCGTGGGCCTGCTTTCCGGCGGCAACCAGCAGAAAGTGGTGCTGGCGCGTGAAATCCACGCCAACCCCGACCTGCTGCTGATCGGCCAGCCGACGCGCGGCGTGGACATCGGCGCGATTGAATTCATTCACAAGCGGCTGGTGGAACTGCGAGACGAGGGCAAGGCCATTTTGCTGGTCTCGGTTGAACTAGAAGAAATCCTGGCGCTGGCCGACCGCATCCTGGTCATGGCCGGCGGACAGATCACCGGCGAAGTGGCGGCCAAGGACGCCGACACCATTTCGCTGGGCCTGCTGATGGGGGGGCACAAGCATTGAAATTCGGACAACCTTCCACCTTGCCGCGCTGGGCGCAGCTGACGGTGCTGCCGGCGCTTAATCTATTGGCGGCCTTGCTGGTAACGGGCCTGGTCACCTGGTTGATAGGCGAAGACCCTTGGGAATGCCTGAAGCTGCTGATCAACGGTGCTTTCGGCTACGGCGAGGGCATAGGCTACACCCTGTTCTACACCACCGGCTTCATCTTCACCGGCCTGGCGGTGGCCACCGCCTTCCACGCCGGTCTGTTCAATATCGGCGGCGAGGGCCAGACCTACCTGGCCGGCCTGGGCGTCACTCTGGTGGTGCTGGGCTTCGACCACAGCCTGCCGCCGGCGGTGCTGGTGCCGCTGGCCATTCTGGCGGCGATGGGCTTCGGCGCGGCCTGGGCATTTGTGCCGGGCTGGCTGCAGGCCAAGCGGGGCAGCCACATCGTGGTGACCACCATCATGTTCAACTTCATTGCTTACTCCTTGATGTTGTACCTGATCAGCCATCATTTGATCGAAGCCGGTTCCCAGAACCCGACCACGCGCGAATTCGGCCAGGCGGCCTGGATTCCCGCCATCCATGAATTGGCGGCGCGCTTTGGCGTGGAGATTCCCACCTCGCCGCTGAACCTGACTTTCGTGATGTCCTTGCTGGCCGCCGCGCTGTTCTACCTGGTGGTGTGGCATAGCCGCTGGGGCTTCGAACTGCGCACCGTGGGCACCAGCGAACCGGCCGCCCGCTACGCCGGCATGAGCGTCAGCCGCGTCATCATTATCGCCATGTGCGTGTCCGGCGCGCTGTCCGGTCTGGCCGCGGTCAACGAGCTGATGGGCTCCGCCCACCGGATGAACGTGATGTTCACCAACGGCGTCGGTTTCGTCGGCATCGCCGTGGCGCTGATGGGCCGAAACCACCCGGTGGGCATTATCTTGTCCGCGCTGTTGTTTGGCGCCTTGACCCAGGGCGGCTCCGATCTGTCCTTCGAGAAGCCGATGATCACCCGCGAGATGATCATCTTCATTCAGGGTCTGATCATCCTGTTCTGCGGCGCGTTGGAAAACCTGTTCGAGCCGTTCATCGCCGGCCTGTTCAAGCGCAAGGACGACAAATAATGGAAATCTTCTTCAGTCTGCTCGATTCCACGCTGCGCGTGGCCACACCGTTGATCCTGGCCGCGATGGCCGGCATGTTCTCCGAGCGCTCCGGCGTGGTGGATATCAGCCTGGAAGGCAAGATGCTGGTGGCGGCTTTCGCCGCCGCCGCGGCGGCTTTCGCCACCCACAACCCGTGGATAGGCATGGCCTGCGGCATTGCCGCCTCGGTGGCGATGGCGATGATCCACGCTTTTGTGTCGGTCACGTATAACGGCAACCAGCTGATTTCCGGCATGGCGCTCAACACCGTCGCCTCCGGCATCACCCCGGTGTTGGGCCTGGCCTGGTTCCAGCAGGGCGGCAACACCCCGCAGCTGCCGGACGAGGGGCGTTTCCACGAGATCGCGCTGCCGTTCGCCCATGAGCTACGCGACGTGCCGCTGCTGGGCCAGCTGTACAGCAAGCTGCTGTCCGGCCATAGCATCCTGGTGTATCTGACCTTATTCTTGATTGTGCCGCTGGTGACCTGGGTGCTGTACAAGAGCCGCTTTGGTCTGCGTCTGCGCGCGGTGGGGGAGAACCCGCACGCGGCGGACACCGCCGGCATCTCGGTGGCCAAGGTGCGCTACACCGCCTTGTTCTGGGGCGGCGTGCTGTGCGGCATTGCCGGCACCTATCTGTCCGTGTACCAGACCGGCAGCTTCATCAAGGAAATGACCGCGGGCAAGGGCTTCCTGGCGCTGGCCGCGCTGATCTTCGGCAAGTGGAAACCGCTGCCGGCGGTGCTGGGCTGCCTGGTGTTCGCTTTTGCCGACGCCATCCAGATCCGCCTGGAAGGCGTGGCGCTGCCAGGTATCGGCCAGATCCCGTCGCAAGCGATCGCGGTCATCCCCTATGTGCTGACTGTGTTGCTGCTGGCGGGCTTCGTTGGCCGGGCGGTGGCGCCCAAAGCGATAGGCATACCTTTCGTCAAGAGCCGTTAACCGGCTTTTGAGACAGGCTAGAAACCGCCAGCGGGCTTTGCCCCTGGCGGTTTTTTGTTTTATATCGCATACGGGAACCTTGCCGTCGTTTGTTATTCATAGTGATTCCCAATATCAATTGCCCATTGTGTTGCCTGGCAGTTGTTCAGAAAATTTGAATCTTTTGCGCTAATAATTTCGCTATGACGGCAATGGCCGCGCTTTTATGATTAACGGGCATGACAGGTTTTAATTTGCCGCTCATTTGTAATAAGGAATTCGATGCAACGCTACAGTCCCACACAGATTGCCTTGCACTGGCTGATTGCGCTGTTGATCATTGCCGCCCTGATCATGGGCTGGTACTTCAACAGCATGCAGATTACATCGCCGGCCAGCTTCAAACTGAAAGCCTCTTTGATCGCCTGGCACAAATGGGTGGGTATCAGCGTGCTGGCGCTGGCTGTGCTGCGCCTGATCTGGCGCGCCCGTCGCGGCGCGCCGGTGCCTTTGCCGGGGCAGCCGGCCTGGCAGCTTAAAGCCGCCGGGCTGATTCATTTGTTGTTGTACGCCTTGATGCTGGCGATGCCGCTGGTGGGCTGGCTGATGAGCTCCGCCAAAGGCTACCCGGTCGTGTGGTTCAACCTGGTGCAATTGCCGGACCTGGTGGAAAAGAACGAGGCGCTGGGCCATGTGCTGGGCTGGAGCCACGCGCTGATGGCGTACGCCATCGTCGCCATCGTCGGCCTGCACGCGCTGGCGGCCTTGAAACATCACTTTATCGATCGCGACGCCACGCTGGCGCGGATGCTGCCGTCCTGTCGCAAAGGAGATCCTCAAGCATGAAATTTCTGACTTCTCTCGCCCTGAGCGCCGCCGTGGCGCTGGCCATGGCGCCTGCTCAGGCCGCGCAAACCCTGAACGCGGCCAAGAGCACGCTGGGCTTTACCTTCAAGCAAATGAACGTGCCGACCGAAGGCCGCTTCAAGAGTTTCGCCGCCAACGTCAGTTTCGACGCGGCCAAGCCGGAGGCCACCAAGGCGGTGTTCACCGTGGACCTGGGCAGCGTGGACGTGGGCAGCGCCGACGGCAATACCACCGTGCGCGGCGCGTCCTTCTTCAATATCGCCAGCCTGCCCAAGGCGACTTTCACCGCAAAATCGGTCAAGGCCTTGGGCGGCGGCAAGTTCGAAACCCGAGGCACCTTGAGCCTGAAGGGCATTAGCCGCGAGGTGGTGTCCACCTTCACCGCCGCCAGCGCAGGGAATGAGACCACGCTGCAAGGTAGCTTCCCGCTGAACCGTCTGCAATTCAAAGTGGGCGACGGCGCTTGGGACGACACCGAAGCGATCGCCGACCTGGTGACCGTCAAATACAAATTCGTTCTGACCGGCAAGTGATCTTGCCTTTCCTTACCCTGGAGAAAACCGACGTGACGACCAAAATGAAAACTCTGTTTGCCGCCGTGATGACGTTGGGTGTGCTGGGCAGCGCGCAAGCCGCCCCGGTCACTTACGAAGTGGACAGCTCGCACACCCATGCCGGCTACTCGCTGAGCCACCTGGGCTTCTCTACGCTGAGCGGCCGCTTCAACGACACCAAGGGCACCGTGGTGCTGGACCAGGCCAAGAAAACCGGCTCGGTGGACATCGTGATCAAGACCGCCAGCCACGACAGCGGCTGGGCGGCGCGCGACAAGCACATCGCCAGCCCGGATTTCCTGGACGTTGAAAAGTACCCCACCATCACGTTCAAATCCGACAAGTTCACCTTCAACGGCGACAAGCTGGCGGCGGTGGACGGCCAACTGAGCCTGCACGGCGTGACCAAGCCGGTGACGCTGACCGTGACCAACTTCAAGTGCGTGGATTCCCATCCGATGGCCAAGAAGCCGTGGTGCGGTGCTGACGCTACCGCCACCATCAAGCGCAGCGAGTTCGGCGTTGGTGCTTATGTGCCGGCGGTGGGCGACGATCTGCAATTGACCATTGCCATCGAAGCCGGCAAGAAGTAAGCGGATTCGATAAAGCGCCGGAACCCGTGTCCGGCGTCAAAAAAACCCGAGTCGAAGGACTCGGGTTTTTTCATGCCGGCGACACCGTTCAGGTCAGGCTTAGCACGATGGGGGCCAGCCAGTCGGACAGCCACATCACCAACAAGGGGCTGATCACGGTCATGCCGCCGAACACCGTCCAGGGCAGGCGCGCTTCCGGCTGACGGCGCATCACGAACAACAGCGCGCGGTAACCGGCGTAGCTGACGACCATGATCAGAGGCGGGGCCATCAGGTAGGACAGCAGCGGCCGCCAATCCAGCAGCCGCGAAAAAGCGACGATGCCAAGATGCAGGCTGAGCTGGCTGGCCATCAGCGCCGCCAGCTGCGGCTGGCGTTCGGGGAAGGCCAGGCCAAGCCGGCTGACTTTCAGGCTGCTGGCGGACCATAGCACGGCCGCGATGCCCAGCCAGGCGTAGGCGTAGCAGAAGGGCAGCAGCACCGGCGACAAGGCGGTGAGGAAAGGGTCCGCGCGGAAGATCAGCGCCAGGATGAAGAAAGACGACGCGAAGCACAGCTGGGCGATGCCGTCGCGGCTGGCGATCAGCCGCCACAGAATGTGCAGATAGAACAGCGCGACCAGGGAGAGCAGAAACCAACCAGTGGGCGTTGCCGTCATTGAACCTCCAACACGCGAGTCAGCGCGGCGGACACTTGCTCGCCTATCTGGGCCAGGTAGTGGGTGTGCATGTCGAAGGTGAAGCGTTGCGGATCGTCCGACGCCAGGGCCAGCAGGCCGAAGGCCTGGCCCTGGCCGTCGCGCAGCGCCAGTTGAGCGAAGGACTGCAGCACGGGCGCGGCGGGGAACCAGGCCAGCACGTCGTCGTTGACGTAGGGGCCGCAATAGGGCGCGGAGAGATTGCGCGCCAACGCGGCCACCTCGCTGCGGGCGTCGTAGGCCGGGCCGGCGGATTCCGCCGCCGGATGCCATAGCCGCAACGCCACGCGCTTCAGCTTGAAATGCTCGGCGAAGCAGGCGGGCAGCGCGTTCAGCACGTCTTGCAGACTCCGGCAGGCCTGAAGCGTCAGCCCCAGTTGATGAGCGCTGGCGATGATGCGGTCGTTGGCTTCGCTGTGGCGGATCAATTGCTGCAAGCGGGACTCCAACTGCCGGTTGCGGTCCTTCAGGTCCAGCATTTGGCGTTCCGCCAGCGAGACCACCACGCGGTCTTGCGGCGCGCCGCCCGGCTTCAGGCCAAGCCTTTCGGCGTGATGGGCGAGAAAGTCCGGGTGTTGGTCCAAAAACGCCAGCACATCATCTGTCTGCATAATTCATAACCCCTTACGGCTGTGTTGTTGTTGCGAGCCCGCTGCCGCTCTGAGCCGAGCGGGCCGTTAAATCTCGATTTCGCCCTGGAACACTGTGACGGCGGGGCCGGTCATGGTTACCGCGGCGTCGTCGGCCGGCCATTCCACCGTCAGCTCGCCGCCCCGGGTGTGCACCCGCACGCGCCGGTCCAGCAGGCCGCGGCGGATGCCGGCCACCACCGCCGCGCAGGCGCCGGTGCCGCAGGCCAGCGTTTCGCCGGCGCCGCGTTCGAACACGCGCAGGCGGATTTCATCGCGCGCCACCACCTGCATGAAGCCGGCGTTGACCCGTTCCGGAAAGCGGGGATGGTTTTCGATGGCCGCGCCGAGGCGCGTCACGGGAGCCAGGGCTACATCTGCGACTACTTGCACCGCGTGGGGGTTCCCCATCGACACGACGCTGACCGACAAGGTCGCATCCTCGACTTGCAAATCGTGGCACACCGCCTCGCGCTCGGCCTGGAACGGAATCTCGTCCGGAGCGAATCGCGGCCGGCCCATGTCCACCCGCGCTTGTCCGTCTCCCAGGTATTCCGGCGCGATCACGCCCTTGGCGGTTTCCACCTGGATTCGTGATTTGGCGGTCAGGCCGCGGTCGGACACGAACTTGGCGAAGCAGCGCGCGCCGTTGCCGCATTGTTCCACCTCGCCGCCGTCGTTATTGAAGATGCGGTAGCGAAAATCGTTGTCCGGAGAGTGTGGAGGCTCCACCAGCAACAACTGATCGAAGCCGATGCCGAAGTGGCGATCGCCCAACTGACGGATACGTTCCGCGTTCAAGGGGACGGTTTGACTCACGCCGTCGACAACCATGAAGTCGTTGCCGAGGCCGTGCATTTTGGTGAAGTGCAATTTCATTGGCGCGCCAGATTCTGCGTGAACAATCGGCCCGTTGCCGGGCCGGCGGTCGGGCGGGGAGCCGTGCGCGCCAAAGCGCGGACGGGGCTCCGCCGCCAATAAGGCAGGTTAGCACAGTGGCGTAGATAGAGGTACAGGCGCGCGCTCAGGCGCTGGCCAGCGGCTTGCCGGGTGCGGCTTCGGTACCGGCGTAGGCCTGCAGGGCCGCGCTGGACGCGGCGGTTTGCGGCATGGCCTCGTCGCCGGTCAGGACGGCGGCGGCTTGCGCGTCGGAGGCGGCGGTCTGGCTGATATCGTCGATCAGCGAGCCGGACGAGGACGCTAGCGCATCTTGTCCGGTGGCCAGCTTGAGGGTGTCTTCGGCGGCGTCGCCGGGCTGGCTGAGCTTGAGCTGCATTTGCATCAGCAGCAGCCGTACCAGCGTGGCCATGTCCAGGCGGGGGCGGTCAGCCTGCGCCGGCTGTTGAGCCGGCTCAGGAGTGGCCGGCGCGGTCGCGGAGGGAGTGAAGGCTGTATCTGCTGGCGCTGTCGTCGCTTGAGCGGGGATGGGCGGCTGGAAGGAAGTGGAGTGAACTTTCATATCAGTGTGCGCAAGAGTCAATGAAACAGGCCCGGCGCAGGGCCGGGCCTGGGAAGATGGCGGGCTCAGCAAGCGCTGCTATTAGCCTGGTAGGCATTCAGCGCAGCCTGAACCTGGCCGCCGCCATGATGATGGTGGTGGCGATGATGAGCGGGCTGGCTCTGTTGCGAGTTGGCCTGCAAGTCCTGCTGCAATTGCTGGTAATCCTGCCGCGCCTGGTTGAGGTTGCTGCTGCTCAGGTCCTGACCCAGATTGCTGAACAGCGCGCTGGGCGAAGTGGCCGCCGAGGCGCCGGTCAGCGCGCTCAGCGCGTCGTCGGTATCGCCGTCGCTGGCGCCGCCGAGGCTGCTCATCTGCAACTGGCTCAGCATCTGATTGAACAGCAGGGTCATGTCGTTGCCGGCGCTGGCGGAGCTAGTGCTTGAACTGCTGCCGTCGCTGGCGACGCTGCCGTCGGTCTGCATGGAATTGATCAGGCTGGCGAAATCCTGGGCGCTGCCGCTGCTTGCGCCGGTGCCGCTGACTGCGCTCGCTTTGGGCAAGTTGGACTGCAGGCTGGCGAGCGCCTGCTGCGCGCCGCTGAGATTGCCTTGCCGCACATCGTTGATCATGGCCAGGAAATCTTGGTGGCGCTGCTGGTGAACGGCCCGCCGTTGTTGCCAGGCGTTGCCGCTGGCGTCGATGCCGCTTGTGTTGCTGACTGACATGGAGAATCTCCCGCAAAGTCTATGGTGGAGTGTCGGTCGTGAGCTTCACGGAGCAGCTCGACTCCCATTCGCCGCCCCGGTTTCGACGTTTGCCGGCACGGGCGGCAATCCATGCCGCTGTGGCGGACAGGATTGCCGCAAAGCGGCGGGTTTAGCCTGTTATCGCGTCAAAACAAGGGTTTGGCTAGCGGGTAGATGCAAGCGGCGTGCCAGCGGGCAGGCGAGATTCTGTTAATTTCCATTAGGTGTCCTGCTGGGAATGGATGGTCTTGATATAAACAAATCAGCCCTCTAAATCGCCGGGATGCCGCCATGCGTTTTGCCATTACCTTGTCCGACCGCTTCAAGCCGGTGCTGGACGTCTTCCTGCATGCCGGCTGGCAGCCGTTGAAGCTGTTCTGCACCCCGGTGGACCATCGCATGCATCACCACAAGGAGTCATTGGAGGCGGCGGAGCGCTTGGGCGTGCCGGTGCAATTGTCGCGGATGCGCGAACGCGATTTGCTGGAGCTGGCCGAGCAGGACTGCGAAGCCTTGCTGGTGGCCAGTTACAACTGGCGGGTGCCGGACTGGGAGCCTTATCTGAATTACGCGGTCAACTTCCATCCGTCGCCGCTGCCCATCGGCCGCGGGCCTTACCCCATGGTGAGGGCGATTCTGGACGGTCATCGGCAATGGGGCTGCAGCTGCCACCAATTGACTCGGGAAATGGACGCCGGCGATGTGCTGGCGCAGGAACAGTTCGCGCTGAGGCCGGACGAAACCCATGAATCGCTGGACGCGAAACTGCAACTGGCGCTGTACCGGCTGGCCGGGCGGGTGGCCGGCGACTTCGCTTCTTTGTGGGAGCAGGCGCAGCCGCAAGGAGAGGGCAGCAGCTACTGGCCGCTGTGGAGGGACGAAGAGAGGATGCTGGATTTCAATCTGTCGGTGGAAGACATCATGCGCCGCGTCCGGGCCTTTGGCGATTTCGAATGCATGGCCACGGTCAACGGCGTCACCGTGCACGTGCACCGCGCCCAAGGCTGGCGCGAGAGCCACGCCTACCCGCCGGGGTCCTTGATTTTGTCCAATGCGCTGAGCCTCTTGGTGGCCGCCGCCGACGGCATGGTGCTGATCAGCGAATGGAGCTTGAACCCGCCCGGCGGCGTTAGCGGCCGCTTGCGTGGGTGAGGCGCGGCCCTTCGGCCGCGCCTGTTCCCATCTTATTTCTTCACGTTAAAGGCTTCCAGCGCCGCCCGCGCCGCGGCGGCGATCACTTCGTCGCTGTGCTTGGCTTCTTTCTTGGCGTGCTTGGTGTAGACCGCCAGCACGATGGGCGCGCGCTTGGGCGGCCAGATCACCGCGAAGTCGTTGGCGGTGCCGTAAACGCCGCAAGTGCCGGTTTTGTCCCCCACTTCCCAGCCGGCCGGCACCGCGGCGCGGATTCTGGCGTTGCCGGTGGTGTTGCCCTTCAGCCAGTCCGCCAGCTGTTGGCGTTGCGGTTCAGGCAGCGCCTTGCCCAGCGCCAGTTTTTGCGCGCTTTCCGCCACCGCTTTGGGCGTGGAGGTGTCGCGCGGGTCGCCGGGGATGGCGGAGTTCAGTTCCGGCTCCAGACGATCCAGGCGGAAGCTGGCGTCGCCGATGGAGCGCATGAAGGCGGTCAGCGCGGCGGGGCCGTTGATTTCCTTGAGCAGCAGATTGGCCGCGCCGTTGTCGCTGTATTGCACGGAGGCGGCGTTGAGCTCGGCCACGGTCATGCCGCTTGCTTGGTGTTTGCTGGTAATCGGGGACCAATTAGGCAGAGCCGTCTTGCTGTAGCGGATGCGTTTGTCCAGCAGGCCGGGTTTTTCTTGGCTTTGCGCCAGCACTCCCGCCGCCAGAAAGCCTTTGAAAGAGCTGCACAGGGGAAAGCGTTCGTTGGGACGGTTGGCCACGGTGGCGCCGGAGCCGGTGTCGATGGCGTAGACGCCGATGCTGCCGCCAAAGTCGCGTTCCAGTTTGGCCAGCTTGTCGGCGGCGACGGCGAGCGGATCGGCGGCCACGGCCTGGGTCAGCGGTGCGGCCAGCGATGCGAATAAAATCAGATGCTTGAACATGGTTTTGCTCCTTTTGCCTGGTTGGAAAGTGTGGCGCTATCCTGATGGCGAAGGGGTGGGCTGTAAATCGCGAAAACTGTAACTTGTGTAACTGTATGAGGCGGACCGGGGATTGAGGCGGGGGCATTAGAACCTGTTTTCAACGCTGTATCGGCGACGCGTAACGGATCGTAAACAGGTTTTGGAGGCGGCGAGTTCATTGCCGGCTTGAGCCGCTTGCGCGTTGGGCGATGGAGGACTAGCCCGGCGTGCTGGACAATGTTCGCGAGAAGGCGGCCACGGCCTTGAACCATGCCGTGTGAGAGGGAGGGCGCGGGCTGATCTTGCAATCTCGCGACCCACGGTGAAACGGCGCGCTGCTGGAACAGGCGAAGCCCAGAAACCGCTGGGGGGTATCGCCTACGGCTCCTCCCGCCCTGGGTGCGGCCGCGTGCTACGGGGCGGGCGTCGTCTCTTGCCAGCCGCCGCCCAGCGCGGCGATTAGCGCCACGCTGCTGGCGTATTGCCGGTTTTTCACGTTCCACAGCGTGGTTTCCGCGTTGATGCGGCCGCTTTGCGCGCTCAGCACATTGAGGTAGCTGACGGTGCCGGCGCGGTATTGATTCAGCGCGATGGTTTCCGCGCGCCGGGCGGCGTCCAGCGCGGCTTGTTGGGAGGCTGCTTCCTCGCCCAGCAATCTTTGAGCGGCCAGATTGTCTTCCACGCTCTGGAAGGCGGACAGCACGGCCAGGCGGTAGCCGGCCACGCTGGCGTCGTAGGCGGCGATGGCTTGTTCTTTCTGGGCGCTGCGCAGGCCGGCGTCGAACAGGCTGAGCGCCAGCGCCGGGCCCAGCGACCAGACTCGGTTGGGCAGGCTGACCCAGTCGGCGAAGCTGGCGCCGCGGTAGCCGCCGCTGGCGGACAGGGTGAGGGTGGGGAAGAAGGCGGCCTGAGCCACGCCGATTTGGGCGTTGGCCTGCGCCACCGCGCGTTCCGCGGCGGCGATGTCCGGGCGGCGCTCCAGCAGTTGCGAGGGCAGGCCGGCGGGGATGCTGGGCAAGCGCGGTTCGGCGCCGGCCGCCGGCAGGCTGAAGCTGGCCGGTGTCTGGCCCAGCGCGGCGGCGATGGCGTGTTCCAGCTGGGCGCGGGTCAGCTGCTTGTCCGCCCGCTGCGCCTGAGCGCTTTGCCATTGGCTTTCGGCCTGGGCCACGTTGGCGTCGGAAACGATGCCGGCCTGATATTGATTGCGGGTCAGCTTCAGCGTTTCCGCCAGCGCTTGTTCATTGGCCTGTAGTTGCCGCAGTTGCAGGTCGGCGACGCTGATCTGCAGATAAGCTGTGGCCAGCTGCGCCTGGGTGCTGAGGCGTATCGCCGCCAGTTGCGCGGCGCTGGCTTGGGCTTTGGCGGAACCGGCTTCCACCGAACGGCGCAGGCCGCCCCACAGGTCCAGTTCCCAACTGGCGTTGGCGCTCAGATTGTAGCTGGTGGAAGCGGATTGGCCGGGGGCGTTGACGCCGCGGCTTTGGCCTGCGTTGAGCCCCAGGCTGGGGAACAGCCCGGCTTCGGCCTGTTTCAGTAGCGCCTGGGCCTGACGGTATTGCGCTTCGGCCTGGGCGATGCTGGGGTTTTGCCGGTTCAGAGTGTCCATCAGCTGGTCTAGCCGCGGGTCTTGATAGATGCGCCACCAGTCGCCGCGGGGCAGGGCATCCTGCGGTTGGGCGCTTTTCCAGCGGCCATCCTCTTTATAGGCCGCCGGCAGGTCCAGCTTGGGCTTGGCGTAGTCCGGGCCCAGCGCGCAGCCGGCCAACAGCAGCGCGCAGGCCAGCGTAAGGCTTAGTGTTTTCATGGGTTTCATTCCTCGGCTCCGCGGTTCAGCGCGGCGCGCGCGGGCCGCCAGCGGCGGCACCACAGCCGGAAGCGGTCCAGATACAGGTAAACGACGGGTGTGGTGTACAGGGTCAGCAGTTGGCTGAGCAGCAGGCCGCCAACGATGGAGATGCCCAGCGGCGTGCGCAGCTCGGCGCCGTCGCCGCGGCCCAGAGCAAGCGGCAGCGCGCCGAACAGCGCGGCCAGCGTGGTCATCATGATGGGGCGGAAGCGCAGCAGGCAGGCCTGGCGTATCGCCTGTTCCGGCGTTTGTCCCTGTTCGCGCTCGGCGCTGAGCGCGAAGTCTATCATCATGATGGCGTTCTTTTTGACGATGCCGATCAGGAGCAGCACGCCTATCAGCGCGATGACATTGAATTCGCCGCCGGTGGCGATGATGGCGAGCAGGGCGCCGACGCCGGCCGAGGGCAGGGTGGAGAGAATGGTGACGGGATGCACCACGCTTTCGTAGAGTATGCCCAGCACGATGTAGACGGCGATCAGCGCGGCCAGGATCAGCAGCGGCTGGCTGTCCAGCGAGGCCTGGAAGGTTTTGGCGCTGCCCTGGAAGCTGCCGTGGATGCTGCTGGGCAGGCCGACGCCGGCCAGCGCCTGGTTGATGGCGTCGGTGGCGTCGGACAGCGCGGCGCCCGGCGGCAGGTTGAAGGAGACGGTGGCGGCGGCGAACTGGCTTTGGTGGTTGACCGACAGCGCGGTGTTGCCGGGCGCCCAGCGGGCGACGGCGGACAGCGGGGTGGGCTGGCCTCCCGGCGTTTGCAGGAAGATGCTGTCCAACCCGTCCGGCCCTTGCCAGTATTGCGGAGCCACTTCCATCACCACGCGGTATTGGTTGAGCGCGTTGTAGATGGTGGAGACCTGGCGCTGGCCGAAGGCGTCGTTGAGCGCGGCGTCCACCTGGGCTTGGGTCAGGCCCAGCCGCGCCATGGCGTCGCGGTCGAAGACCAGCGTGGTTTGCAGGCCTTTGACTTCCTGGTCGGTGTTGACGTCGGCCAACATGGGCAGCTTCATCAGCGCTTGCTGGACTTTGGGCGTCCATTCGCGCAATTGGGTCAGATCGTCGCCTTGCAGGGTGTATTGGTACTGGGCGTTGCTGGCGCGGCCGCCGATGCGGATGTCCTGCACCGCCTGCAGGAAGAGCTGGGCGCCGGGTTCGCGCGCCAGGGTTTTGCGCAGGCGGGCGATGACTTGGTCCGAGCTTTCCTTGCGTTGGCTCAGCGGCTTGAGGCTGACGAACATATTGGCGCTGTTGCGCTGGCCGCCGCCGGTGAAGCCGAGCACGGTGTCCACCGCCGGGTCACGGCCCACCACGGTGATGAAGCGCTGCAGCTTTTGCTGCATGGCCTGGAAGGAGATGTTCTGGTCCGCGCGTATCATGCCGTTGAGCCGCCCGGTGTCCTGCTGCGGGAAGAAACCCTTGGGTACCGCCAGGTAGAGGTAGACGTTGAGGCCTATGGTGGCGGCCAGGATCAGCATCATCAGCGGGCCGTGGCGCAAGGCCCAGTCCAGGCTGCGGCGGTAGCCGTCCAGCATGGCGTCGAAGACGCGCTCGCTCCATTGAAACAGCCGGCCGGGAGGCCGTTCTTCGCGTGGTTTGAGCCAGCGCGCGCAGAGCATGGGCGTGGTGGTCAGCGAGACCAGCAGGGACACCAGGATGGCCACGGACAGGGTGACGGCGAATTCGCGGAACAGCCGGCCGATGACGCCGCCCATCAGCAGGATGGGGAGGAAGACGGCGATCAGCGAGACGCTCATGGACAGCACGGTGAAGCCGACTTCGCGCGCGCCGCGCAAAGCGGCCTGCATCGGTTTCATGCCGTCTTCGATGTGGCGGGCGATGTTTTCCAGCACCACGATGGTGTCGTCGACGACGAAGCCGGTGGCGATGGTCAGCGCCATCAGGCTGAGGTTGTTGAGAGAGAAGCCGGCCAGGTACATCACGGCGAAGGCGCCCACTAGCGATACCGGCACGGTGATGGCGGGAATGGCGGTGGCGCGGCCGTTGCGCAGGAACAGGAAGACCACCAGGATCACCAGGGCCACCGAGATCAGCAGCGAACGCTCCACTTCCTGCAGCGAGGCGCGGATGGTGGGGCTGCGGTCCATCACCACTTGCATCTTGATGGCGGCGGGGATGGAGGCTTGCAGCTGCGGCAGCAGCGCCTTGACCCGGTCTATGGTTTCGATGATGTTGGCGCCGGGCTGGCGGAACAGCATCAGCATTACCGCCGGCTGCTGGCCCAGGAGGCCGGCGTTGCGCAGGTCCACTACGGAATCCTTGACCTCGGCCACGTCGGCGATGCGCACCGCGGCGCCGTGTTTGTAGCTGACGATCAACGGCAGGTAGTCGCTGGCCTTGGTGGCTTGGTCGTTGGCCTGCACCTGCCAGTGTCGTTCGTCGTTTTCCAGAAAGCCCTTGGGCCGGTTGGCGTTGGTGCCGGCGATGGCGGCGCGCACGGTTTCCATGCCGATGCCGTAATGATTGAGCTGGCGCGGGTTCAGCTCCACCCGCACCGCCGGCTGCGCGCCGCCGCCCACGTTGACGTCGCCTATGCCCTCCACCTGGGCCAGCTTCTGGCCGAGGATGGTGTCGGCTGCGTCGTACATTTGGCCGCGGCTCAGGCTGTCCGAGGTCAGCGCGATGATCATGATGGGCGCGTCGGCGGGGTTGACCTTGCGGTAGGTGGGGTTGGACGGCATGCCGGTGGGCAGCAGGGAGCGCGCGGCGTTGATGGCGGCCTGCACGTCGCGCGCGGCGCCGTCGATGTCGCGGTCCAGCTCAAACTGCAAGGTGACGCGGGTGGACCCCAGCGAGCTGGACGAGGTCATTTCCGTGACGCCGGCGATGCGGCCCAGCGCTCGTTCCAGTGGAGTGGCCACGGTGGCGGCCATGGTTTCCGGGCTGGCGCCGGGCAGGCGCGCGCTGACGGAGATGGTGGGGAAATCCACTTGCGGCAGCGGCGACACCGGCAGCAGCTTGAAGGCCAGCAAGCCGGCCAGCAGGATGGCCAGGGTCAGCAGGGTGGTGGCCACCGGGCGGCGGATGAAGGGGGCGGAGGGGATCATGCCTCGCCCTCGGCGCTCAGTGCCGGCTTGGCCTTGCGGCGGAGGCGGCGCGCCAGCCGGTCAAAGGCCAGGTAGATCACCGGGGTGGTGAACAGGGTGAGCACTTGGCTGAGCAGCAGGCCGCCCACCATGGCCACGCCCAGCGGCTGGCGCAGTTCTGAGCCCATGCCGCCGCCCAGCATCAGCGGCAACGCGCCCAGCAGCGCGGCCATGGTGGTCATCAGGATGGGGCGGAAGCGCAGCAGGCAGGCCTGGTAGATGGCGTCGCGCGGGCTCATGCCGTGTTCGCGTTCGGCTTCCAGCGCGAAATCTATCATCATGATGGCGTTTTTCTTGACGATGCCGATCAACAGAATGATGCCGATGATGGCGATCACCGACAGATCGTTGCCGGACAAGAGCAGAGCCAGCAACGCGCCGATGCCGGCCGAGGGCAGGGTGGAGAGAATCGTGATGGGATGAATATAGCTTTCGTACAGCACGCCCAGCACGATGTACATGGTGACGATGGCGGCCAGGATCAGCCACAGGGTGTTGGACAGCGAGGCCTGGAAGGCCAGTGCCGCGCCCTGGAACTTGGTGTCTATGCTGGCCGGCAGGCCCAGCTCGGCCTCGGCCTGGCGGATGGCGTCCACCGCCGCGCCCAGCGAGGCCCCGGGGGCCAGGTTGAAGGACACGGTGGCGGTGGGGAATTGCCCCAGGTGGTTGATGGCGAGCGCGGCGGGGCGCTCCTCTATACTGGCCACCGCGTCCAGCGGCACCGGGCCGCCGTTGGCGGTGGGCACGTACAGGCTTTTCAGCGACAGCGGGTCTTGCTGGTGCTGAGGGTCCACTTCCAGCACCACGCGGTATTGGTTGGTCTGGGTGAAGATGGTGGAGATCAGCCGTTGGCCGAAGGCGTCGTACAGCGCGTTGTCGATGGCGGCGGTGCTGACGCCCAGCCGCGCGGCGGTGTCGCGGTTGATGTTGACGTAGGCCTGCAGGCCCTTGTCCTGCAAGTCGCTGGCCACGTCGGCCAACTGCGGCAGCCGGCGTAGCTTTTCCACCAGTTTGGGCGTCCAGGCGGACAGATCCTCGGCGCTGGTGGCTTGCAGCGTGAACTGGTACTGGGTGCGGCTGACGCGGGAGTCGATGGTCAGGTCCTGCACCGGCTGCAGGTAGAGCGCCATGCCCGGCACCGCGTCGGCCTGGTGTTGCAGCCTGCTCAGCACGGTGCGGATATCGTCGCGCTGTTCCTTGGGTTTGAGGTTGATCAGCAGCCGGCCGTTGTTGAGCGCGGCGTTATTGCCGTCCACGCCGATGAAGGAGGACAGGCTGTCCACCGCCGGGTCTTTGAGCAGCTGCTGCGCCAGCGCTTCCTGCTTGCGCGCCATGGCGCTGAAGGAGATGGACTGCGAGGCCTCGCTGACGCCCTGGATGGCGCCGGTGTCTTGCAGCGGAAAGAAGCCTTTGGGCATGGCCAGATAGAGCGCGGCGGTGAGCGCCACGGTGGCCAGCGCCACCAGCAGGGTGAGCGTCTGCCGCTCCAGCACCCAGGTCAGCATGCGGCCGTAGCGGGCGATCACCCGGTCGAAGAAGCGGCCGCTGGCGTGGTAGAAGCGGCCTTGCTTGTCTTCCGGCACGTGTTTGAGCAGGCGCGCGCACATCATCGGCGTCAGCGTCAGCGAGATGAAAGCCGAGATCAGGATGGACACCGCCAGGGTGACGGCGAATTCGCGGAACAGCCGGCCCACCACGTCGCCCATGAACAGGAGCGGAATCAGCACGGCGATCAGCGAGATGGTCAGCGAGATGATGGTGAAGCCTATCTGCTTGGAGCCCTTTAGCGCCGCGGCCATCGGCGTTTCGCCGTCTTCGATGTAACGCGCGATGTTTTCTATCATCACGATGGCATCGTCCACGACGAAGCCGGTGGCGATGGTCAGCGCCATCAAGGTGAGGTTGTTGATGGAGAAACCGGCCAGGTACATCACGCCGAAGGTGCCCACCAGGGACAGCGGCACCGCCACCGCGGGGATGACAGTGGCCGGCACATTGCGCAAAAACAGGAAGATCACCATCACCACCAGGGCGATGGCCAGCATCAGTTCGAATTCCACGTCCGCCACCGAGGCGCGTATGGTCACGGTTCGGTCGCTCAGCACCTTGACGTCCACCGCGCCGGGCAGGGTGTCGCTTAGCTGCGGCAGCAGGCTCTTGATGCGGTCAGCCACCTGGATGACGTTGGCGCCGGGCTGGCGCTGCACATTGAGAATGATGGCGGGAGTGGCGCCGGCCCAGGCGGCCAGGCGGATGTTTTCCGCCGAATCCACCACTTGGGCCACGTCGGACAAGCGGATGGGCGCGCCGTTGCGGTAGGCGATGATGACGCCGCGGTATTCATCGGCGGATTTGAGCTGATCGTTGCCGTCTATGGTGGAGGCCTGGTGCGGGCCATCGAAGCTGCCCTTGGCCTGGTTGACGTTGGCGCTGGCGATGGCCGTGCGCACGTCTTCCAGCGTCAGGCCCAGCGAGGCCAGCTGGCGCGGATTGGTCTGGATGCGCACCGCCGGGCGCTGGCCGCCGCTGATGCTGACCAGGCCCACGCCGGGCACTTGCGACAGCTTCTGCGCCAGCCGGGTGTCGACCAGGTCTTCCAGCTTGGTCAGTTGCAGCGTGGGCGAGGTGACGGCAATGGTCATGATGGGGGTGTCCGCCGGATTGACCTTGCTGTACACCGGTGGATTGGGCAGGTCGGACGGCAACAGGTTGCCGGCGGCGTTGATGGCCGCCTGCACTTCTTGTTCGGCCACATCCAGGCTGAGTTCCAGGCCGAACTGCAGTGTGATCACCGAGGCCCCACCGGAACTGGTGGACGACATCTGCGACAAGCCGGGCATCTGGCCAAACTGGCGTTCCAGCGGAGCGGTGATGGAGGAGGTGATCACTTCCGGGCTGGCGCCTGGGTATTGGGTGACCACCTGGATGGTGGGGTAGTCCACCTCCGGCAGGGCGGACACCGCCAGCATGCGCCAGGCGGCTAGGCCGGTAAGCAGAATGGCCACCATCAGCAAGGTGGTGGCCACCGGCCGCAAAATGAACAGGCGCGAGGGATTCATGCCGTTTCTCCGCGCTTATTGCGCCGCCGAGGCGCGGCGTTTGCCGGCCGCGCCGCTGCCGTCGCGTTTGTGGCGTCCGTTTTTGCCAGCGGCCTGGGCTGCCTGGAGGTTTTGCGCGGCGCGGTCCACCACCGTGACCTTGGCGCCGTCGCGCAGTTTGTCCAGGCCGTCCACCACCACGCGCTGGCCGGGCTTCAGGCCTTGTTCGATGACGACGATGTCGCCGACGCGCGCGCCGGCGCTCACCTGGTTCAGGCTCACGCTGCTATCCGCGTTGACGGTATAGACATAGCTGCCCGCCTTGCCCAGCTGCACAGCGGCGGCGGGCACGGTGACGGCGTTTTCCTGTTCGCCCAGGCTCAGGCGCACATTGACGAATTGATTGGGGAACAGGGCCTCGTCGGCGTTGGCGAAGCGGGCCTTGAGGTTGACGGTGCCGGTGCTGGTGTTGAGCTGGTTGTCTATGGCCAGCAATTTGCCGTCGGCCAGCTTGTTGCGGTTGTCGCGGTCCCAGGCTTCCACCGCGAGGCCGGCTTGGGCGCGGCTGGCCCGCAATACCGGCCCCAGGCTGACTTCCGGCACGGAGAACAGCACGTTGATGGGCTGGGTTTGGGTAATCACCACCAAGCCGTTGGCGTCGCTGGCGTGGACGATGTTGCCCGGGTCCACCTGGCGTAGGCCGGCGCGGCCGGACACCGGCGCGGTGACGCGGCTGTAGCTGAGCTGCAGCCGGGCGTTGTCCACAGCGCCCTGGTCCAGCTTGACCGTGCCCTGGTACTGGCGCACCAGCGCCGCCTGGGTGTCCACTTGCTGTTTGGCGATGGAGTTCTGTTCCAGCAGTTGGCGGTAGCGGTTCAGATCCAACTGGGCGTTTTGCAGCAGCGCCTGGTCACGCAGCAACTGGCCTTCGGCCTGGGCCAGCGCGGCCTGGAATGGCCTCGGGTCCAATTCCGCCAGCAACTGGCCTTGTTTGACCGCCTGGCCTTCTTCGAAATGCAATTTGTCCAGCTGGCCGTCCACGCGGCTGCGCACGGTGACGGTGTAAGTGGAATTGACGGTGCCCAGCGCGCTAATCTGCAAGGGGACGTTCTGCCGCTGCGCGGCGGCCACGCCCACGGCCGCCGGCGGCGCGGCGCGGCGTTGGCCCGCGGGGTCCGCGGCCGTGTGTTGCCGCCACCACCAGCCGCCCAACGCGAGCGCGACGATAAGGCCCCAGCACAGCGGAGAGCGGTAAAAAGGGCGGCGAGGCGCGGCGGATTGGGTCACGGCGGGGCTCCAGGAGTGCGGCGTGGAGCGGCGAGGGCCGCTCCGGATCGTTCAAAGGCGACCGCCGGCATGGATGGGCGGTGAGGGGCGCCGCAGCAGGCCGAGGGTCGATGCTTACGGCATTATGCGCTCCTTGTTTGAACCGGGCTTTGCTTGCGCCGGCGATTGTATGTCGAATTGTTGCAAGACTTGTCGAAATGTAAGGTGCGGCCGGGTGGCGGCGAAATGCCAGGCCAGTTGTTGCGCGCGCTGGCGATAGGACGGTTTTGACAGCATGCGTCGCAACAGAGGCGGCAGCCGGCCGGTTTCGATATGGTGGCGGCGCAGCATGACGCCGGCGCCGTAGGCCTCGATATGCCGCATTGCCAGTAGTTGGTCCATATTGGACGGGATGCCGATCACCGGGCGGCCTTGTTGCAACGCCTGGTAACTGGTGGGGCTGCCGCCATTGCAAATCACCAGGTCCGCGCGGGCGGCGGCGGCCTCGCCGGGCAGGAAGTCGGCGCTGAACAGGCCGGAGCGCTGCGGCAGCCGCTGGCGGCGGCCGGTGCTGGCGATGACTTGCAGCCCTTCGCCCAGCAGTTGATCTATCAGGGTGGGCAGCAGGGCCAGATTGCCGGAGGAACCCAGCGACAGGTAGACGGTGGGGCGGTCTTGCAGTTGCGGCCACCAGTCCGGCAACGGGCCGCCCGGCGACCAGGTGACCGGGCCCAGATAGTGGTGGTGGGCGGGCAGCGGGCCCAGCGGCACCAGCTCCGGCGAATCGTAGTACAGCACTTGATCGCCGTAGCTCCAGGCTTCGAAGCAATTGGCGAACGGGGCCAGGCCGTAGTGGGCTCGGGCGCGGTTGAGCGAGCGCGCCAGCAAGCGGGTGGCCAGCGGGGTGATCCAGCGCATCAGTGGCGTCATCACGGGCAGGCGGTGCAGATTGATCTTGGCCAGCTCCGGCACCGGCAGCGGCTCCGGCCGGCGGTGGGGGCTCCAGTAAGCGTTGATCAGGTTGACCAGCGGTTTGCCGGAGAGCGCGGCGCTGATGCCCAGCGAGTGGCGGAAGTCCCCGACGATGATGTCCGGGTCCAGGCGTTCGATCAGGCGCAATTCTTCTTCGGCGTAGGCGATGATTTCCTCGCGGCGGTACAAGGCCTTGCCGTTGTCCACGGCGTGAAGAAAATCTTCGCAGCTCTTTGTGAGCAGCGGATGGTAATGGATGTCCTGGCGTTGGTAGAGGTAATCGAAGCGCGGCGCGGCGGCCAGATGGATATCGTAGTCCGAGGCGGGCAGCGCGGCGGCCAGGGTATAGGGGCGGGCGACATGGGCCAGGGTGACGGCCTCGCCGACGAAGAGGATTTTCTGCTTGCGTGGGTTCATGGCGGTTCTTGGGAGATGGGAGAGGGAGGCAAGGCCGTCCGGCGGGGCCGGACGGCGCGGGGCGGGCCTTAGAACGTGTTTACGATCTCGCCCTTACTCGCGAGTCTTTGAACCGGTTCTTGGCCTTTGTGGACCTGGACACGCCACAGCTCGCGTCCGCGCGAGGCGCGTGTCATCGCGCGGCGGCCGTGCAGGCTGTTGTAGTTGTCGATCAGCACTAGATCGCCGTCGTGCCAGTCGTGCTCAATCAGGTTTTCCGGCGCGTAAGCCCGTTCCAGCAATTCTTGGACCAGGTTGGGGTAGTCGTCGGCGCGTTCTTCCACGTCGACAAAGAACTTTTGCAGTTCGGAGTTGCTGTTCTCCTGGAAACGCAGCACCGCTTCGCCGGTGTCCGGGTGGGTTTCCACCAGTGGATAGACGCGGGCGTCGCCGCCGAAATAGGTGAACTTGGTGTGGTAACGGATTTGCAGCCGCTCCCATTCGGCCAGCGTGGCCGTCGGCACTTGGCGCAGGATGTTGCGCGCGTCCACCAGCGTGGTCTGGCCTTCGCCGTGTTGCGGCGCTGTCTTGCAATACAGCGCGAACAGGCTGGCGCTGAAGCGCGGGTTCTTGCGCACGAACTCATTGTCGGCCGGCAGCATGCTCAAATCCCAGTGCAGCGGCAGCTCCTCGAAGGAGTGGACGAAGCCGTCGGCGTCTTCCTCCGGCTTGACCTTGTGCACCGCGCCGAACTGCCAGATGTAAGGGGTGCCGAACTGGGCGCTGAAGTCGATCAGATTGTCCTCGTCCTCCACGGCGAAGCCGCGCAGCGCGACGAAGCCGAAGAGCTGAGCCAAGCGGGTCAAGGCCGGGCGCGGCAGCGACAGGCAGTTGGCGCCGGGGCGGCGGTTTTCGATCAGCAGGCCGAAGCGGCCGGCCAGCATGACCGATAGTTCGCAATCTTCCCATTCCGCGCCGGTTTGTTCCAGGTAGAGCCAGGGTTGGCCGTCGAAGCTCACCGCCTTGGCGCGGCGCGCGTCCAGCGCCTGGCGCTTGGAGACCAGCTCGCCGCGGCCGGCCAGGTTCAGCAGGTAGACGCGGTGCCAGGGCAAGGCCGCCTCGGCCTGGGCCGGAGACAGGCGGATGGGGAATTTGCCGCCGGGCGAGCCGGATGGGTGGATGGTCAACCGGATGGCTTCCGGGAAGTGTTCGGCCAGCATCGCGTCCAGCGCGATGCCGCGCCAGGCCAGACGCAGCGCGCGCCGCGGCCAGTCTTCGGCCTCGGCGATGCCGCGCGCCGCATTGTCTTCGCGCAGCAGGTTCAGCCATTGCGGCTGACGTCTAGCCTGGTTTTCCGGCAGCGGCTGGGAGAAGTCCGCGGCCGCGGCGGGCAGGTAGCGGCGCAGCACGCTTTCCGCGCGGTCGCGCTGGCGGTCGAAGCCGGGCTGGACGCTGGCGTAGTCATGCCAGCGCAGCACCGGGCTGGCGTAGAGCGCGCGCAGCCGGCGGTGGTAGTCGTTGGCCGTGTCGCGCGGGATGTCCAGCAGGTCGTGGAAGCTCAGGCCGTCGCTGAACAGCTCCAGCGCGCAACCGGCCGGGTAGACGCGGCCGACGGCGCGGCACAGTTGGTCCAGCTGTTCCAGCGCCGCGTATTCGGCGTAGTCGGGGCGGTCGGACGCGGTTTTGTCGCGGGTGTTGGGGGATTTCAGCGGAAAGCCCGGCAGCAGCAGTTGCAGCGGCTGTTGCCGGCGCACGAAGCGCTCCACTTGAGCGCTCAGCGCCTGGCGGTAGGACTCAAGCTGCGGGTGGTCCGGATCGCCCTGGAAGGCGTCGAGCAAAATGGAGACGATGGAAGCGACAAGGGGTTCGTTTTGCATGGCGATACTCGAAATGAACAATAAGGGGAGGGGCTTCAGGCGGCGGTGGCGATGAAGTGGCTTGGCCGGCCGTCGACAAAGACCAAGGCGGACTGGTTTTCGTCGATGTCGCTGCGCTTTTTCAACATCACGCCGTGCTCGTGCTTGATCGCGGCCGCGTGCCAGGGCGTCAGCCAGGCATCGACGCTGTCCACCAGCCGCACGCCGATCTTGGACGACACGCGAAATTGCGGATGGATGGACAGGCGCAAGCTGTCTGGAAACGCGCGTTCCAGCAGCCGGCTCCAGGCGTTGCTGCGCTGAATCACTCGATAGGCGTTGGCGCGCGCCATTTTCTGCAAACTGGTCTTGCTGTGGCCGGCAAAGCGCTCCATGCCTTGCGCGTCCTCGAACAGGAAGCGGGTAATGCCCTGGTACATCGCGCGCATCGCAGGTTCGTCCTGGCATTGGCGTTTGATCTGCTCGATGGAGTCGCTGTAAAGAATCAGCAATTCTTCGCGCTGCGAATCCAGGTCGCCGATATAGCTGAAGTGATCTTTCAAGTCGTAAAAGCGAAAGCTGTCTCCATGGCGCTGCCGCGCATAGCGAATCAATTCGTCCATATAGGCGGCGACTTCCGCGTCCGGGATATACACCACGTCGGAAAAACAATATCCGTCCGAACAAATGGCGACTTGAGCGCCCGGCGGGTAGATGCTCTGAATGTCTCTGCAAAGCTGATGCAGATTATCCATCGCGTGGCGCTCGGCCAAATCGGGCATCGCGCCCAGGGTTTTATTGCGATTGGGCGATTTGCCGGGGAAGGCCGGCAGAATCATTTGCAGCGGCTGGTGGCGGGTTACGGCGTCTTGAATTTTGGGAAGGTGAGGGGCCATTTCCGCGTCCAGATCTTCCGTTGCGGCTAGATCCTCCGGGTGAATGCGGCGCAGTTTGAAAACCAGCCCCAGTATTTGCCGGGCCAGATCCGCCGCGGAAACTCCAAATGGGTGAAAAACAGGGTCGACAATGGCGTTCATGGTTTATCTCAATTGGTTGTGGAATCAAAAGCGATGGAATTGCCACTTGCCCGCGTTCATGCGCGAGCGTTTTGCTTATCGTTATGTGGTAACCAAAATAATGGAAAGAACACGATTTGCTTTTAGTAAGCGTGGCCATTTTATGGCAGATGCCGAGAGTGGGCGAACAAATTAGCCGCTATAGAGTTATGAGCAATCGTTATATTGATATGGCGAAGGGATTGAACGAATAAGTCGGGGGCGGTTTTTTATTCGCTTGGATTAGTGTTTTATTCAGTGCGGGGGTGTGAAAATTGTAAATACGATTGTGACGGTGTGTGATGTTTTATTTGTTTTAATTTGGATTAAATTTAAATTTATCTTTGTATGACAAGGTTTTATTTGTCATTTTTGCAAATGAGATTCATTATTGTTTGTAAACGAAGCAAGACGGCTGTCGACTGTGAGTTTTCCCATGAAACCACGGTGCGACGACTCGGTCGCGCCGCGCTTTAAACCGCGTGCTGGAGCGGGCGGGACGGGTGAAAACTGTATGATTCCTGCGACAGATCCATCGCGAGGGGCTTGTGGGGGCGCGTCACAGGCTCTTGGTCGCAGTCCAACCGGGTGCGATATTCCTTTGCGAACATGACATTTTCGTTTTTTAAGCCCCAAAGTCATGTTTGACTAGTCAACAGTCGTGGTTGCTGTCATTCTTTTGCGTTTCGATTACGACTGCCTGTCGTTGCGACAACAGGCCGCCGGCTGGCCGCAGCGAGCCGAAAGCAATGTCGCCGAGCAGGCGCACTTGAGACAAAGAGATGGAAAAAAAACAAGAGAGCCAAGAGCTTAGGCGCACCTTGCAGGCGCGCCACCTGTCGATGATCGCCATCGGCGGCTCCATTGGCACCGGCCTGTTCCTGGCCTCCGGCGCCACCGTGGCGTCGGCCGGCGCCGGCGGCGCCTTGATCGCCTACGCCCTGATCGGCCTGATGGTTTACTTCCTGATGACCAGCTTGGGCGAAATGGCCGCCTTCATGCCGGAGTCCGGCTCCTTCCAGGTTTATGGTTCGCGCTTCGTCGATCCGGCCTTTGGTTTCGCCCAGGGTTGGAACTACTGGTACAACTGGGCCATCACCGTGGCGGTGGAGTTGGCCGCGGCCGCCATCATCATGCATTACTGGTATCCGGCGGTGCCCGGCATCGTCTGGAGCGCCGGCTTCCTGTTGATCATCTTCGTGCTCAACTATTTCTCGGTGAAGGGCTTTGGCGAGGCCGAGTTCTGGTGCTCGATGCTCAAGGTGGCCACCATCGTCGCCTTCATCATCATTGGCTTTTTGATGATCTTCGGCATCATGACCGACCCCAACCCGCAGCGCATCGCGCCGGGTTTGTCAGTGATGCAGCAGGGACAAGGCCCGTTTGTGGGCGGCCTGGCCGCTTTCGTGGGCGTGGCCATGATCGTGGGTTTCTCCTTCCAGGGCACGGAGTTGATCGGCGTCGCCGCCGGAGAATCCGCCAATCCGGGCAAGACCATCCCGCGCGCGGTGCGGCAGATTTTCTGGCGCATCCTGATGTTCTACATGCTGTCCATCCTGATCATCGGCCTGATCCTGCCGTACAACGATCCGCTGCTGCTGAAGAACGATATGAAGGACGTGGGGGCCAGCCCGTTCACTCTGGTGTTCAATCGCGCCGGCTTCGCCATGGCGGCCAGCCTGATGAACGCGGTGATCCTGTCCGCCATCCTGTCCGCCGGCAACTCCGGCATGTACGCGTCCACCCGCATGCTGTACACCATGGCGCGCAACAAGATGGCGCCCAAGCGCTTTGCCGAGCTGTCCAGCAACGGCGTGCCGCGCAATGCCTTGTACGCCACCAGCGTGATCGCCGCGCTGTGCTTCTTGACCTCGCTGTTTGAAACCAACGCGGTCTATCTGTGGCTGCTGAACTCCTCCGGCATGACCGGCTTCATCGCCTGGTTGGGCGTGGCCATCAGCCACTACCGCTTCCGTCGCGCCTATGTGAAGCAGGGCCATGATCTGGCCGACCTGCCTTACCAGGCCAAGTGGTTCCCGCTGGGGCCGCTGTTCGCCTTCGCCTTGTGCCTGCTGATCATGCTGGGCCAGAACTACGAGGCCTTCATAGGTGGGCATATCGACTGGAGCGCGGTGATCGCCACCTACCTGGGCATTCCGCTGTTCCTGGCGCTGTGGCTGGGCTACAAGTTCAAGCACAAAACACGGATGGTGGCGCTGGAAGAGATTGATTTCAGCGAGGCGCTGGTCAAGGCTCGTTCCTTGCGCCAAGAGAACGAGAACGGCAAGCTGGCCGCCGCCACGCGCTGATCCGTTGTGAATTCTGCCAGCCTAGGGGCGGCAGTGAGTCAAACAGCCCGGCATTGCCGGGCTGTTTTTCGTAAGAGACTGATTGTTATGGATTCCGCGCGGGAAAGAGGCGCGCGCTCGATGCGCCGGAACCGGGGAGGGGCGCCGGAGTCCGAGCGAGAGCCGGTTGCAATATTGATGAATTGTGTAATATGGCGGCTGGCGCCGCGCCCGCGGCCGTTCTCGATCTGAATTTGATGGTTTCGGAGTCATTCCACCATGCAGTTGCTGACAATATTCATAACAAAGTTTCTGTTTGTGATGGCGGCCTTGCTGCCGATCATGAATCCTCCGGGGCTGGTGCCCATCTTCATCTCGATGACGGCGCGCAATACGCCGCAGCAGCGCCGTTACCTGGCGCGCCGCATCGCCATGTATTGCGCCTTGCTGCTGCTGGGCAGCATGTTCACTGGCGGCTATGTGCTGTCTTTCTTCGGCGTATCGCTGCCGGTGGTGCAATTGTCCGGCGGCCTGCTGATTACTTTCGCCGCCTGGCGCATGCTCAACGACGCGCCGCCGGAGAGCAGCCCCACCTCCACCGATCAGCCCATACAGGCGGAAAACCACGACGCGCTGAAGCAACGCGCCTTCTACCCGCTGACCTTTCCGCTAACGGTGGGGCCGGGCTCCATCTCGGTGGCCATCACCATGGGCGCTTCGCTGACCGATACCGGCAAGGGCATCGTCAAATACGCGATCTCGCCGCTGGCCGGCGGCTGCGCGGTGCTGGTGTGCAGCGTGCTGGTCTATCTGTGCTACCGCCACGCCGACAAGCTGCTGCGTTATCTGGGGCAGACCGGCTCGGTGGTGTTTCTGCGGCTGTCCGCCTTCATCCTGCTGTGCCTGGGGGTGCAGATCATGTGGGACGGCTTCGGCGCCTTGATTGTCCAATTGGCGCAGGACGTGCTGCCGCACAAGTGAGCGGGATGATTGGACATCTTTTGATGTGAGGCAAATGCCGCATCGGCCAAAATAAGCATACTGCGCTTATGACAAATGTCTTAAGAACAGGAGCTTGCCATGGCGACCAGCGCTTTCTTCATCCCCTGCGTCAATCTGATGGGGGCGGGCTGTCTGCAACAAGCCGTTGAGACCATGCGCGGTTACGGCTACCGCAAAGTATTGATGGTGACGGACACCGGCCTGGTGAAAACCGGCCTGGCCGGCCGCGTTACGGAATTGCTGGGCGACGTCGGCATCGCCACCGTGCTGTTTGACGGCGTGCACCCCAATCCCACCACCGCCAATGTGGGCGCCGGCCTCGCGCTGCTGCGCGAGCACGATTGCGACGCCGTGGTGTCGCTGGGCGGCGGCTCGCCGCACGACTGTGCCAAGGGCATCGCGCTGGTGGCCGCCAACGGCGGCAAGATCCAGGATTACGAGGGCGTGGACAAGTCCGCCAAGCCGCAACTGCCGCTGGTGGCGATCAACACCACGGCCGGCACCGCCTCGGAAATGACCCGCTTCTGCATCATCACCGACGAGTCCCGCCACATCAAAATGGCCATCGTGGACAAGCACACCACGCCGGTGCTGTCGGTCAACGATCCGGAAACCATGGCCGGCATGCCGGCGTCGCTGACCGCGGCCACCGGCATGGACGCGCTGACCCACGCGGTGGAGGCTTACGTTTCCACCATCGCCACGCCCATCACGGACGCCTGCGCCTTGAGGGCGGTAACGCTGATCGCCGGCCACCTGCGCCGCGCGGTGCGCCACGGCCTGGACATGGAAGCGCGGGAGCAAATGGCTTACGCGCAGTTCCTGGCCGGCATGGCCTTCAACAACGCCTCTCTGGGCTATGTGCACGCGATGGCGCACCAGTTGGGCGGCTTCTACGATCTGCCGCACGGAGTATGCAACGCGGTGCTGCTGCCGCATGTGCAGGCTTTCAACGCCAAGGCGGCCGGCCAGCGTCTGGCCGACGTCGGCGCGGCGCTGGGCGTGGCCGCCAACGCGGAAGCGGCGATCGCCGCCATACGCCAATTGGCCGCCGATGTAGGCATTCCGGCAGGATTGACGCAGTTGGGGGTCAAGGAAGAGGATATTCCGGAGCTGGCCGCCAACGCCTTGAAGGACGCTTGCGGTCTGACCAATCCGATCCAGGCCAGCCATGAAGAAATCTGCGCGATCTTCAAGGCCGCGCTGTAATAGCATGGCCGCGGTGCAAAAACACCGCGGCTTAAGACCCGCTAACAAAACCCCTGATCCTGCGTTGCGCCTCCTTGCCGTACTCAAGTACTGCCAGCGTCGGCAGGCCTTGGCTCAGGTTCTCTGCGAGGTTTTGTTAGCGGCTCTAAGAGCCTGTTCAAAGTCTCGCTCTAGCTCGCAAGACTTTAGAACAGCTTCTAATGGCGGCCCAGCCGCCTTTTTTTGACCATTAAATATCGTAATACGATATTTCTGACGACGCCGCACCGCCTCCGCCGCCAGATGAAATTAAGGAGTGACGCAATGGACGCAACAATCCGCCTGTTGCCGGTGAGCGAATACCGGCCGGGCCTTGAAAACGCTTTTCTGATTGAGGAAACCTGGCCAAAGGGCCTGCCGCGGCAGGCGCTGGACGCCGGCCACTGGCTGAAAAGCGTGGCGCCGGCGCCCGGCCTGCTTAACTGGCTGCGTCAGGATGAACGCCATTGGCCCACATTCTGTGAAGTGTATTGGGCCGATTTGGCGGCAAACCCGCAGCGCTGGTGGCCGCTGTGGAAGGCCAGCCGCAGCGGCGGCCTGGTGCTGCTGCACGCCGGCGGCGGCGAGAGGCAGCCGGCGCAGGCCTTGGCGCAGTTTCTGGGCGACAAGTTGGATGAGATAAAACGCATCGAGGCGGGGGAGCTGGCTTCACCGGTGTGCTACCGCGCTTTGCTGGATGGCTGAGCCGGAGGAGGTGCCCCGCGTGTCTGGCTCCCAGAGCTTTTCCAAGCAGGATTTCGAACGTCTGGCGGATTTCCGCTACCGCTTGCGCCGTTTCCAGCGTTTTAGCGAAGAGGCGGCCCAGCGCCATGGCATCACCATGCTGCAATACCTGCTGTTGTTGCAGATCAAGGGCTTTCCAGGGCGGGACTGGGCCACGGTGGCCGAGCTGGCCGAGCGGCTGCAGTCGCACCACCACAGCGTGGTGGGTCTGATCAGCCGCTGCGAGCAGCAGCAACTGGTGGCGCGCAGCCCGGGGCGGGACGACCGCCGCTGCGTGGAAGTGCGGCTGACGCCCAAGGGCGAGGCGCTGGCGGAACGCCTGGCGCGCGAGCACCGCGAGGAGTTGCAGGCCCTGCGGCGGCTGGGCGACGTGCTGTCCTTGGACCACCTGCTGCAAGCTCAGGATTGACGCCGGCGCGGTAGATTTTGCCATGGCGCTCTGGCATGATTTTGACATTGCTTTGGCGTGCGGAGACATCCCGTGAACATATTGTTGGTGGAGGACGACCTGGCATTGGGCGAGGCGCTGGGGCAGGCCTTGCGCCAGGCCGGTTTTCGCACCGTCTGGGTGCGGAGGCTGAAAGAAGCGCGCACCTTTCTAGCCGATGAGCCGCAGGACGCCTTACTGCTGGATCTGGGGCTGCCGGACGGCGAGGGCCTGCATTTGCTGCAGGAGTTGCGCGGCAACGGATCGACGCTGCCGGTGATCATCCTGACCGCGCGAGACGCGCTGGAGAGCCGGCTGACCGGCTTGCACAACGGCGCCGACGACTATCTGGTCAAGCCTTTCGCCATTCCGGAACTGCTGGCCCGGCTGCAGGCGGTGACCCGGCGCAGCAGCGGCTTCGTGTCGGCCAATTGGCAGATCGGCGATTTATGCATCAACGCCGACACCCGCGAGCTGTCGATGAACGGCGGGGCGGTGGCCTTGTCGCCGTCGGAATTCGCGCTGATGTTCGAACTGGTGCGCAAGGCCGGCAAGGTGGTTAGCCGCGAGCACCTGGTGGAGCATCTGTGCTGCGAGTCCGACAACGCGCTGGAGGTGCATGTCCACAATTTGCGGCGCAAGCTGGGTTCGGACTGGATCCGCACCATTCGCGGCGTCGGCTATCTGTTGCCCAAGCCGGCATGATCATTCCCTCGCTGGCGCGGCGTTCGCTCTACCGGCGGCTGTTATGGACCAGCCTGAGTTCCCTGCTGGCGGTATGGCTGGTCCTGTTCGCCTGGTTTTACTGGGAAGTGACCCGAGTGGGGTCCGGCTACCTGGACGGGGATCTGCGCGGACTGGCGCGCACGCTGGCCACTGTGTACAGCGCCGACGTCAAGCCCGGGGAGCGCGTGCGCATCGTCGATCAACTGATAGGCCAGTTTGGCCATGGTTATAGCGAAAAGCCGCCGCTGCGCAGCGAGCTGGCCTACCGCATCGTCGACAAGCGCCAGCATTTGCTGGCGGTGTCCAATACCTGGCCGGAACTGGCGCAGCCTGTCAGCGCCGACGCGCCGGCCAACCAGGGGCGCTGGCGCATCCTGGTGGTCGACGCCGCCGATGCGCCGGTGCAGGTGCAGCTGGCGGTGGCGCGCAGCTTCGTGCAGCGGGTGCAGGCCGAGATCTTGGTCTTCTTTCTGATGCCGCTGATCGCGGCGGTGCCCATCATCATGTTGCTGCTGCGCGTCGGCTACGGCCGCGCCTTGCAGCCCTTGGCGACGCTGGCCACCACCATTACCTCGCGCGATGTGCAATCGACGGCGCCGCTGGCCTGCGCCGATCCCGAATACCAGGAACTGCGGCCGGTGTTCAATTCCGTCAACGAGCTGTTGTCGCGGCTGGCCACCTTTCGCGAAGGAGAACAGCGCTTCTTCGCCGACGCCGCGCACGAACTGCGCACGCCGCTGGCGGCGATTGGCGCGCAAGTGCATTTGCTGGCGCGGGCGGAGTCCGAGCAGGAGAGGGCGTCGCTGGCGGCCTTGCTGGACGCCAGCATAGGCCGCAGCGGCGAACTGGTGGGCAAGCTGCTGACGCTGTCGCGGCTGGACGCGGAGTCGGCGCGGGTGCGGCCGGTGTCCTTCGACCTGGCGGCGTTAGCGCGCGCGGCCTTGGCGCGGCATGTGCCGCGGGCGATGGAGCGCAACATCACCCTGGCTTACGACGGCGCGCAGACGGCGGCTTGCTGCGGCGACGCCAGCGCGATGGACAGCTTGCTGGATAATTTGCTGGACAACGCCATCCGTTACTGCCCGGACGGCGCGTCCATCAATGTGGAAGTCAGCGAGGGGTTCTCCAATCTGCGGCTGGCGGTGCTGGACGACGGTCCGGGCATCGAGCCGCAGTGGCGCGAGCAGGTGTTGAAGCGTTTTGTGCGCCTGCCCGACAACACCGTCACCGGCAGCGGCCTGGGGCTGGCCATTGTCAAGCGGGTGGTGGAGCTGCACGGCGGCAGCCTGCTGTTGACCGATGGCCTGCACGGCAACGGCCTGGGGGTGGAAATCCGCCTGCCGCGCTGCGCCGAGCCGGAGGCCCCGGCCGCGGAGCACGGGGCGCAGCCGGCATAGCTCAAGGCGTGGTCTTGTCCGCGCCCTCCCAGCCGCCGCCCAAGGCGGCGATCAGATTGGCCGCCGCCAGCAGCTGCTGGCGGCGCGCGCCTTGCACGCCCTGTTCCGCCTGAAGCTGCGCCAGCTGTGCGCGCCATTCCGCCTGGCCGTCGCTGAGGCCCACGCCGCGAGCGTCGCGCTCGGCGCGCAAGCGGCGGCTGGCGTCCACGTATTGCCGCTGCTTGGCTTCCTGGTCCGTGCCGGCGAAATGGGCGGCGGCGGCCGCGTCTTCCACCTCGTACACCGCGCGGGTGACCGCGCCGCGCCAGGCCGCGTATTGTTCTGCGGCGGCAAAGTGCGCGCGCTGGGCTTCGGCTTTGCGCTTGCCTGCGTCGAACAGCGGAATGTCCAGCTGGGGCAACAGCGACCAGTTCAGCACCTTGCTGCCGCGCAATGCGGACCAGCTGCCGGCGCTGATGCCCAGGCCGCCGTTCAGCGTCAGCGACGGCCAGCGAGCCGCCTCCGCCTCGTCGATGCGCGCGCGCGCGGCGTCGTAGCGGGCCTGGGCCGCGCTGAGGTCCGGCCTGCGTTGCAGCAGCCGGGCCGGCACTTCGCCGCCCACTTCCGGCAGCCTGAGTTCGCGCAGCGGCCGCGCCGGCGGCAAGCCGCAGGCGTTCGGCATCTGGGCAGCCAGCTGGCACAGGCTGCGTTCTATCCGCTTCAGCGCGTCGCCTTGCTGGGCAAGCAGGCGGGCGGCTTCGCTGGCCTCGCTGTCCGGTTCCAGCAACTGTCTGCCGCTGGCCAGGCCGACGCGGCGTTTGGCGGCAACCCCGGCCAGCAGGCGCTGGCGCAGCCGCGCGGCCTCCCGGAGCAGTTCGATGTCGGCGGCCAGCTCCGCCCGCGTCAGCCACAGTTCCGTGGTCTGCCGCGCCAGGCTCAGGCCCAGCGCGTCGAGGTCGCCGCCGCTGGCCTTGAGATCGGCGCGGCCGGCGCGGACCGCGGCGCTGACCCGGCCGCGCAAGTCCACCTCATAGCCCAGCGCCAGCCGCGTGCTGTAGCGGGTGCTGGGGTTGGCGGTGTCTTCGCCCACTTCGCCCAAATCGAACTTGGACAGCTTGCGCCGCTCCACCGATTGTTCGAAGTCCAGCTTGGGGTAGCGGTCTGCGTTGAGCACGCCCAGTTCGGCGCGCGCGGCGTCCAGCCGCGCCAGGCTGGCGGCGAGGTCGATGTTGCCCTCGCGCACCGTCGCGATCCACCGGCTGAGGCCGGGATCGCCGAAACCGTCCCAGGCTTGGGCGTCCGGCGCATGGCCGGGCAGAGCCTGGCTGTAGCGCTCCGGCAGCGCCGGCGCGGGGCGCGAAGGTTCCATCCCGGCGCAGCCGCCAAGCGCCAGGAGCAGGAGCAGGAGCAGAGCGATGAGCCGCATCATGGTTTGCCCGCCTTGTCTTGTCGGGAGATGCGCACCAGCACCCGCTGGCCAATGCGGATTTCCGGCGCGTCCACCAGCGCCAGCACACATTCAATCACCCGCACATCTTGTTTCTCGTTGGGGTCGTCGTTGTCCGGGCGGTTGCCGAACACCTGGCCCAGCCGCAGAACCTTGGCTTTGTAGACCTTGGTTTCGTCCGCCTCCAGCGTCACTTCCGCCGCCTGTCCGGGCGTTACCACGCTGACGTAACGTTCTTCCAGGTCGGCGCGGACGATGCGCGGCCCGTTGGGGGCGAACATGAACAGCGGCGTCACGTTCAGCGTGGAGGTGCCGTCGCCGGGGCGGGCCTGACGGCGGATGATGCGCCCGGCCAGCGGCGCGCGCACCACGTGCTGGTCCACTTCCAGTTTGCTGGCGGCCACTTGCGCGTCGGCGGTGGCTACCGCCGCCTGCTGACGGGCCAGTTCGGAGGCGCTGAGCCTGACCTGATCGCGGGCGTTGTCTTTTTCCTGTTTGGATACGACCTCGTCGCCGCTTAGCGCGGACACACGTTGCAGCTCGCGCTGAGCGATGGCGTGCTTGACCTGCAGCAGGGCCAGCGCTTGCCGCGCCTCGTCGCGCTCCTGCTCGCGTACCTTCATCGCCAGATTGGCTTCGCGGTCGTCGATCCGGGCCAGCACCGCGCCGGGTTTGACCTCGGCGCCTTCCTCCACGGACACCTCTCGGATAATGCCCGCGCGCGGCGCGGCGATATTGATCACTCCGCCTTCTATGCTGACGCGGCCCTTGGCGATGGCGGCCCAAGGGGATTGCTGAACCGGCGCGGGAGGCGGCGGTTCGGAGCAGCCGGCCAGCAGCAGGCCCAGCGCCGGCAGCAGGGCTAGCCGGCAAGAATTTTTGGAGGGGGCTCGGAAAACCGCCGCGAGCGGTTCGAGAGCGCGGAGCAACGCAGCCATCGGGCCGCGTAGCGGGTTTTGCGAGGTCCCCTTGGACGCGTGGCTGCTCATGCTACCTCCATCGGCGTGTTATGGACGCGCAGATCCTTGACCACCTGGCCGTCTTCCAGGGTGATGACGCGGTCGGCGTGCTTGATCAGGCGGTTGTCGTGGGACACGCCCAGCACCGTGGTGCCTTGTTCCTGGGCGATCTGGTGTAAGAGGTCGATCACCACTTGGCCGTTGTGGCTGTCCAGAGCGCTGGTGGGCTCGTCGGCGAACATCAGCTTGGGCCGCTTGACCAGCGCGCGGGCGATGGCGACTCGTTGTTTTTCGCCGCCGGACAGCTCCATCGGCCGCAGCTTGGCGCGCGGGCCCAGGCCCACCAGCTCCAGGGCTTCTTGCGCGCGTTTCTCGGCTTCGGCCTTGGTGATCTTGGGGCCGTAGTTCAGGGGCAGCAGCACGTTTTCCAGCGCGGTCAGCGAGGCGAACAGGTTGAAGCCCTGAAATACGAAACCGCAATGTTCCAGGCGGAAGCGGCTCAATTCTTCTATGGACCGCTTGGTCAGCTCCAGCCCCAGCGCGGTGACGCGGCCGGAGCTGGGCGGCAGCAGGCCGGAAAGCACGGACAACAAGGTGCTTTTTCCGGATCCGGACGGGCCGATGATCAGGGTCAGTTCGCCGGGCAAGATGGACAGCGAGATATTGGTGAGCACGGTTTGCTCGGTCTTGCCGTTGCTGAACGAACGGTTCAGGTTTTCGCCGACGATGGCGGGAGAGGCGGACATGAGAGTCTCCTTATCGCAATAGGGTAGAAGGCTCGGCCTGGTTCAGCGCGCGCAGCGCGGACAGGCCGGAGAGCAGAGCGATGCCCAGCACCAGGGTGCCGGTGGCCACGCATCCCCACAGCGGCACCTCCAGCGCGATGTGTGCGTGACGAGCGGCGGCCACCAGCAGCGCGCCGACCACGGCGGTGATCACCAGGCCGGCCAGGCCGACCCAGAACGATTGCTCCAGAATCACGGCGCGCAAGGCGGAGGAGGACACCCCCAAAGCCCGCAAGGTGGCGTATTCGCGCAGCGCGGCGACGATGGCGGCCATCAGCGTTTGGCTGGTGATGACGATGCCGACCAGCAGGCCCAGCGCGGAGGAAAACAGGAAACCGGAGCCGGCGCCGGACTCGAACAGCCAGTAGGTTTGCGACTGAGCGGAGAATTCCTCCGCGGTCCAGACCTGGAACGGCTTGAAGCTGCCGCTGGGTTGCAGTTGGTCGCGCACCTGCTCGGCGCGGTTGGGGTCGCGCAGCCGCGCCAGGAAGTAGTCGGTGGCATCGTTGCGCAGATTGGGATCGATGCGGCGGGCGGTGTTCAGCGAGGTCAGGATGTTGGCGCCGCCCATTGCGCGCATGCCGTTGACGGTGCCGCCGATACGCACCCGCTTGCCGCTGAGCTCGGCGTAATCGCCTATCTTGACCCCCAGTTTTTCCAGGTCGCTTTCATCCACCAGCACGGTGCTGGGCACCGTCAGTTCCTGGCGCAGGGCCGGGGTCAGCAGGGTGGCGAAAGTCATCGCCTGCGGCCGCGGGTCAATGCCGATCAATACCGCGCTGAGTTTGCCGCCGCCGGGCCGCTGCCAGTCCGCCATGGTCCAGGTGAAGCGTTCCACCGCGGTGACTTCCGGGTGCGCCCACAGGTTGTTCTCGGTTTTGCCGGGAATGGGGCGGGCCAGGTCCACGCTCTGGGTGGCGGGGTAGCCCACCCAAAGGTCGGCGCTGGAGCGGTCGATGTAGACGCCTATCGAACTGAACATGCCGAGGAGCAGGCTGAGTTGCACCTGAACCAGCAGGCCGGCGAATGCCACCGCCAGCACCGCGGGCAGAAAGCGGCGCCACTCGTAAATCAGCGAGGCGCGAGCGAGGGAGACCATGGTCAGGTCTCCACGCTGAGGCCGGACAGGCGGAGGGGATGAGTAGGCTGGGGCATGACTGTCTCCGGAATGAAATGGAGGCAGTATGCCCATTCCTGCTTAGGGTTTTCTGAGCGTTGCCAATGGTAATTAAGGGAACGGCGGCGAATAGGATTTTGGCCGATTAATACCACTGGTATTGGTTCGGATATTGAATTTAAATGTCGCGCCAATAAGCCCCTGTTCTTATTGCTTGCTCAGACTCTCCTCAGTTTTCTTTTTTATGACCGCAAATTTTATTTTTCATTAAAGGATTTTACAAAAAATAATGACTTTGGCATTGGTGTGTCAATAAAGATACATTATAAAAATCAATAACTTATATCGTTGTTTATATTTTTTCTCCAGATCTGTGGAGGTAAATCAACCAACTGCAAGAAAGCGCTAAGGAAACGCTAAGATTTCAACGTCATAATTTTCCAAAACCGGATTTGGCAGCTTGGTTGGTAAAGATTTTGTCAAGTTTTTATCGCGGTTTTTAATGTGGTTTGGGTAATGGGCAGCAGGCGCGTGCGACGTTTGGTCGGGCGCGAATTCGATCCAGGCTTTGCGTGCGGGACCGGATTTAAAGAAAGGCAGTCGACCCTGGCCGTGCGGCCGGCGATTGCGCTTCCCGGTTGGTGCGCGGCGGCAAGCGAATGATGCGAAACAGCAGGTTCACCGCGGGAGGAGCAATGAGCAAGACCTTATCGAGCAGGATTGGACCAGGGACGTTGGATATCGCGATTGTGGGCATGGCCAGCCACTTTCCCGATGCGGCCACCTTATATGATTTCTGGACCAATATCGTCGACAAGAAGGATTCCCTGACCGACATCGACCAGAAAGACGGCGATGAATACTGGCGCAAGGAAGACTATTACAGTGCGGACCCGAGCGCCGCGGACAAAACTTACGGCCACCGCGCCGGCTTCGTGCCGGCCATCGATTTCGATCCGGTGGAATTCAAACTGCCGCCGCTGATGCTGGAGTCCATCAGCACCGCGCAAATCTTCGCGCTGCACGTGGCCAAGCAGGCAATGCTGGACGCCAGGCTGGTGGGCGAGGACGCGCTGCCGGTGGACAAAGACCGGGTGGGGGTGATTCTGGGCGGCGCCGGCAACGGCAACACCTCGTTCTCGCTGGCTTTCCGGCAGCAGGAGCCGTACCTGCGCAAGGTGCTGAACCACGCGGGCCTGCCGGGCGCGGTGGCCGACGAGGTCATCGATCGCGTCAATCACCTTTACCTGGAGTGGAATGAGGACAGCTTCCCCGGCTTCCTCGGCAATGTCGCCTGCGGCCGCATCGCCAGCTATTTCGATCTGGGCGGCACTTCGTACATGGTGGACGCCGCTTGCGCCAGCAGCCTGGCCGCGATCAAGGCGGCGGTGGGCGAACTGGTGGACGGCAGCTGCGACGTGGTGCTGACCGGCGGCGTCAACCTGGAAAACTCCATCTTCTCCTTCCTGTGCTTCAGCAAGACTCCGGCCTTGTCCAAGAGCAACCTGTCGCGTCCCTTCGACGAATCTTCCGACGGCATGATGCTGGGCGACGGCGTCGGCTTCCTGGTGCTCAAGCGCCTGGAAGACGCCGAGCGCGACGGCGACCGCATCTACGCGGTGATCAAATCGCTGCAGGCTTCCAGCGACGGCCGCGCCAAGAGCATTTTCGCGCCGCGTCACGAAGGTCAGGTCAAGGCGATGCGCCGAGCCTATGAGCGCGCCGGGATCTCGCCGGCGGAAATTCAGTTGGTGGAGGCGCACGGCACCGGCACCCAGTCCGGCGACGAGACCGAGATCAGGAGCCTGCGCGCGGTGTTCGAAGCCGGCGGCGCCCAGCCCGGCTCGGTGGCCATTGGCAGCGTCAAATCGCAGATCGGCCACACCCGTTGCGCCGCCGGCGCGGCGGCGATGATGAAGGCGGCGCTCAGCCTGTACCACAAGGTGCTGCCGCCCACCATCAACGTCAGCCAACCCAGCCGCGAACTGGCGGACAGCGCCAGCCCCTTCTACGTCAACATCGACAGCCGGCCGTGGTTGAGCCCGGTGAGCGGCGCGCCGCGCCGCGCGGCCTTGAGCGCTTACGGCTTCGGCGGCACCAACTACCACGCTATCATGGAGGAGCACCAGGCGCGGCCGCAGGGCGATTTCCGTCTGAACCTGCGCCCGGAAGTGGTGTTGTTGCACGCGGACGGCCCGGAACAACTGCTGGCGCTGGCCGAGCACAAGCTGGAGTCCTTCCGCGCCGCAGACGCCGGCTATCAGTTCCGCCTGCATCAAGGCGCAGCGGCGCGGGCGCCGGCCAATTCCGCGCGCCTGGCCTTCGTCGCAAGCTCGGCCGAACAGGCCGCCGGTTTGCTGGACGAGGCGATCAAGCTGCTGCGGGCGCGTCCGGATCAGGACTGGGAGCATCCGCTGGGCATTTATTACAAGCGCGAGGCGGCTCCGTTGGCCGGCCGCGTGGTGGCCTTGTTCCCCGGCCAGGGCGCGCAGTACGTGAATATGGGCCGCGATATCGCCAACGATTACCCGGCGATGCGCGAAACGCTGGAAGGCCTGGACGCCGCGGCGCACGCCGACGGGCTGCCGTTGCCGTCCGCGTCCATCTTTCCGCCGCCGGCCTTCGACGCGGAAACGGCGGATCGCCAGATGGCGGAACTGACCCAGACCCGCACCGCGCAGCCGGCGATCGGCGCGATCAGCGCCGGCTACTACAAACTGTTGAGCGGCCTGGGCCTGCGTCCGGACTTCATGGCCGGCCACAGTTACGGAGAAGTGACCGCCTTGTGGGCCGCCGGCGTGCTGAGCGACGAGGACTTCTACCGGACGTCGCTGGCGCGCGGTGCGGCGGTGGCCAGCCCGGTGCCGGGCGGCGAGCCGGGCGCGATGCTGGCGGCTTCGCTGCCGGAGAGCGAGGCCAGCGCGGTGCTGGAACGCTTCCCGGAGCTGGTGGTGGCCAATTACAACTCGCAGCAGCAACTGGTGTTCGGCGGTGCCAGCGACATCATCCGCCAGGCCCATGAGCTTCTGAACGAGCGCAAGGTGCGCAGCCAAGTGCTGGCGGTGTCCGCGGCCTTCCACACCGACTTCGTGCGCCACGCTTGCGCGCCGTTTGAAGCCAGCCTGGCCGGGATTCCGTTCCAGAAGCCGCGGGCCGCGGTGTACTCCACCGCCAGCGGCGAGCGCCACGCCGACGACCCGGCCAAGATCAAGCAGTCCTTGATCGGCCAACTGGTCAGCCCGGTGCGCTTCCAGCAAACCATAGAACGCATTCATCAGCAGGGCGGTTACTTGTTCGTCGAGATCGGTCCCAAGGGCATCTTGGGCAAGCTGGTGGCGGACATTCTCAAGGACAAGCCGCACGCGGTGGTGTCGCTGAACCCCAGCGCCAACGGCGAGGAAGCCCTGCAATTCAAACGCGCGCTGGCGCGGCTGGCGGTGGAGGGCGTGGAGCTGAGCTCCACCGATCCGCAGGCGGCCTTGCCCTTGGCCGCGGCGCCGAAGAAAAAGTCGCTGACTTACAAGATGAGCGGCGGTTTCTTCTACTCGGAGAAAGCCAAGCAGCGCCGCGCGCACGCCATGCGCAAGGATACGCGCGTCATCGACGCCTTCATCGACGAGCGGCTTGCCGCCAGCTCGCCGCCGCTGGCGCCGGAGACGGAGCGGGATAGTAGGGTAGTGGTGGAAACTTTGGTCGACAACAGGGACGACATGATGTGGCTGGAGCCCATCCATGTCATAAGCGGAGAGGGAATCATGCAACGCAGTAGCTCGGACAACGAAGTATTGAGCGTATTGGATGCGCAGATCCAGGCGCAGAACATGCTCAGCCAGGTGCATCAGCAGTTCCAGCTGAATCAGAAGGATTACATCCAGTTGCTGGATTCGCTGATGACCAAGCAATACACCTTGCTGGAGAAATTCCAGGGCAGCCAGCAATTGACGGAGGTGGTGGCCAGCCTGGGCCAGAGCCTGCAGCTGCTGGACAAGAATCAGGAGCTCTACCACGTTAATCACGAGCACTATTTCGACAACCAGCAAGCCCTGCTGGGCGCCGATGTCGCCGCGCGCGGCGGCCAGGTGGCCGCGCGTCTGCAACAGCGCGCGCCGCTGGAAGTGAGCTTGCCGACGCCGCGCGCCGCGGTGGAATTGCCGGCGGCCGCTCCCCTTGCGCAGCCTGCCGTCGCCCCTTCCGCGCCGGTGGCCGCCGTGACCGAGGTTCAGGCGCCCAAGCCGAAGCTGCAGGACATCCCGCAAGCCGCCGCCCCGGCCGCGCCGGCTCCGGTGGCCGCGCCCGCTCCCGTAGCCGCCGCGCCGGCCGCCGTCGCGATCAGCGCCGAAGACCAGGCCCTGATTCAGCGCTTCGAGGCCTTGACCGAGGCCGACCTGATCAAGCAACTGATCGACATCGTCAGCGACCGCACCGGCTACCCGGCGGACATGATCAATGAAGAAATGGACCTGGAAGCGGACCTGGGCATCGATTCGATCAAGCGCCTGGAAATCTTCGGCGCCATGTTCGACCAACTGTCCGCCGAAGTGCCGCACTTCCAGGACATGGAAAAACAGAAGGACATGGAAACCTTCGACATCGACGCCTTCAGCAACATTCGCAAGATGGGCGGCTTCTTCAAGCAAACCATTTCCGAACTGCTGACCGAACTGAAGCAGGGTTCCGCCGCCGCGCCGGCCGCGGAAGCCGCTCCGGCTCCGGTGGAAGCGCCGGCCCCGGTTTCCAGCGAACCCGCCTTGCACGAAACCCCGGCGGCGGAAGCCAAGCCCTTGCGTCAGCTGGGCGTGGTGTCGTCCACCAAGAAACTGGTGGCCGACGTTGCCGTGGAGGACTCCGCAGCAAAAAAATCCCTAGCTGAGCCCCGGGAGACGGCATCTGCCCTCGCTCAGCAATCTCCTGTAAGTGATGCCCATACGGTAACCGCGTCCATCCATCGTTTTCAGGCGCGGAAACAGGCTTTGCCCAAGCCGGACCTGCTGGAGCTGGCCGCCGGCCGGCTCTGGCTGCTGACCGACGACGGCAAGGGTTTAAGCGAAGAAGTGGCCAAACAGCTGCTGGCCCACGGCCAACAGGTGGCGCGGCTGGTATTCAAGTGGCAGCAGGCCAAGGGCCAGCGCAAGGCGATCAAGCACGTGAACGACTACGTGTTGGAACGCGCCGACGAGCTGGCGCTGGAGGACGTGCTGTCGCGCATCGCGGTGGCCGAAGGGCAGGTGGGCGGCTTCATCCATCTGCAGGCGCCGGCCGGCAACGTCAAATCGCTGGCCAACGCCTTCCCCGCGGCCGAGTACGACACCGCGCAAGCGCTGTTCCTGCTGGCCAAGCTGCTGCAGCCGGCGTTGGCGCAACCCGGACCGGGACGCGCGTGCTTCTTCGTGGCCAGCCAGCTGGACGGTGAGTTGGGCACTGCCCGGCGCGCCGCCTTCCCGGTGGCCGCGGCCGGCGTCAGCGGCCTGAGCAAGGCGCTGAACATCGAGTGGGAGGACGTGTTCTGCCGCACGGTGGACTTCGATCCCAAGTGCGGCAAGAGTGCCATCGCCGCGATGTTGCTGGAAGAGCTGCGCGACGTGCAGTCCGACGTGGCCGAAGTGGGCCGCGGCGTCAAGGGCGAGCGGATGACGCTGGGCTTCGAGGCGGCGCCTACCGATCCTCAGGCCGTAGCCAATATCGACGCCAAGACCGTGTTCCTGGTCACTGGCGGCGCGCGCGGCATCACCGCCGAGTGCGTGATCGCGCTGGCTAAGCGTTATCCGGCTCGCTTCGCGCTGCTGGGCCGCACCCGCATCGACGCGCCGCTGCCGGAGTGGGCGGAAGGCGGCGGCGAATTGGCCGAGCTCAAGGCGCGCGCCATCCGCCACCTGCAGCAGCAGGGCGAGACGGTGACGCCGGTCAAGGTGGACGCCTTGCTCAAGGACGTACTCCAGCTGGCCGAGGTGCGCGCCACCATCGCCAGTATCGAGCAGGCCGGCGGCCAGGCCATCTATCTGGCTTGCGACATCAGCGACGCCAAGGATGTGGCGCGGGCGGCGGCGGAGGCGCAGCGGCAGCTGGGGCCCATCCGCGGCATCATCCACGGCGCCGGCAACCTGGCGGACAAGCGCATCGAGAAAAAGACCCCGGCGGATTTCCGTTCGGTGTTCCACACCAAGGTGAAAGGGCTGGAGAACCTGTTGGCGGCGGTCAAGCCGGACGGCTTGCGCCACCTGGTACTGTTCTCTTCGGTGTCGGGCTTCTTCGGCAACGCCGGCCAGACCGATTACGCGATGGCCAACGACGCGCTGAACAAGTTCGCCTACCTGTACCAGACCCTATACCCGAAACAGCAGGTGCGCAGCATCAACTGGGGTCCGTGGGACAGCGGCATGGTCAACGACGTGCTGAAGAAGGCCTACGCCGACCGCGGCCTGGCCATCATCCCCACCTCCGTCGGCGCGCAGTTTTTCGTCGACGAGTTCGCCGCCGGCCTGGTGCCGCAGGTGATCGTGGGCGGCGGCAGCTACAAGGTGGGGCGCAAGCAGAAGACCCTGCCGGCGCTGACCCGAGTGGAGCGCGAGCTGGACCCGGCCGTCAACGGCTTCCTGGCCGATCACGTGGTGGGCGGGCAGCCTGTGCTGCCGGCCACCGCCGCGGCCGGCTGGATGGTGCAGCTGTGCGAAGACCTGCTGCCGGGCTACCGGCTGGAGACGCTGACGGACTTCCGCGTGCTCAAGGGCGTGGTGTTCGACGCCGGAGAGCAGCGGCGCTTCATCGCCGAACTGAGGCCGGCGGACGAAGCCGGCGGTAACGGCGACCGCCACACGCTGGACGTGAGCATCTTCAACCAGGTGGACGGCGCCGCGCTGAACCGCTACCAGGCGCGGGTGACCATGACCCGGCTGGCGGCGGAACAGCCGGCAGACGGGCCGAAGGCGCCGACCGGCGCGCCGCTGGAGCATCCGCCGCTATACGGCGACATGCGCGACGGCGCCTGGCTGTTCCACGGCCCGGCCTTCCGCGGCGTGCAGACCTTGTTCCGTCTCGACGGCCAGGGCCTGCAAGCGGGCGGCCGGCTGGCCGCCGCGGCCGGACAGGGGCAGTTCCCGGTGAACTCCTTCAATCCCTACCTGGCGGACGTGGCGTTGCAAACGCCGCTGGTCTGGCTGATGTCGCAGTCGGACAAGGCGGGGCTGCCGCTGCAGATCGCCGAGTGGCGGCAGTACGCGCCGCTGGCTTTCGACCAGGCCTTCTATCTGAGCATGGCGGTCACGGCGCAAACCGCGACCACTCTGCTGGCCGACGTCATCGTCCACAGCGCCGACGGCAAGGTGTACAGCAAGCTTTCCGGCTTGCAGTTCACCGTGTCGAAGAAGCTGCGGCAGTTGATGTGTGACCCGGAGGCCAGCGTGGCGGTGTGACGCGAGCAAGGCCGCGCCCGCGGGCGCGGCCGGTCCTACAGCCGAGGCGCGGCGGCGGAGCGTTCGCCTGACCGCCGCCGCACTCGAAATCGGCCCGCGCCGGTTCAATCCTGATCCCGCGCCGCCGCCCGCCGCTTCAACAGCGGCCGGCGGCGGAGGGGGACGGTTGCGCCCAAGGTTTGGGAATGTTGGCTCTACTTTCAGGATCTGTTGACGTTTGTTTTTCTGTTGCGTTCGCTCCCAGGCGGATGCAGTGCGCGAAGCCCGCCTCGCCGCAGTGTCATTCACTGCCAGAGGCGGGCGACAAAGCGAGGCGCCGGCTGGGAGCGAACCCAGGGGCTGACCGGGAAAAGACCCCTCTACGGCGTTGTCAGGCTTGGCCTTGGTTCACCAAGGCCTGCGCCCTCCGCCTTGTAGAACGCACTTTTCTCGGTCAGCGCAGCGAGAAAAACAAACGTCAACAGATCCAAGACACGGAAGCATTATGGAAGAAATTGCCATTATCGGATTAGGCTGCCTGTTTCCAGGCGCCGAAACGCCAGAACAGTACTGGCGCAACCTGCTGGAGCGGCGGGATTGCACCTCGGAATTGAGCCGGGAAGAGCTGGGCGTGGACCCGGCGCTGTATCGCCATCCGGTGCCGGGCACCGCGGACAAGATCGCCTACAACAAGAACGGCCACGTGCGCGGCTTCAAGCTGGACGCCGGCCGCTACCGTCTGCCCGCCGCGCAGCTGGAGGCGCTGGACCCCTTGTTCCAATGGACGCTCTACGCGGCGGAACAGGCGCTGATCGACGCCGGACAGGGCGCCGCCCACAGCGCCGAGGCGCTGGAGCGCTGCGGCCTGATCATCGGCAATATCGGCATGCCCACGCACGCCGGCAAGAAACTGCTCAACGGCTTCTATCAAGGCATCCTGGAGCCCTACGTCCAGGAGCTGCTGCAACGCGACGATTTCCATTTCCGCCAGCCCTGGCAGGCGGAAGGCTTGTCCGATCTCAATTTGATGACCGGCAGCCACAACGCCACGCTGGCGGCCCAGGCGCTGGGCCTGGCCGGCCCCAGCTTCGCGCTGGACGCGGCCTGCGCCTCGGCGCTGTACGCCATCCGCGTGGCCAGCTATTACCTGCAAAGCGGCAAGGCCGATCTGATGCTGGCCGGCGCGGTTTGCCACGCCGACCACATCTACATCGATCATGGCTTCAATGTGCTGCAGGCCTTCCCGGCGGACGGCCAATCGGTGCCGTTCGACCGCAACTCCCAGGGCCTGAAGGCGGGCGAGGGCGCCAGCGTGATCGCGCTCAAGCGCTACGCCGACGCGGTGCGCGACAAGGACCGCATCTACGGCGTGATCGAATCCATAGGCCTGTCCAACGACGGCGGGGCCAAGCACATTCTGGTGCCGGACCTCAACGGCCAGTTGCTGTCGCTGAAACGCGCCTACGACGGCGTGGACAAGAACATCGATTATCTGGAATGCCACGCCACCGGCACCCCGGTGGGCGACCAGGTGGAGCTGGGCTCGGTGGAGACCTTCTTCGCCGATCAGGCGCAGCGGCCGTTGATCGGCGCCAACAAGGGCAATATCGGGCATATGCTGACCGCCTCCGGCATGGCCAGCATTCTCAAGGTGCTGCTGGCGATGCGCAGCGGCGTGATTCCGCCGACGCTGAACGTGGAAGACATGGTCAGCACCCCGGGCGGCCAGCTGGACATCCGCCACGTGGTGCGCGATACCACGCCGTGGCCGCAACGCGGCCAGGCCAAGCGCGCCGGCATCAACGCCTTCGGCTTCGGCGGCGTCAACGGCCACATGGTGCTGCGCGAACACCGCGCCGACGCGCCGGCGGCCGCCTGGCCGCAGCTGCCGGCGGAGCAACAAAGCCTGGCCATCGTCGGCGTGGGCGTGGCCCTGGCCGACACCGAAACCCCGGACGCCTTGCTGCGGACGGTGGCCGAGGGCCGCAGCCACTTCCGTCCGCTGCCGCGCACCCGCTGGCTGGGTCTGGAGGGGCGCGCCGACGTGCTGGGCGCGCGCGGCTACCGTCAGGCCCCGGCGGGCGCCTATATCGAGCAGTTCGATTTCGACTGCAAACGCTTCAAGCTGCCACCCAAGGTGGTGGGCAGCCATCTGCTGTCGCATTTGTTCCTGATGCCCATCGCCGAGCGCGCCTTCTACGACGCCGGCTATCAGCTGGACGGCCGGAAGCGCAATATCGCCGTCATCGTCGCCGGCGACGTGGACTACAGCTGCTCGCGCTACCAGGCGCGCAACGAAATGGCCTGGCAGGTGCGAGACAGCCTGGCGCACAGCGGCATCTCGCTGAGCGAGGCGCAGACCGCGGCGCTGGAAACCATCGTCAAAGACAGCTTGTTTCCGGAGCCGTATCCGGAGGGCATCACCGGCGGCATCGGCAATGTGGTGGCCAGCCGCATCGCCGCCCACCTGAAGCTGGACGGCCCGGCCTTCTCCTTGTGCGCGCATGAAAACGCCGCCTTCAAGGCGATAGAGCTGGCGCAATTCATGTTGTCCGAGCAATTGGTGGACGCGGTGATCGTCGCCGGCGGCAGCTTCGCCGGCGGCCTGGAAAACGTGTTGTGGGCGCCGCGTCGCGGCGCCGGCCATGTCGACGCGCCGGTGGGCGAGGGCGGCGGCGTGGTGGTGCTCAAGCGCGAGCAGGCGGCGCTGGACGCCAAGGACCGCGTCTACGCTGTGATGCGCGGCCTGGCCATCGGCCACGCCTGCGGCGACAGTACCGAATTCCAACCCGTGGCGGACGCGGTGGCGCGCTCGGCGGCGGCGGCCTTGCGCCAAGCCGGCGCGGATCCGGCGTCGGTGGGTTATCTGGAACTGAGCGGCGGCGCGCTGGCCAGCGACAACCAGGTGGAGATCGACGGACTGTCCCGGGTTTACCGCGACAGCGGCGCCGCCGCCGGTTCGGTGGCCGCCAACTACGGCCAGCTGGCCTCGGCCCAAGGCATCGTGAGCGTGATCAAGGCCGCGCTCTGCCTGTATCGCCGGCAACTGCCCGGCGCGGCGACGTTGGCCGCCTATCCGGAGGACGCGCTGCGCGCCGTGTTCCGCGCCGGAGAAACCGGCGCGGCCTGGCCGGCGCCGGCCGGCGGCCTGAGGCTGGCGGCGGTCAACAGCCTGGGTCTGGACCGAGGCTACGCCCACATGATTCTGCAGGAGCCCGGCGAGGCCAATCGCCGGGAAGCCCGGACGCCGACGCCGCCGCAGACGGGCGGTCCGGCCCTGGTCGCCACCGTGCACACCGGCCGCGAACACACCATCGCCGAGATGATAGTCAACGACGCCAACCGCGCGCTGTTCGGCAACGTCACGCCCTGGCGGCGTCCGCAGCCGGCGGCGCAACAGGCGCAGCCGCTGCCCGCCGCAGCCGTGTCGGCGGACAGCGAGGCGCCGGCCTTGCAACGTCAACAGAGCCGGCAGGCGCAAACCCAGCTCAGCTATCTGCAGGCGGAACAGCGCTTCTACCAGCGCATCGCGCAACTGCTGGGCGCCGGCGCGCCGGCCGGCCGGCCCCGCGCGGCCAAGCCCAAGGCGGCGGCGCCGCGTCCACGCCCCTTGTTCGACGAAGCCCAGTTGGTGGAATTGACCGACGGCTCCATCGCCAAGGTGCTGGGCCCGGATTACGCCGAGGCCGACAGTTATCCGATCCGCACCCGCATGCCGTCGCCGCCGTATATGTTCGCCTCGCGCATCACCGCGCTGTCGGCGCAGCCGGGCAAGCTGGAGCCGTGCTTCATTGAGTGGGAGTACGACCTGCATCCCGACGCCTGGTACGTGTCCGACGGACTGGTGCCGGCCTTCGTGTCGCTGGAAGCCTCGCACGCGATGATTGTGGCCTTCACCTATATCGGCTGCGACCAGCTGTTCAAGGGCCAGCTGCGCTACCGGGCGGTGGATAGTCAGACCACGGTCTACGGTCCCTTGCCCAAGGCCGGCGAAGTGCTGCGCGGCCGCGTCAACATCAAGTCCTTCCTCAAGGTGGGCAAGAACGTGCTGATCGCCTACGAGTACCTGTGCTACGTCGGCGATAGGCTGAGCTTCAAGCTGGAGGCTAATTCCGGTTTCTTCCTGCCCAAGGACATCGAAAAGTCCAAGGGGGTCAACACCGCGCCCTATCTGACGGCCAAACAGCCGGCGGAGCCGTTCCAGCCGCCGCTGCGCTGCGGGCGCGATGCCTTCGACAACAGCCATATCGAAGCCCTGCAGCGCGGCGATTTCGTCGCCTGCTTCGGAGACGCCGCCTATGCCGCGCCGCGCGCGCCGCGTTTGTACGCGCCGGCGGCCAAGATGCTGGACCGAGTGGTGTCGATCTCCGCTTCCGGCGGCGCTTTCGGCCTGGGCGAAGCGGTGGCCGAGCGCGACATCGACCCCAGCCATTGGGTGTTCCGCGCCCACTTCAAGAACGACCCGGTGATGCCCGGCACCTTCCTGGTGGAAGGCTGCGAACAGCTGGTCAAGTTCTACCTGTGCTACCTGGGGCTGTACTCCTTGCCGGGACTGGCGCCGCACGCGCTCAGCCCGCACAGCTACAGCGCCAAGTTCCGCGGCGAAGTGAAGTGCGAGGCGGACACCCTGCGTTACCGGCTCACCTGCAAATCCATCCACTGCGACTACCAGGCCGACGGCCAACTGGAGCGGATGGCGCTGGTCTTCGTCGCCGAGATCATTTACCGCGGCAACGTCATCGGCATTTGCGACAACCTAGGCGCCGGCTTTAGCCGCGCGCCGGCAGCGGCGGGCGCATCCGCGCCGGCCCTGACAGCGATAGAGGCATGAATGAACCAAGACAAGCTTTGCGTGGCGCCGCGCTTTGCGGCCCCGGTGTACAAATGGCAGGGCCATGCCGGCAAATTCCAGCAGACGCCGGAACAGGCCCAGGCCCAGCTGCTGGACCTGGCGCGGCCGCTGCACGTGCTGCGCCAGCAGGACGCGGTGTTGCTGGAACCCGCCGGCGGTCTGGCCGGCAACGGCCAGGTGGATTGCCTGGGCATGGTGCCGGCGATGTTGCCGGAGTACTTCGGCGATCCGTCCTTCCTGCATGACTACGGCGTGCGCTTCGCCTACTACGCCGGCGCCATGGCCGGGGGCATCAACTCCGAGGACATGGTGATCGCGCTGGGTTCGCGCCGCATTCTCAGCGCCTTCGGCGCCGGCGGCCTGACGCTGGATCGCATCGGCAGCGCCATCCGCCGCATCAAGCAGGCGCTGCCCAACGGCCCGTACGCCATCAATCTGCTGCACAACCCCAGCCAGCCGGACTGGGAGATGAACTGCGTCAAGCTCTTCATCGAGCAGGACGTCAAAGTGGTGGAGGCTTCGGCCTACGTCAACCTGTCCGCCGCCATCGTCTACTACCGGGTCAAGGGTCTGGAAGCCGGCGACAAGGGCGCGGTGATCCGCCGCAACCGCGTGATCGCCAAGGTGTCGCGCCGCGAAGTGGCGCAGCACTTCCTCAGCCCGGCGCCGGAAAAAATCGTGCGCAAGCTGCTGGCCGACGGCCTGATCAGCGAGCGCCAGGCGGAGCTGGCCAAGAAAGTGCCGATGGCCGACGACATCACCGTGGAGGCGGATTCCGGCGGCCACACCGACAACGGCCTGCTCAGCTGCATCTTCCGCTCCATCGCGGAACTGCGCGACGAAATCTGCGCCGGCCAAGGCTACCCGTTCACGGTGCGCGTCGGCGCCGCCGGCGGCATCGGCAGCCCGCACGCCACGCTGGCGGCGTTCTCGCTGGGCGCGGCCTACGTGGTCACCGGCTCCATCAACCAGGCTTGCGTTGAAGCCGGCACCTCGGACCCGGTCAAGCAATTGCTGGGCAAGGCCAAGATCGCGGACATGGCGATGGCGCCGTCGGCCGACATGTTCGAACTGGGCGCCAAGGTGCAGGTGCTCAAGGGCGGCAGCATGTACGCGGTGCGCGCGCAGAAGCTGCACGGCTTGTACAAGCAGTACCCCGGCCTGGAGCACATCCCGGCTGCCGAAGTGGCCAGCCTGGAACAACAAGTGTTCCGCCAGCCGCTGGCCCAGGTGTGGGCCGACACCGAGGCTTTCTTCGCCGGCCGCGGCAATCAGGCGCTGATAGACGCCGCCAACGCCAATCCCAAGAAAAAGATGGCGCTGCTGTTCCAGTGGTATCTGGGCCAATCCTCGCGCTGGGCGATCTCCGGCGTGGCCGAGCGCGCGGTCGATTACCAGATCTGGTGCGGCGCGGCGATGGGCGCGGCCAACGAGTGGCTGCAGGGCAGCGAACTGGCGCCGGTGGCCAAGCGCAAGGTGGCCGACATCGCGGTGGAGCTGATGGCCGGCGCGGCGTATCTGAGCCGCGTGGCGGCCTTGCGTCAGCTAGGCGTTTTGACGCCGCCGCGGCTGGACCGTTACCGCCCGCTCAGCGCCCGCATGGCGGCGCTGGACGAAGACGACATCGGACCCGAACCCGAATTGAACGACATTCCTTCATCAACCGTAGCACCAACCGCAGCATCACAGGGCAAGCAAGAGGAGAGCAGGAATATGGAAGGCAATACCAAGCTGTCGCTGATCAAGTCCAAGGATTTTTACAAGCAATGCTGGGAGCTGCTGCCGGGCGGCACCCATTACAACTTCGGCGACCCGGAACGGCCGCTGGTGGTGCCGTTCAACCGCGGCCGCAATTCCCGGGTATGGGACCTGGACGGCAACGAGCACCTGGACCTGTTCTGCAAATTCGGCGCGCTTTTCGTCGGCCACCACAACGAGGCCTATAACGAAGCGCTGATCCGCTACATGCAGAAAGTGACCTCGGTGGACACTTGCGACCTGGAGGTCGAAGTCTGCGAACTGATGGTCAAGCACATCCCTTGCGCCGAGATGATCCGCTTCTGCCTGAGCGGCACCGAGGCGGTGCAGAACGCGCTGCGTCTGGCGCGCGGCTTTACCGGCAAGCAGCGTTTCATCCGCTTCCACGGCCACTACCACGGCAACGCCGACAACATCATGGGCGGCCGCAAGCGCCAGGACCTGAGCTTCCCGGTGCCGGAAACCTTCAAGGGCGACCTGCTGGACACCCTGGGCCGCGCCGACGGCGCGCTGGAAGACCAGTCCTTCATGCTGCCGTGGAACGATATTCAGGTGCTGGAAGCCACCATCGAGCGTTACCACAATGAAATCGCCGCAGTGTTGATGGAGCCGATCTGCGTCAACGGCGGCGGCATCTTCCCGCGCGAAGGCTATCTGGAGCGCGCCAAGGAAATCTGCGAGAAGTACAACATCGTGCTGATCTTCGACGAGATCATCACCGGCGTGCGTCTGGGCCTGTCGGGCGCCCAGGGCATCCTCGGCGTCACCCCGCACTTGTCCACCTTCGGCAAGGCGCTGGGCGGCGGTTCGATGCCGATCTCCGCCATCGCCGGCCGTCGCGACATCATGGATCTTTACACCCGCGGCAAAGTGATTCACGCCGGCACCTTCAACGGCTACCCGTTGGGCCTGGCCGCGATCAAGAGCACTTTCGAACTGATCGAACAAGACCCGGGCTGCTACGAGCGGATGGGCCGCTTCACCGAGCAGATCTCCGACACCTTCATCAAGGCCGCCCACGCCAACGATCTGCCGCTGGTGGTGCAGGGCATGCCCACCGCGCTGGTTTACCACTCGCAGGACACCATGGTGGACCGCTCCGAGGGCTATAGCGACAAGGTCAAGTTCTGCGACATCATCATCCGCGAAATCTCCAAGCGCTACGGCATCCAGTTCTCGCCGCTGTCGCGGATCTACTCCAACTTGCTGATGAATCAGGACGACGTGCGCTTCTTCGAGGAACGCATCTTCGACGCCATGGCCAACGCCCGCAAAGTGATCGACATCGCCTTCAAGGAAGGAGAGGTGGCGTGACCCGGCAAGTCGCCGTCGTCACCGGCGCGGCAGGCGGCTTCGGCAGCGCCATCGTCAAGTCGCTGCTGGAAGTGGGCTACGCGGTAGCCGCCACGGATGTGGACGCGGCGGGGCTGGAGCAGCTGGGCCGGGAGCTGGGCTGCCCGGACAGCCTGCGCGGCTTCGTCATGGATGTGACGGATTCCGCCAGCGTGGACGCGGCCAGCGCCGCCATCGTCGAACGCATGGGGGCCAACATCACGGTGCTGGTCAACAACGCCGGCGTCATCGGCCGCGGCTACTGCACGGCGGAGAAGAGCGGCGAGCTGGCGCGACGGGTGTTCGACGTCAACCTCAACGGCGCTTTCAACGCCACCGCGGTGTTTTCCCGCCACATGGCGCGGCTGAAATACGGCCGCATCATCAACATCGCCTCGGTGGCCGGCATCTGGGGCGCGGCCGGCGGGTCGGCGTACGCGGCGTCCAAGGCCGGCCTGATCAAGGCGTCGGAGTCTTGGGCGCGGGAGCTGGGGCCGCTGAACATCTGCGTCACCGCGATCGCGCCGGGCATCTGCAAGACCAAGATGCTGGGTCAGTTCGTCGACCGTCAGATGGTGGAGCACTCCGACGAGACCATCGTCAAGTCCATCGTGCCGGTGGGGCGCTGGGGGCTGCCGGAGGACATCGCCGAAGTGGTCACCTTCCTGGCCACCTGCAAGACCAACTATCTGAACGCCACCGTTATTCCCCTGGATGGAGGCATGAGGGTAGGCACCCTGTAAGAACCTGTCCAAGGCTTGCCCCGCTTCGCCGATACGGCGTTGAAACCGGTTTCGCCTTGTATCGCTCTAGCTCGCGAGACTTGGATCAGGTTCTACAACATCGCGAGACGCAGAACCGGGGGCCGGCTATGCCGGGCCCCGGCTGGAATCAACCAAAGGGGACCTCGAAAAGCCGTAGCGAGCACGGAGCAACGCAGCTTTCGGGCCACGCGGTAGGTTTTTCGAGGTCCCCCAAATCAGAGGTGAAGTCATGGATTACCGAGCCAAGACCAGCGTCAAGAACATCGTGCTGACCGGCCCCACCGGCGTGCTGGGGGGCCGTTTGCTGCAGGAAATACTGGCCACCACCGACGCCAACGTCTATTGCGTGGTGCGGGCCGAGAACAAGGACGCCGCGCGCGCCCGCATCGAAGACGTGCTGTATTGCTACGATGAAGGCCGCAAGCTGTCCACCGAGGCCTGGCGCATCATTCCGGTGCTGGGCGACATCAGCCAGCCCATGCTGGGCCTGGACGCCAGCGCCTACCGCGACCTGGCCCACCTGGCGGACCTGGTGCTGCATTGCGCCGCCAACGTCAGCCTGGTGGCCTCCTACAACAAGATCGCCCCGGTCAACGTGGGCGGCACCGCCAACCTGATCGAACTGTGCCTGGCCGGCAAGGCTCCGCTGGTGTTCACCTCCAGCTTCAGCATGGTGGGCGACAAGCTGTATCAGCCGGACTTCGTGCTGCGCGAAACCGATCTGGACGTGGGCCAGGGCTTCGTCAACATGGATTACGAGCGCTCCAAGTTCACCGCCGAGCGCATGGTGCACGAAGCCGGCGAGCGGGGCCTGAACTGGGTCATCGTGCGTCCGGGCAATATCTGGGGCGACAGCCGGACCGGCTGCTACCCGCTGAAGCAGACCAAGGTCAAGGGCATTTACTACGAGATGCTCAAATCGCTGGTGGAAACCGGGCTCACCTTCGCCTCCGACGAAGCCTTCGATATCTCGCCGGTGGACTACGTGGCCCAGGCCACGCTGTTCGCGGCGATGAATCTGCAATCCAGCAATCGCCGCACCTACAACCTGACCAATCCGCGCCCGATCAGCTACGACGGTATCGTCGCCCGCCTGCGCGGCTACGGCTACATCCTGCGCGACGTGCCGTCCAAGGAGTACTTCGAAGCGCTGCAGGAAGGCCGCATACACCGCGGCGGCGCCGGCTACCGTTCCACCTTCACCGATCTGATGGCCATCTTCTACGACGGCAGCGATTGCAAGGAACACGCCAAGTACGACACCAGCGAGATCCAGGAACTGCTGGCCAATACCGACATCCGCTGCCCGGACTCGGACCAGGCACTGTTTGGGCGCTATCTGGACTACGCGTGCAAGGTGGGCTTCCTCAACGCCCCGTCGGCGCAAACCCCGCTGGCGGAAATCAAGCGTCACACCAGCATGGCCGGCGGCTATATGGAGAGCCTGTACGATGCCGACCTGAGCGACGCGGCGGCGGTGCGCTGAGATGCTGGCCGACGAGGAAGCGCTGATTGAAGCGCCGGGGGAGCTCGAAAAACCGTCGCGAGCGGTTCGAGAGCAAGACGCACCGCGCGCAGCGACCGAGATAGTACAAGGAGTACAGCGAGGGAGCCTGTGGCTGAACGAGGCTGTCGCCTCGCACGCCAACGGAGCAACGCAGCTATCGGACCGCGCAGCAGGTTTTTCGAGGTCCCCACCGGCCGCGGAACTGCTGCTGGACTACCAGGTGCTAAGCAACGGCGAGCCGATAGGCCGGCTGCGCACCGAGCGCCGCCGCGGCTGGCTGGACGATCTGCCGGTGCTGCAGGTCAGCAACCGCATGGACCTGCGCTGCAGCGGCCTGTGGTTCGACTACTCGCTGCAATCGGACGAGAGCATGGACTTCGGCGCCGACGGCCTGTGCCGTTACGCCGGCGTCTCCGACGAGGACGGCGACAAGACCGTGATCAAGGGCCGGCTGCGTCAGGGCGTGCTGACCCTGCGCCTGCACGACGGTCAGCTGGAAGTGCGCCGCTTCAAGCTGGGCGATTTCGACGCCAGCAGCGAAGACGCCGCCGAGCGCTTTCTCGTCGGCGGTGGGTCCGAGGCCACGCTGCGGGTGCTGGATCTGGAGCACTTCGACATCGACGAAGTCCGCTATCAGCGGCTGCCGGACGAAACGCTGGACCTGCTGGGCCAGCCGCGGCGGACGAGGGTGGTGGCCTATCAATCCAAACGGCGCAAGATCAGCGGCACCGGCTGGTATCTGTCCGACGACGGCGGCGAAGTGCTGGTGCGCCAAAGCAGCCGCGAACGCGGCGACCACAACGAAGTGATATTGACCCATTGGGAAAGCAAACCATGCCAAATCAAGACTTAGCCGTCACCCTGGTGCAAAGCGACATCGCTTGGGAGTCGGTGGATCAGAACCTGCAGCGGATGGAGCGCCACCTGAGCGCGGTGAACGACAGCCAGTTGATCGTGCTGCCGGAAATGTTCACCACCGGCTTTAGCATGCGGCCGGAAAAGATAGCCGAAACCATGGACGGCAAGGCGGTGCAATGGCTGCGCGACACCGCGCGCGCCAAACGCGCCGACCTGGTGGGCAGCGTGGCGATACAAGACCAGGGCCGCTACTACAACCGCCTGTTGTGGGCCAAGGCAGACGGCAGCCTGTTCAGCTACGACAAGAAGCATCTGTTCAGCTTCGCCGGCGAGCACGAGCACTACACCCCCGGCGACGCGCCGCTGATCGTCAAGGTGGACGGCTGGTCCGTGGCCGCCTTCGTCTGCTACGACCTGCGTTTCCCGGTCTGGTCGCGCAACAACAAGAGCCAATACGACCTGGCGCTCTACATCGCCAGCTGGCCGGAACGCCGGGCCAAGCACTGGCAAACGCTGCTGCCGGCGCGGGCGATAGAAAACCAGGCCTTCGTCATTGGCGTCAACCGCGTGGGCGTGGACGGCAACGACATCCGCTACAGCGGCGACTCCATGCTGATAGACCCGCTGGGCGACACCCTCTACCACGGCCGCCAGCTGGAAAGCGTGTATCAGGCCAAGCTGTCGCGCGCGCAGTTGGACGATGTGCGCGCTCAGTTTCCTTTCCTGAAGGATGCGGACCGTTATCAACTCGTTTGACAGGGCTGCGGCAGTGAAAAGAGGCGGATAAGCCCTGCGGCTGCGCGGGGTTTTCCGCTGCTTAGGTTCTCCTTCGGCTCCTACGGAAAGTGAAATGCACCAAGCCACAACAAGAGAAAAAGTCATCGAATTCCAATCGGTGACCAAGCGCTTCAACGACTACACCGCGGTCAACGACGTGTCGCTGGACATCTACCGCGGCGAATTCGTCGCCCTGCTGGGCCCCAACGGCGCCGGCAAGACCACGTTGGTGGAAATGCTGGAGGGGCTGAAGCAACCGGAGGCCGGCTCCATCCGCATCCTGGGCCGCAGCTGGCAGCAGGACGAAAGCTATCTGCGCCACCGGCTGGCCGGGGTGCTGCAGGAATCCTTGTTCATCAACAAGCTGCGGGTGGACGAAACCGTCAACCTGTTCGCCAGCTTCTACGGCCGGCCGCGCAGCCGCGCCTACGAGGTGCTGGAGCTGGTGGAGCTGATCCCCAAGCGCAAGGTCATGGTGGAAGGGCTGTCCGGCGGCCAGCGTCAGCGGCTGGCCCTGGCCATCTCCATTCTCAATCAGCCGGAAATTCTGATTCTGGACGAACCCACCACCGGCCTGGACCCGCAAGTGCGGCGCGGCACCTGGGATATCCTGCGCAAGCTCAACAAGGAGCTGGGCTCCACCATGTTGCTGACCACCCACTACATGGAAGAAGCCGAATACCTGTGCGATCGCATCTGCATCATGCATCAGGGCCGCATCCTGACTCAGGGCACGCTGGATGAACTGCTGGCGGCGCACGAGCCGGGCGAAGTGGTGGAATACCGGGTGAAGAGCGGCGCCGGCGGCGCCGAACCCAAGCACAAGGACAACATCATCAGCTACAGCTACGACCAGGCATCCGCCAAGGCGCGGCTGCTGGTGCGCAACGGCTCCGCCTTCCTGTTCCGCCTGTCCGAGTTCATCCGCGAACAACAAATCGACATCGACGAAATCATCGTGCGCAAAAAAACGCTGGATGATTTATTCCTGTCACTGGCCGGCCGAGGTTTCCATGAATAACGCCTTGCTCAATCTGATCATCACCCAATTCCGCCAATACCTGCGCGAGCCGCAAATCCTGTTCTGGTCCTTTGGCTTCCCGCTGCTGCTGGTGTGGTTGCTGGGCGTGTCCTTCTCCGGCGGCGAAATCAAGGAACGGACCATAGGCGTGGTGCTGCCGGCCAATGTGCAAGAACAGGCCGCGGTGCGCGCCTGGATCAGCAAGGTGGAAGCCCGCAACCAGCCGCTGTCCAGCGTCATCAACGCCGACGAGATCAAGCGCGGTCACCTGATCCGCATGAAATACCGCTTCCAGTACTACCCGGACCGGGAATCGGTGCTGCGCGGCCTCAAGCGCGGCGACGTGCAAGTGTTCATGGAGCCCAGCGCCGACAGCGGCAAACGCATCTACTACCTGGACCCGCAGAACAACGAGGCGCTGCTGACTTACTTCTTCCTCGGCGACGACCCGGACGCGCTAAGCCAGGCGGTGGACAAGAATATGTCGGTGCTGGACAGCCCCGGCCTGCGCTATATCGACTTCCTGGTGCCCGGCCTGGTGGCGATGGCGGTGATGGAAACCTGCCTGATCGCCGTCGGCTGGTCGCTGATCGAAAAGCGCGCCACCCGCGTCACCCGGCAGATGCGCATCACCCCGATGCGCAAGACCGATTTCCTGCTGGCCCATGTGCTGGCCTGCCTGGTGTTCAGCCTGCTGGAGACCCTGGTGCTGTATCTGTTCGCCAGCAGTTATTTCGACGTGCACGCCCAGGGCGGGGCGCTGCCCTTCATCGTGCTGCTGCTGGCCGGCAATGTCTGCTTCGCCGGCATCGCCATCCTGGCCGCCTCGCGCGCCACCAAGGCGCAAACCGCCAACGGCCTGCTGGAGATGACCATTCTGTTCCTGGTGATCTTTTCCGGCATCTTCTTCAGCTACAAGCATTTTCCGGACTGGATGGTGTCGGTGATCGAGGTGCTGCCGCTGACGATACTGGCCGACGGCATGCGCATGATTTTCGTCGAGGGCGCCGGGGTGCTGGAAATCGCCCGTTCCGCGGTGGTGCTTACGCTGATCGGCATTGCCGGCTTCGTCAGCGGCGCGCGGGTGTTTCGCTGGTACTAGGGGCATGAGGCATCCGCTGCGCGGATGATGGTTTTGATTGCCGGGGCTGCCCGGCGAGCAGGGAGAGGATATTTGCTTGGCCAAATATCCTCTCCACTCCTAAAGGCCACCCTGCAAGCCTGGCCTGCGGCTTCCCGCCGGGGCCCGTCAGACCCGAGGCGCGGCTGAACTCGCGATTTGCTAACGTCAAATCGCTCAGACAAAGCAGCCGCTTAAGACCTCGGGCCTGGCACCCGTCGGCAGTCTTGAAGGGACCTGGGGCGCGTCGGATTCGTGTTTGTCTTCGCACCCAACAAGCGACTAAGGGCGCATCACTTGAGTCACTCGCCAGGCTGCAGGAGCAGGGGAGCCGCTGTGGCTGCAGCGCCATGAACGCATTGAAAGGAGGAAGGGTAGTGAAACGCTTGATCCTCGCCCTATTGGGCATCGCCATGCTGTCCTTGCTGACGGCCTGCGAACTGGACGACGACGGCAAGCCGCGCGGCAGCCAGGTGCTGTGGGACCGCAGCGGCGTGCCGCACATCTACGCCGCTCGCGCCGACAGCCTAGCCTACGCCTTCGGCCGCGCCCAGATGCAGGCGCATCCGGAGTTGCTGCTGAGGCTGTACGCCCAGGGCCGCGGCCGCGGCGCTGAGTACTACGGCGCGGTGTTCGAGGCCGGCGAACCCTTTCCCAGCAATATGGCGGAAGTAGACCGCCTAGTGCGCGCCATGGGTTTCCCCGAGCGCTCCAAACAATGGCTGCAACAGCAAAGCCCGCGCATGCGCGCCTACCTGGACGCCTTCGTCGCCGGCGTCAACGACCAGGCCGCGGCTAGCGGCGGCCTGAGCCCGGCGGCGCGCGCGGTGTTGCCGGTGCGCAGCGAGGACGTGCTGGCCCACACCCTGCGCATCTTCTTCAGCTATCTGAGCGGCGCCACCGCCACCGGCGCGGCCAATTGCTCGCTGATCTACCCGGACGCGGTGGCCACGCCCATCAATCTGATCGGCGGCTCCAACGGCTGGGCGCTGGGGCCGGCCAAGAGCCGTTCCGGCAACGCCATGCTGCTGGCCAACCCGCATTTGCTGTGGGGCGGCAGCCACACCTGGTTCGAAGCCCAGTTCAAGAGCCCGGAATACGATATCTACGGCGCCACCCTGGTGGGCCTGCCGGTGATGCGCATCGGCTTCAACCAGCGGCTGGGCTGGGTGCATACCGTCAACACCCAGGACGGCTGCGACCTCTATCAACTCAAGCTCAGCGGCCGGCAATACCTGCTGGACGGCGTGGCGCGCGATTTCGAAACCAAGCGCGAAACCCTGTATATCCGCCAACCGGACGGTAGCCTGCAAGCCGAGCAACTGACCTTGCGCCGCGCCGAGCAGGGCCCGGTGTTCGAAAAGGACGGCCAGAGCTACGCGCTACGCATCGTCGGCGTCGACCAGCTGCAGACCCCCGGCGTGCTGGAACAATGGTGGGACATGGCGCAGGCGCCTGACTTCCTGGCCTTCCGCAAGGTGGTGGCGCGGCTGCAAAATCCTTACCACAACATTATCTACGCCGACGCCCAGCGCAATATCTGGGCGGCCTTCGGCGGCCTGACCCCGCGTCGAGCCGGCGGCGACGCCGCCTTCTGGGCGCAGCCGGTGGACGGCAGCCGCAGCGATCTGATCTGGCGCCAGGCGCTGCGCCTGGACGAATTGCCGCAGGCGACGAATCCGGCCAGCGGCTGGGTGCAAAACTCCAACAGCGCGCCCTGGTATATGAGCAAGCCGGCGCTGGACCCGGCCGCCTACGCTGCTTATCTGTCGCCGCGGATCTCGCCCTTGCTGCGCGAACAGCGCGGCATCGAGCTGATCGAGCAGACTCCAAGCTTCACGCTGGATACGCTGCTGAGCGCCAAGCACGACACCCGGCTGCTGCTGGCGGACCGGGTGCTGGACGATTTGATCGGCTATGCGCGCGCTTCCGGCGACGCCGGCCTGATTGCCGCGGCGCAGGTGCTGGCCCAATGGGACCGGCGCAGCGACGCCGCCAGCAAGGGCGCGGTGCTGTTCGCCGCCTGGGTGGCGGCCTCCGGCGGCGAAGACGCCTTGCCTTACCGGCAGAAGGCGGACCCTGCGCAGCCTTACAGCACGCCGGCCGGCCTGCGCGACGCCGGTTTCGCGCTGAGCAAGCTGGGCGCGGCGGCCCAGGGGTTGCAACAAGCCGGCGTGCCGCTGGACGTCGCCTTTGGCGAGGTGTACCGGCTGCGGCGCGGCCCCGCCGGCGGCGCGGCGCGGCTGGACCAGCCGGCCAGCGGCGGTGCCGAGGGCCTGGGGGCTTTCCGCACCTTCAGCTATATCGGCGATAGCGACGGCCGCCAGCGCGCCATCTTCGGCGACACGTTTACCGCGCTGGTGGAGTTTGGCCGGCCGCTGCGCGCCAAGGTGATCAATACCTACGGCAACAGCAGCCAGCCGCAATCGCCTTACTACGGCGACCAGTTGCCGCTGGCGGCGCAAAACGGCATGCGCAACGCCTTGCTCAAGCGCGAACAGGTGGAGGCGGCGCTGGCCAAGCGCGAGTGGTTCCGCCGCTAGCCGGCCGGCAAACAGGCCGGAGGCGGGCAAGCGCCTCCGGCTCCGCATGACGAGAGACTAGGTTTGCGCCATTGAGTCCGGGCTGGCACAATGGCGCCGTTGTCATTGGGGAGTAGCCATCTTCGGCCCCGCCGAAGAGGCCGCGTCAACAAACTTGAGGAGCTTTCCTCATGGCGCGGTCAGCGGCCGGCATTGCCGGCGCCGCCAAGCGAGACCTTTGGCCACGATGCGTTTGCCGCCGGGCAAGCCGCATCGTTGCGCCATTGTCCATTCGCTTGCCCGGCCCAAGACCATCCATGCTGTTGACCCTGTTGTTTCTGCTCGGCCTAGCCGTCCTGATCTATCTATCCTGTCAATACTTCGTCAACGCCATCGAATGGTGTGGACGCCACCTGAACCTGGGCGCCAGCGCCGTAGGCACCGTGCTCGCCGCTTTCGGCACCGCCTTGCCGGAGAGCGCGGTGACTTTGACCGCAATGGCCTTTGGCGACACGCCGCAACATAAGGACATCGGCGTCGGCGCGGCCTTGGGCGGGCCGCTGGTGCTGGCCACGCTGGCTTACGCGGTGGTGGGCTTTGCCCTGTGGCGCAACCGCAGCCGGCTGGGACGCGGCGATTATTTGCTGCGCGTCGATCATCGTCGGCTGGCCGGCGACCAGTTGGCCTTCATGTTCGTCTTCGCCTTGAAGGTGGCGCTGGGCCTGGTGGCCTTCGCCGTCAAGCCCTGGCTGGGCGTGCTGTTTCTGGCCGCTTACGCCGCCTATGTCTGGCGCGAGATCCGCAGCGCGGACACCGCGCCGGAAGAGGAGGAGTTGGAAGCCTTGAAGCTGCGCGCCGGAGGCGGCCTGGGCTGGGCGGCGACGCAGGCCTTGTTGGCCCTGACGGTGATCGCGGTAGCGGCGCACGGCTTTGTCGCGCAGCTGGAAGCGCTGGCCGGTCATTGGGGCGTGGCGCCGCATTTGGTGGCCTTGCTGCTGAGCCCGGTGGCCACCGAGCTGCCGGAAATCATGAATGCCTTGATCTGGCTGCGTCAGGGCAAGGAGCGTTTGGCCTTGGCCAATATTTCCGGCGCCATGATGATTCAGGCGACGATTCCCAGCGCTTTCGGCCTGTTCTTCACCCCATGGATGTTCGATAGCGTCTTGCTGTGGTCCGGCCTGGCCACGATGGCCGCGATTGCAGGGCTGTGGCTGTTGTTCCGCCGCGGCAGCGTGGACGGCCGCTGGCTGCTGGGCGCGGGCGCGGTGTATCTGGTGTTTGCCGGCTGTCTGGTGTGAGCCGGGTTGAGCGCTTGCTCAACGCCGTATCGTCAAAGCGCGCAGGCGCCGGCCGGCGCTTTGGCGGAACGGGGACGGGCTGGGCTGTGAACCTCTACGCTGTCGGAGTTGGTGTGGCAGTGTTCCAGCCACCGCTCCTGTGCCGGCGCGCTGGCATGGCGATAGCGGTGCGGGGCTTTGGCTTGAACCGGGGAGGCAGACAGGGTCAGGCTGAGGCCCAGAAAGCCGGCGATGCGCCGCCGGATCGGCATGCGGAACTGAGCTGGATTTTTTCTGTCATTCGATTGTTTAATGATTCATTAAAGCTGCTTGAATCTGTCCATGATGCTTTGGCGTGTCGATGCAATGAATTCAAGCCAAAAAAATAGGTACTACATTTTAGTTCATTGTCATTTTGCGGGTAAGGACAATGCGCATCGGGGGAACTAAACCGTGATGGCCGGCCGTGTCATCGGCCGCGTCGTCATACCGATCTGGGGATGGAACTATGGATTATTTCGCGCAGCGGCGCGCCTTGCTGGCGGCCTTGGCCGCCTCGCCTTTGATTTTGGGTTGTGCGCGTCCGCCCTTGCGAGTGCCGGGTGATGCGCCGACGGCGCGGCAGCTGGCGGAGCTGGAACGCAATGCGGGCGGCCGCATCGGCGTGTTCGCGCAAGAGGTGGACAGCGGGCGGAGCCTGGCCTATCGCGCCAATGAGCGCTTTCCGATGTGCAGCACTTTCAAATTGCTGCTGGTGGGGGCCCTGTTGCAACGCAGCGCGACGCAGCCGGACTTGTTGTATCGCCATGTCAGTTACCGGCGGGAGCAGTTGATCGATTATTCGCCTATCGCCGAACAGTATGTGGAGCAGGGCATGTCGGTGAAAGACCTGTGCGACGCGGCGATGCGCTTCAGCGATAACACCGCCGCCAATTTGTTGCTGGAGGAGTTGGGCGGGCCGCAGGAAGTGAACCGTTTCGCCCGCTCGCTGGGCGATGGCCTGACTCGTCTGGATCGGATCGAGCCGGAACTGAACCGCGCCGAGCCGGGCGATCCGCGCGACACCACCACGCCGGCGGCGATGACGGCCAATCTGCATGCCTTGCTGTTTTCCCCGTTATTGCCGGAGCGGCAGCGCGGGCTGTTGAACGACTGGCTGCTGGGCAACACCACCGGCAACCTGCGCATCCGGGCCGGTTTGCCGGCGGAGTGGCGGGTGGGGGACAAGACCGGCAGCGGCGGCCACGGCGCCGCCAACGATGTGGCCGTGGCCTGGCGGCCGGGCAAGTCGCCGTTGTTGCTGTCGGTGTTTTACTGGGGATCGCCGGCGATGATGGATGAGCGCAACGCGGTGATTGCCGCGGTGGCGAGGGTGGCCGCCGCCGAGTTTGCTTGAGCTGCCGCGCGTGGCGGGCAATCCTGCCGGAATGAAAAACGCCGCAACCGAGGTTGCGGCGTTTTTGCGCGCGGATCTACGAGCCTGTTCAAAGTCTCGCGAGCAAGAGCGAGACAAGGCGAAAACGAGCGAAAAAGCGGAATGGTCGAGTGGTACATGAGCATTTTGAGCTGGTACTCACCGTGCAAGGCTTCACGAAGCGCGGCAGACTTTGAACAAGCTCTAAGGCAAGCGCGCCGGCTCCACCACGATACCGGCGCGCAGGCCGGGCTTGACCGTGGGATTGGGAAACAGAATGCGCTCCTCGCCGCCGACGGCCACGTAGCGGTGCTCGCCGTCCTCGGCAATCAGGAAACCATCCGGCAGCGCGGTGAAGTTCTCCACGTCGTCGGCCAGGTGCAGGCGGAAAGCCTCGCTGTGTTTGACGATGTCGTACTTGGCCTGGAACAACGGCAGGTCGCCGTCGCGGTAGCCGGGCAGTTCTTGTTCCGGCTCGGACAGCAGCCGGCGCAGCGCCTGGTCGATGCCGGCGAAGCGGGACAGGTCGTTCTGGCCAAACGGCCGCGCCTTGCCCAGCTCCAGCGTGAAGGCGTCCGCCTGGCAGTGGCGGCTGGTGAAGTAACTGAAGGTGTTGGCCGGCTGGCTGTGCAGCAGCACGGTTTCCACCTGGCAGCTTTTCAGCCAGGCCAGTTGCTCGCGGCTGTGCGGGCGTTCGTGGATATACGGATAGATGGCGAACTTCTCAAACACGGAGCCGCGGATGGCGGTGTGCAGATCGTAATGCCAGCGGCGGCCGCGGGCGGAGGCGAAGAAGCCCGCCGCGGCCTGTTCCAGCCGCGCCGCGCGCGCCGCTTCGCGCGCGTCCGGCTGGCGCGCGTGAGCGCCGTTGAACAGCCGGTTCATGTCGTAATCCAGATAACGCTTGCCCAGCCGCATTGCGTCCAGATTGCCGAAGATCACCAACAGCCGGCAGCGCAGCGTCAGCTTGCCGCCGGCGATATCGGCCAGGATGGCGTTGAGCACCTCTATCGGCGCGGTTTCATTGCCGTGCACGCCGCTGGACAGCAGTAGGGAGTCGTCGGCGGCGTCGACGGGCTCCAGTTCTACGACACCGTAGTCCAGCCAGCGCGCCCGCACGCCGGAGTGGAGCAGCCATTCGGCGGAGGCCGAGGAGGCGGGGTTCATGGTCCAGGACAGAAAATCGTGGTGATGCTCGCGCATGGGCTGGCTCGTGCTTGCGGCTAGTGATGACCGGGGCATTGTAACCAGAGCCGACGCGGCTGGTGGCGGCGCGTGGCGCAGATTTGAAAAAACATGCCGTGTTTGGCTTAAAAGCCTTGTCTGGCGAGGCTTGGCGAGCCAGATCGCGCTGTGGTTTTTTTAGAGGGCGGCTTAGGGGGCTGGGCCACGTTGTTGTTGAATATTTTGGACAAGCCCATTGTCCGAACAACAAGGCCTTCGCCCGGAGAAACGGCCGCTGGCCGGCATGAGGAAAATATAGGGGGCTGTTTTTGCTCAAGCCTTGCCGGACAAGGCTTGCCGGGCTACCCGGCGCGGGCTTGTCGATTAAATTGGACATGCGGATTTTTATACATTTTTTTACTTGTCAAGCAGCGTGATGTTGTTACAATCCGCGCTCGTTTGCAGCTTTGCAAACCTACAATTCAATTGTTTCGCTCCGACATCCCAGGCCCACATAAAAGCTGTTCAGCCCGAAAGCCGCGCACTAAGGAGCGGGGTTATCCATCATAAGGATGCTCCTGCGGCTGGCTCATCGCTTTTCGGCGGCGGCCTGGGCGCGTCCTTTGGAAATCCCTGTCCACCCACCGCGCGGGGTTCAGGGCTTTCCGTCAGTTCTTGAGGGGAAAACTCATGGCTTGGTCTGTGGCTGATAGCCGGGCGTTGTATGGCATCCGGCATTGGGGAGCGGGGTACTTCGACATGGGCGCCAACGGCAATATCGTTGTGCGTCCGAATGTGCGCCAAAACAAGGAAATCGACCTGCATCGCCTGGTGGGCGAGCTGTCCGGCAAGGGCCTGGACCTGCCGCTCTTGGTGCGGTTTCCCGATATTCTGCAAGACCGCGTCACCCGTTTGTGCGCGGCTTTCGACAAGGCCATCGCCGAACAAGGCTACGGCAATCGTTACACCGCCATCTATCCGATCAAGGTCAACCAGCAAGAAGCGGTGGTGAAGAGCATCATCGCCACGCCGGACGTGTCCATCGGCCTGGAGGCCGGCTCCAAGCCGGAACTGATGGCGGTACTGGCGCTGTCGCCCAAGGGCTGCACCATCGTCTGCAACGGCTACAAGGATCGCGACTACATTCGCCTGGCTCTGATGGGCGAGCGCCTGGGCCATCAAGTATTCATCGTTATCGAGAAAGAGTCGGAAGTCGAACTGGTGATCGATGAGTCCCGCAAGCTGGGCATCCGTCCCAATATCGGCATGCGCGTGCGCCTGTCCTCGCTGGCTTCCAGCAAATGGGCGGACACCGGCGGCGAGAAGGGCAAGTTCGGCCTGTCCGCCGGCCAGCTGATTTCCGCCGCGGACAAGCTGACCGCCGCCGGCCTGGCCGATTGCGTGCGCCTGATGCACTTCCACATGGGGTCGCAGATCGCCCATATCGGCGATTACCGCAGCGGCTTCGGCGAGGCCATCCGCTACTTCGCGGAACTGCGCGCGCTGGGCCTGCCCATTGATCACGTGGACGTGGGCGGCGGCCTGGGCGTGGATTACGACGGCACCCATTCCCGCAACGACAGCTCGATCAACTACGACATGGACGAGTACGCGCATGTGATCGTGTCCATGTTGTCCGAGTTCTGCGGCGAGAACGGCATTCCGCATCCGCGCATCCTGTCCGAATCCGGCCGCGCGATGACCGCTCACCACGCGGTGCTGATCATGAACGTGACCGATGTGGAGCGCCTGCCGGACGAAGTGCCGCAGGTGGCCGACCTGGCCGCCTTGTCGCAGCCGGTGCGCAAGCTGTTTGAGCTGGTTCAGCTCAACGACGACGATCTGGTCACTGAAATTTACTACCGCGCCAGCCACTATGCGTCGGAAGTGACCGACCTTTACGCCTCCGGCCGCCTGTCGTTGAAGGAAAAAGCGCTGGCGGAAGACGTGCACGCCGCCCTGTGCCGCCGCTTGCACCGCCAGCTGCAAGCCAGCCAGCGTTCGCAGCGTCAGGTGTACGACGAACTGACCGACCGCCTTGCCGACAAGTACTTCTGCAACTTCTCGGTGTTCCAGAGCCTGCCGGACACCTGGGCCATCGATCAGATTCTGCCGATCACCCCGCTGCACCGTCTGAACGAGCAGCCCACCCGCCGCGCGGTGCTGCAGGACCTGACCTGCGACTCCGACGGCAAGCTCAAGCAGTACGTGGACCAGCAGAGCATTGAATCCAGCCTGTCCGTGCACGAGGTGAAGCAGGGCGACGAGTATCTGATCGCCGTGTTCTTGGTGGGCGCTTATCAGGAAATCCTGGGCGATATGCACAATCTGTTCGGCGACACCGACTCGGTCAACGTCTATGTGCGCGACGGCGGCGAGCTGGAGTTCTCCGGCGTGGAAGAGCATGACACCATCGAAGACATGCTGCGTTACGTGCACCTGTCGCCGGAAGACATCCTCAACCGTTACGAAGCCAAATCGCGCGCGGCGGACCTCAGCAGCGAAGAGCGCAGTCTGTTCTTCGCGGAGTTCTGCCGGGGTCTGAAGCAGTCGTCCTACTTGTCGGTCTGATTTGACGCTCAAGAGCTCGCGCCTGTAAGACTTCATGATTTGGTAATAGTCATGCCTCGGCTTCGGTCGGGGCATTTTTATTTGAGCTGACGCGACAGGCGCTGGGCCTGGGGACTTAATACGCCTAATTGTCGCGGCAGTTCGCGAGCTGGCTCATGCCAGGCGCCAAATGGTGCGCTTTCAGGAAGTCCTGTCAGTCATCACCACTGAACAGACTCTCCTGGTCGGAATGCACCAGCGCCTTCTGCTTTGGCTGGCGTGGCCATACCGCCATCAACAAGGCATTCAGCACCAACTCTCCATCGATGCGTGATGGCATCAACCAGCCAATGGCCTGCCGCCAGAGCCGGTCCAGCACCACGGCCAGGTCTAGCCAGCCCTCATGCGTCCGGGGGTATGTGATGTCAGTCACCCGGGCTTTATCGGCGCACCCTGCGTCTCCAGTTGCTTATCCCACTACCAAAACCGAATTCCTGCTGGAGGCGTTCCCAAGGCACGCTTGTGGTGAGAACAAGCAGGATGTCGTTGAGCGTTCAACATCATCCTGTCGGGGCGCCCGCCTCGGCGGCGGAGGCGGCTGTAATCACTTCCGGAATTTCTGACTGACAATTTTCCGTTTTATCTCCGCTAGATGCGGGCATGTGCACCCAGTGCCAACAGGCTTTGTTCGCGGGTTTCAAGGTTTGAGGCGAGGGAGCAGGGGGCGGCGTGCGGGGAGGATGACGCCGGTTATCCGGTGGAGGAAGCCGTTCATTGCCAGGGCGCGGGATTCATCACAGGAACTTAATAGCGTGGGCGCTCGGCCGTGTTTTTATCGCGATTTGGCCTGTTTTGGGACGGTTTATCGTTCCAGTGAGCACGATGTGACGAATATGCCACAGTAAGCGGGGCTGTGATTACAGTGACGCGCGTCTTGTCTGGTGAGGCCGGGCGTTGGCGCGGTTTTCATTTGTAATAATTTTAAATTAATTGTGATTTGTGTTGTTTTTAATGTTTATTTATATTGCTCGTCATGCATTTGGATGTATTTGTGAAATCTGATTAAAGCATTTGTTTTCAATGTGAGAAAACGGGAGCAGAAGATCAGATGGAGCCGATGCTTTCCCGTCTTGGGCGGGAAAGCTGGATAGCGGGTTTTCGCCGCGCTGGCGCGACGAAGCTATGGGAGCGTCTTTCCACTTGGAAGGACGCGCATTCGGACGCGATAAGCGCCCGGCAATCGCAATGGAGCATGAGCAATGAAGAAGCTTGTTACCGTACTGGCCGCCGGCCTGAGTTTTTACGCCACGGGCGCGTTGGCTGCCGACGGCACCATCACCATCAATGGCAACATTGTCGCCAATACCTGCACGATCAACAGTACCGGGGGGGCCAGCTTTACCGTCACCCTGCCCACCGTCGGCGTATCTTCGCTGGCGACTGCTGGTCAAACCGCGGGCTCTACCCCGTTCAGCATCAATCTGAGCAATTGCCCCGCCACACTGAAAAACGCAGTGACCCACTTCGAAATCGGGCCGACGGTGGATGCCGCTACCGGCAACCTGAAGAACGCCGGCGCGGCCACCAATGTGGAAGTGCAGCTGCTCAACAACACCCTGCAGGCGATCAACCTGGCCAACAACACCAACTCGCAGATAGTGCCGATCAGTTCCGGCACAGCGACGCTGAACTACTACGCGCAGTACATCGCCACCGGCGGCGCCGCCGGCGCAGGCGCGGTGAATACCAGCGTGCAGTACTCGATGACTTATCAGTAAGCGACGTGGGCAGTCGTTGCCAGCCGCGCTGCGCGCGGCTGGCGTTTCAAGTCAGAAAATAGGCAGAAGTCATGACAGCATTCGTAGTCCGCGGCGTTGCGATCTGGGCCGCCCTTACTTTCTTCACCAGCGCGGTCGCCAACGCTGGCGTGGTGATTTCCGGTACCCGGGTGGTGTACAACGCCGCTGACCGCGAAGTGACCGTCAAAATCAACAACCCCGGCAAAGCGCCTTCGCTGGTGGAGGTGTGGGCCGATGCGGGCAACGAGAAGTCGACGCCGGATACCGCGGATGCGCCGTTTCTGATCATGCCGCCGATTTTCCGGGTTGATCCTGCCAAGGGGCAGACCCTGCGAATCACCTTCACAGGCGCCGATCTGCCTCAAGACCGCGAATCGGTGTTCTGGCTGAACGTGCTGGATATTCCGCCTTTGCCCAAGAGCGCCGAGGAGCAGCGCAACTTCATGCAGGTTGCCTTCCGCTCGCGGATCAAGTTGTTTTACCGCCCCAAGGGCCTGCCCGGCAGCGCCGACGACGCGGCCGACAAGCTGAGCTGGTCGCTGCAGGCCGAGCCCAACGGCAAGGGCTATCTGTTGCGCGCCACCAATGCGGAGGCCTACAACGTGTCGCTGAATCGCGCGGTGCTGACGGCAAACGCCCGTTCCTACGAGACCGACAGCGGCATGGTGCCGCCCGGCGGCAGCAAGGATTTCCCCCTGAAGGACTTGAAGTCCAAGCTTGGGGGCAAGTTGCAGTTCAGTTACGAGAGCATCAACGATTTTGGCGCGGCAGTGATGCACGACGCCGCTCTGGCCCCCTGACCATTCGGGCGGCCGCCTGTTGTCCGGTCGCCTGCGCAGCAAAACGGATTGCGCGATGAAACCTTCCTCGACTCGATTACAGGCTGAATGCTGGAGCCTGTCGCTTCTTGCCTCGCTTATTTGCGGGTTGTTCGGCGGCCCTTTGGCCTGGGCCGATGCGCCGGCGGCGCCGACATCACCGCCGGACGATGTACAGTTCAATCCGGCGTTCTTGACCCGGCCGTCAGGCATGCCGCCGTTGGGACTAAGCCGTTTCAACCAGGCAGGAGGGGCGCTGCCCGGCAATTATCGCGCCGACGTGTACGTCAACGATGCCTGGATCGGCCGTCGCGACGTGCTGATGAAGGAGCGTGATGATCACAAGGTGTTTGCCTGTTTCAGCCGAAAGGCGCTGGAAGAGATGGGCGTGGATTTCAAGCGCCTGGAGCAGAAGCCGGAGAGCGCGCCGATGCAGGACGAGCCCTGTCGGGATATTGCCCAACTCGTGCCCGGCGCCTTCTCCGGCTTCAATAGCGGCGATTTGCACCTGGACGTCAGCGTGCCGCAGAAATACCTGCGCGCGCATGCTCGCGGCTATGTCGATCCCCAATACTGGGACGCCGGTGCGCCCTTTGCCGGCTTCCTCAACTACAACGCCAACGTCTACCGTTACGACACCGGGTCCAACGGCGCGTCCACCCAATATTATCTGGGCGCCAACGCCGGCCTGAACCTCGGCATGTGGAGGCTGCGCTATAACGGCACCGTTACTCAGCAGGATGGCGGCAACGGCAGCCAGCGTCATTACCAGGGGACGTCGGCCTACGCCCAGCGCGACATCACCGACTGGCGCTCGGTTCTGACCGTCGGCGACAACTTCACGCCGTCGGACTTGTTCAACAGCGTGCCCTACCGCGGGGTGCAGCTCAATTCCGACGACCGCATGCAGCCGGAATCGATGCAAGGCTATGCGCCGGTGGTGCGCGGCGTGGCGGAGACCAACGCCAAGGTATCGATCCGCCAGAACGGCAACCTGATATATGAAAACACCGTGCCGCCGGGCGAGTTCAGCATCGACGATTTGTACAACACCGGCTTCGCCGGCGACCTGAACGTGACAGTGACCGAGGCCGATGGCCGGGTGCGCACCTTCGTCGTGCCCTACGCCTCGGTGCGGCAGCTATTGCGTCAGGGTCAATCGCGCTATTCGGTGACGGCTGGGCAGTGGCGGGACAGCACGCTGAGCCAGCATCCGGACTTCATGCAAGCCACCTACCAGCGCGGCGTGAATGGCAGCTTGACGCTGTACGGCGGCGGCATCGCCGCCGAACATTACCAGGCCGGCATCTTCGGCGCTGGGCTCAATACCGCCATCGGCGCTCTGGCGCTGGATGTCACCCAGTCCTGGGCCAACCGCCTTCCCAATGTCGCGGGCAGCGAAAACATGAGCGGACAGAGCTATCGCCTGGCTTATAGCAAATTGCTGGAAAGCACCAACACTAACTTCACGGTAGCGGCGTACCGCTACTCCACCACCGGTTATCTGCAGTTCCGGGACTATGTCAATCTGCTGAATCAGAACGGCATGGTGTACCGCACTCGCAACCAGTTTCAATTGAACGCCGACCAGCCGCTGCCGGCGGGCTGGGGCCATGTGTACATCAGCGGCTCGACGCAGGACTACTGGAATCAGCGCGGCCACGACGTGACCTATCAGGTTGGTTACAACAACCGCTTCAAGGGGGTCAACTTTAGCCTGTCCGCTGGCCGGCTGCACGATGCTCTGGGCAACAACGTCAACCAGTACACGCTGAGCGTGTCGATGCCGCTTGGCCGCGCAGCGCACGCCCCGCTGCTGACCGCCAGCGTCAACAGCAATAGCGATCACAGCGGCAGCACTCAGTTAGCAGTCAGCGGCACCAGCGGCGAACTGAGCAACCTGAGCTACAACGTCTACGCCAGCGATACCCGCGCGCCCTCAGGCAGCAGCAGCGGCGGCGGCGGAGCCAGCGTGCAGTACGCCAGCTCGGTGGCCACGGTCAGCGTCGGCGGCAGCAGTGTGGGCCATTCCTCGCAAGTTAATGCCGGGGTCATGGGGGCCCTGGTGTTCCATCCGGGCGGCGTCACTGCGGCGCAATCGGTGGGCGAATCGTTCGCCGTCATCAACGCGCCGGGCGCGGCGGGCGCGGCGGTCAACAATACCAATGGTGTGCGCGTCAATCAGGACGGTTACGCGGTGGTGTCGTCGTTGATGCCGTACCGGCAGAACGAAGTCTCGCTGGACCCGAAAGGGATGAGCGAGAACGTCGAGCTGCAGGAGACCGCGCAACAGGACGCGCCACGCGCCGGAGCCATCGTGATGCTCAAATTCGCCACCGAACAGGGCAAACCCGTCATCGTGACTTTGAGGCGGGCCGACGGCAGCGCCGTGCCGGTGGGGGCGTCGGTGCTGGCCGACAACGGCGACGTGCTGGCGATGGTGGGGCAGGGAAGCCGCGCCTTCCTCCGAGGCATGGAAGGGAAAACCTTGCGGGCCAACTGGGGTAGCGCGCGGGATCAACAGTGCCGCTTCCATTATCCGTCCTCGGCGCGACTGAATGGCGCGGGTTATTCGATAACCGAAGCAGTATGCGATGCCGAGTGAAGGCTAGCGATCAGAAAGCGAAAGAATGATGAGCCAATCGATTATCCGCGTGCTGCGCGCCTGGCTGTGCGCGATCTTGCTGTGCCTGCCGGTGACCAGCCATGCCCTGGCTTGCTGGAATGGCGCCAGTTCCTCAGGCAGCGTGACGTCCACCTTGAGCCTGCCCGGCAATCTGTACGTTTCCGCGGCCGTGCCAACCGGCACGGTCATCTGGCAGTCGCCCTTGCAGACCATCAGCGTCTATTGCCAGCAGAGTCTGGGAGAGAATGTGTATTTTTGGGTCAATCCCAAGAAGGTGGCGCTGGCGGCAGGCCTGCAGGTCGGCATCATCTTCAACGGGCAGACTTACACGCAGTCGAACGGAGCGATCAATACCGGCATCTTTGTGCCGGTTGCGGGCACCATCTCCACGACGCTGCAATACTCCATCGTGCTGCTCAAAACCTCGGGCGCGCCGTCCAGCGGTACCGTGGCGGTTAGCCAGTACTCGGTGTTTCAACTGGACGGGGTTGGGGGCTTGAATGGTTATCCCGGGGTCAACTACAACCAGTTGATCAACGGCTCGGTGACGTTCACGCCTGGCGGCACTTGTAATTTGAGCACGGCGGATGTCAACCGGGTGGTGACCCTGCCAACGATAGGCGTCAGCGCCCTGCCTGCGGTGGGCAGCGCGGCGGGTAGCGTCAGCTTCACGATTACCGCGAACAACTGCTCGACAGCGCTGCATACCGCCACCTTCAGTTTTTCCGGCACGCCGGATGCGAATAACCCCATCCTGTTCGCGAATACAAGCGGCACGGCCAAAGGCGTGGGGGTTTTCATGGGAACGCTGGCGGACGGGCGGAATATAGGAGCGAACAGCACCAACAACACCCGAGTTGTGAATATCCAGTCGCAGACGGCGCAATTGCCTGTGTTCGTCGAATACATGCGGACAACGACGGTGGTGCCTGGCACGCTGCAATCGGTGGTGACGCTCAATATGCTGTATCAGTAATCTGATTTTACGGGCAAAGCAAACGCCGCCGCCGCGGAGTGTCCGCGGCGGCGGCGTTTTTGAGTTCTCACGGCGCTGAGAACGTGTCTACGGTCTAGCGAGCATGAGCGAGACAAGGGGAAAACCGCTGAGAAAGCGGAATGTACAAGTAGTGCATGAGCATTTCGAAGCGGTTTTTTTAACACCGTATCGCCGCAGCGCGGCAGATTGTAAACAGGTTCTTAGTTGTATACGACGGTAACGATCTGGCCTTCGGTGAACTGGCTGGTCTTCACATTGCTGATCGTCACGGACTGGGTGCTGTCCATGCCGGAGCAAGTAGGGCCGGACGAAATCTTGCGAGCGGCCTGATACAGTTGCGGATGCGAAGAGTAGCGGACCAGTGTGCTGGCTTCCTGCGCGCACGGCTCTTTAACGATGGCGCCGGAGAAGCCGATGACACCGCCTTGGGCAGCCAAGGTCAAGCCGGATTGCATGGCCGCCAGCGCAGCCAAGGTGGTGATGAATTTGTTCATATTGAGCCTCTACTGGATTCGTTTTGCTTGTTTCAAGCAGATTGCCGGCCCGCTTGTCGCTGTTTTGATTGCTATCTTGTTTAAACTGAAGGTAATGATCTGTAAAGTTTTATGAATACCGAGTGTAGTTGTCGGGCTTGTTAAATTCAATATTGAAAATTGTTTAATTATTGGTAATCAATTGTTTAATATGAGAATTTGGCGGAGACGGTGGTTGACTGCAGAAGGTTTTGGCCGGATTGGTCTGATGGCTAAGGCGGAGATGCATGCGTATTTTGCATGATTGTTTGGGTGAGAACTGTTGCGCGCAGGATGCAGTCAGTCGTTGAGCGCCGGCTGGGGCGTATCAGTGATGTTCGAGGTGGAAAACCCGGTTCAGTTCGTTAGAGCCTGTTCACGATCTCGCGAGCAAGAGCGAGACAAGGCGAAAACGAGCGGAAAAGCGGAATGGTCGAGGGGTACATGAGCATTTTGAGCTTGTTTTTAACGCCGTATCGCCGTAGCGCAGCGGATCGTGAACAGGTTCTTAGGAGGACGCCGCGTCGAAGACGTAGCCTTCGCTATCGAAATCGGGCAGCGTGGCCGGATTGGTGACGCCGCGTTCGGCGGCCCTGCGCGCCATCCCCCGCGCGGGGCTTGGCCGCGGCGCGGCGGCGTAGTCATGAGCGCAGCAGCTGCTCGCGCACCCAGACGGCGGCCATGCCCAGCGGCCGTCGCCGCGACCACACCAGATCAATGTGGCGCGCCTTGGGCCAGCCCGGCGCGCGCAGCTCGCGCAGCCGCTCCGCGCCGAAGGAATCCGCCAGCCAGCGCGGCAGCTCGGCCCAGCCCGCGCCCAGAATCGCCATCTCCAGCAGCATCAGATAGCTGGGCGCGAACCAGCAGCGCCGGCTCATGGTTTCCGGTTTGCTTTCGGTATAGGTGTTGAGCCGCAGTTCGCGGTGGCGGCTCAGCGCCTGCCGGTCCACCTGTTCCAGCGCCGCCAGCGGATGGCTGCGCGCCACATACAGGGCCACTTCGCTAACCTCGCCCAGCGTGGCGTGGCCGATATCGGCCGGGTACTGCTTCTGCGCCGCCATGCAGCCCAGGTGCGCGCGTCCGGTCTGGATCAAATCCAGCACATCGTCCTGTTCGCCCACCAGGCATTCCAGTTCCAGCGCCTCGAAGTTCTGTTCCAGTTGGCGCGTCACTTCCTGAAAACGCGAAGACTGATACGTGTCCGACAGCACCAGGGTCAGCCGGGGCTCCAGCCCGGCGGTCAGCAACTGCGCCTGCTGATTCAATTCGTCACCAATCGCCAGCATCTGCCGCGCATAGCCCAGCAGGTGGCGGCCGGCCTGGGTCAGCGTGGGCTGGCGGCTGCCGCGGTCGAACAACTGCACCGCCAGGTCTATCTCCAGGTTGGCGATGGCCTCGCTGATGGTGGACTGGCTTTTGCCCAGCCGCCGCGCCGCGGCGGAAAAAGAGCCCAGTTCGGCGGCGTTGGCAAACGCCGCCAGCGCGTCTAGCGACATACTCATATCGGTTTCTCCGATTAAACCTATCTTTATCCTATCCGAAAAACCAATAAAAATCGCGTCATTGTCTTGCTAATCAAGCCGCGGCGCAGCAGATCGCAAACTGCTTCCAAGCGCCGCGGCGGATCAAGGAGAATCGATGCATGTAAAGAAATCCTGGCTGGAACGCGCCTTCTACGCCGTGACTTACGAACTGTGCGCCATCAGCCTGCTGATGTTGTTGGCTACGCTGCTGCTAAAGCAGGACTCCGCGCAGATTGGCGTGCTGGCGCTGATGATGACCAGCGTGGCGATGTCGTGGAACATTGTGTTCAACAGCCTGTTCGAACGCTGGGAGCGCCGCCGCGGCTGGGCGCGCACGCCGGCGCTGCGCGTGGTGCACGCGCTGCTGTTCGAGGGCGGGCTGGTGATCCTGCTGGTGCCGCTGGCGGCGTGGTGGCTGCAGATCAGCTACTGGCAAGCCTTCTTGCTGGACATCGGCTTCTTCCTGTTCTTCCTGCCTTATACCTTTGTCTTCAACTGGCTGTACGACGGGCTGCGCGCCAGCCTGCTGCGTCGCCTGAGCCGCGCGCGCGCCGGTCTGGCTTGATATATCGGTTTTGCCGATGGTTATTATTTTTCAACCATCCGAAAAACCAATCAGAATAGCGGCTGTCTTTATACGGTCATGATTGGGAAATAACATGAACAAACAAAAATCTTGGCTGGAGCGCGGCTTCCACGCCGTGATGTACGAGCTGTGCGCGATGGCCCTGCTGGTGCCGCTGGCCTCCTTGGTGATGGAGCAAAGCCTGCTGCATATGGGCGCGCTGGCCTTCATGATGTCCACCGCCGCCATGATGTGGAACGTGGTGTTCAATATGTTGTTCGACCGCATGGAAGCGGCGATGGGCTGGAGCCGCACCGTGGGCGTGCGCACCTTGCATGCGCTGATGTTCGAAGGCGGGCTGGTGATCATGCTGGTGCCCTTGGCGGCTTGGTGGCTGAACGTCAGTTACTGGCAGGCCTTCCTGCTGGATTTGGGCTTCTTCGCCTTCTTCCTGCCTTACACTTATATATTCAACTGGCTGTACGACTCGCTACGCGCCAAACTGCGCATGCGCGGCGGCAAGCCGTGCGCTGAACTGGAGTCTTGAATGAAAACCTGGTTGTTCCTGGCCGTCGCCATCGTCAGCGAGGTGATCGCCACCTCCTCGCTGAAAGCGTCGGAAGGCTTTACCCGCCTGGGCCCGTCCTTGCTGACCGGCGCCGGCTATCTGCTGGCCTTCTACATGTTGTCGCTGACCCTGCGCCAGATCCCGGTGGGCGTGGCGTACGCGCTGTGGTCCGGCGTCGGCATTGTGCTGGTATCCATCGTGGGCTGGGTTTTATATGGGCAGAAGCTGGATGCGCCGGCGATGATAGGCATGGGCTTGATCGTGGCGGGGGTGTTGGTGATGAATTTGATGTCCAAGTCCGTGGCGCACTGAAAACCTGTTTACGATCGTCAGCCCGTTCTTGGCTTGTGAGACCGTGAACAGGTTCTGTGAAGGCCGTTCGGGATGGGCTCCAATCCAAGTCCGCAACGCAAAAACCGGCCGGGAATCCCGGCCGGTTTTGTTTTTGCGCGGCGGGCGCCGCTCAGTGGGTGTCGGGGTTTTGATAGACCGGCTTGCCGGCCAGCCAGGTTTGATGGATAGGAATGTCGCGCAGCGAGCCGGCCGGCACCGACGGGTCCAGCGGATCCTTTTGCAGAATGACCATGTCCGCCAGCTTGCCTGGTTCCAGCGAGCCGACGATGTGGTCCATATGGCATTGCCATGCGGCGTCCAGCGTCACCGCGCGCAGCGCGGAGATGCGGTCCAGGCATTCCGCCGGATTCAGCGGCTGCCGTTCCGGGTCCGCCTCCATCACCCGCGTCACCGCCTGCTCCATCATCCGCAGCGTGCCCAGCGGCGACACGAAGTGGTCCGAATGCAGGCTGATGCGCAGGCCGGCCTTGAGGGCGGACTGGCAGCGGTCCAGCATCTGGGCGCGCTCGCGGCCCAGAATGGTAGTCTTGAACACCTGGCCCCAGTAGCCTACGTGGCCGATCAGGAAGCTGGGCGACAGCTTCAGCCGCGCCATGGTGGCGATGCTGGCGTCGCTCAGCAGCGAGCAGTGCTCAATGCGCGAGCGCAGCGCCAGTTTGGGATTGGGGGTGCCGTCCTTGGCGTTTTCGTCGAACAGCGCCAGCTCGAAGCTAGCCAGCACATAGTCCACCGCCTGATCGCCGTTGGCGTGCACCAGCACCGGCCAGCCGGCGTTCAGCGCGGTTTGCAGCTGGGTGGCGAATGTGGTCGGCGGCGTGAAGTTGAGCAGGCCGCGCGGTGAAACGCCGGGCACGTGGTGTTGCTTGGCGCAGCAATAATCCTGCGATTGGTAGCCGGTCAGGCCCTGATTGGAACCGTCGGCTATCAGCTTGAGCGCGCGGACGCTGAAGCGGTCGTCGTCGTGCTTGTTATGGTTGAGCTGATAAGTTTGCAGCCACTGCTCTTGCAGCCAGTCCGGGTTGCCGTACAGCGCGGCGCCAATCCGCACCGGTGCCAGCGGGCTTTGCGCGAAGGCCCGCACCAGGGAGATTTCCAGCGGCCCCAGGCCGGCGCCCAGGCCGGCGTCGAATAGCGTGGTGATGCCGTTGGCGGCGGCGTCGTGCAGAATTTCCTGCACCTTGGACAGCACATGCGGCGCGGCCAGGCCGGGGATCACCGCCAGCACCTTGGCGACGTCGGACTCTGTGGTCACGCCCTTGCCCTTGGGGTCCAGCCCGGCCAGTTTCACCGCCGCGGAGTTGGCATAGCCCAGATGGCCGGAGGCGTTGATCAGGAAGATAGGCACTTCCGCGCTGATGCTGTCGAGGAAGTCCAGATCCGGTTCTTCCCAGGTGCTCATCAGCGACGGGTCCACGCCAAAGCCGGTTAGCCAGCGCGGCTCGCCGTTGAGGGTGTGGCCGCTATGGCTGGGCAGTTGGCCGCGCAGTTGTTCGCCGACCCAGGCCAGATTGTAGCCCGGCCGCAGGATCTGGCCCTCGAAGGGGCTCAGGTTGATCCAGTTGCGGTACAGCGCGCTGGGCAAGATGTGCATGTGCGGATCTATCATGCCGGGCAGCAAGGTTTTGCCGCGCAGATTGATAAGCTCGGCGCGCGGCTGCGCGCGCATATCGGCTTCCACCTGCTGCAGGCTGCCTACGGAGATCACCTTGCCGTGGGCGATGCCCAAGGCGTCCACGCGGCTGGGCTGGCCGCCTTGCAGTGTATAGATGGGCCCGCCGTGAAAGATGGCCGCGTCCTGATGCAGCGCCAGCTTGGCGCGTTCTACGGCAGTGCGGACCAAGCTGGCCAGGCTCTCGGTCCAGTTATGGTGTTGCAGTTCATCCAGTTGCGAGGACAAGCTGGGCAGAGTGCAACACGCGCAGCCGGGTTGATGGGGTAGGGACATGGGGCGCTCCTGTGCATGGCGTCGGGACGGCGCGGCGACGCCGCGCACAGGGCGAATTATATGCCAATGGCAAGCTTGCGAGGCTGACAAAAGCTGAGCAAGGCCTCGCCTGCGCTGGGCCCATGCGGCGCCGCGCGCCTCAGAACCTGTTCAAAGTCTGCTGCGCTTCGTGAAGCGTTGCACGGTGAGTACACGCTCAAAATGCTCATGCACCCCTCGATCATTCCGCTTTTTAGCTCGTTTTCGCCTTGTCTCGCCCTTGCTCGCGAGACCATGAACAGGCTCTCAGGCCGGCGGCGCGGATTCCGTCGCGCATCCCAGCTTGGCATGCAGATACACCGGCGCGCCGGAGCGCCAGGTTTGCAGCACCGCGATATCGCGCAGATTGCACACCGCCGGGTCCAGCGGGTCCTGCTCAAGCACTACCAAGTCCGCCAGCTTGCCCGGTTCCAGCGAACCGACGATATGGTCCATATGGCACTGCCAGGCGGCGTCCAGCGTTACCGCGCGCAGCGCGCTGAGCCGGTCCAGCCGCTCCGCCGGGTTCAGCGCCGGCTTGCCGCCTGCCTGTTCCGGCGCGGCCTCCATCACGCGGAATATCGCCTGCTCCATCATGCGCAGGCCGCCCAGCGGGGTGACGAAGTGGTCGGAGTGCAGACTGATGCGCAGGCCGGCGCGCTTGGCGGACAGGCAGCGGTCCAGCAGCTTGGCGCGCGCCTCGCCCAGAATGGTTTGCTGGAAGGCGCGGCCCCAATAGCCGACATGGCCTATCAAAAAACTGGGCGACAGCTGAAGCTGCGCCATCTGGGAGATGTGCTCGTCGGTCAAGAGCGAAGCGTGCTCGATGCGATGACGCAGCCGCGTGCCGGCGCAATCCGGCCGCAGCGGCGCTAAGGGGTGGTTGAGCGCGTGTTCGTAAGCTTGCAGCACCTCGTCGATGGCGCGGTCGCCGTTGGCGTGCACCATGGCCGGCCAGCCGTGCTCCACCGCCTGCCGCAAATGCGGGGCGAAGGCGCTGGGCGGGCGGAAATTGAACAGCCCGGTGGCCGGCACATTGGGCACCTGGTGTTCCGGATAGCATTTGTAGGCCTCGGTCTGAAAACCGGTCAGCCCTTGGTTGGAGCCGTCCGACACCAGTTTCAGCGCCTTGATGCTGAAGCGCTTGTCCTCCATGCCGTCCAGGTCCGGGCGGAACAAGCGGGTCCACTCGTCCATCTGCCGGGTTTCGTTGGAAAACAGCGCGGCGGCGATGCGCACCGGGTTCAACGCGGTCTGGGCCACCAAGTCCAGCAGCAAGACCTCGAACAGCCCTTTGCCGGATCCCAGGCCGGCGTCGAACAGCGTGGTATTGCCCATCTTGGCCGCGCCGTGCAGCACCTGGCTGATGCTAGAAAGCAAGGCGGCCGGGGACGGGGAGGGCAGCGCGGGCATCATCTGCAGCACCTGCTCCTCCACCAGCACCCCCTTGCATTCCGGGCTGATGCCGGCCTTGGCCAGCGCCGGCGCGTTGGCGTAGCCGATGTGGCCGGAAGCGTTCATCAGGAAGATCGGGAGTGAGTCGCCAAACTGGGCAAACCAGTCCAGGTCCGGTTCGGTCCAGACCCGCATCAGCGAAGGATCCAGGCCGAAGCCCAGCACCCAGGCCGTGCCGTCCTTGGCCTTTTGCTGTTTTTTGGGATCGGCCAGCGCCGCGCGCACCGTGTTTTCCACGCCCGCAATGCCGTAATCCGGCGTCAGCGTCTGGCCGGAGAACGCGCCCACGTACTGCCAGGACGAAAACAGCGCGCTGGGGAGGATGTGCATATGGGGATCGACGAAACCGGGTAGCAAGGTAGCGCCTTCCAGCGACATCTCCTCCGGTTTTTTATGCCCGGCGGCGGCCATGGCCTGCCGCACCTCCTCGCATGAACCGGTGGCCGCAATTCGGCCCTTGGCGATGCCGATGGCGTCCACCGTTTGCCGTCCGCTGCTGGCCAGGGTATGGATGGGCCCGCCGTAAATGATCAGCGTCTGAGGCGGCGAGGGCGGCAGCAAATGTTTTTCCTGCTGGCGGATCAGCCGCTTGGCCTCGTCCTGCCAGTCGGGCCGCTCGGACAGCTCATCGTGCAACTGAGCCAACAAAGGAAGAGTGCAGCAGGCGCAGCCTGGACCGTGCGGGTGATGATGGCTCATGGCGGATATCCGGTTGAAACGCCGGCTCCGGGGGAAGCGCGGGGCCGCGCGGAAGGAACGGAAAAAGCGATGTCATTATAGGCGGCGTCCCGGCGCAAACAAACGGCGAACTGGCCATTTGGGCGGGGGGCGGCCAAGAGCGGGGCAAAGCGCCGGCTATGACGCTCTTCAGCCGCCGCACACCTGATTGCGGCCATGCTGTTTAGCGTGATACAGCCGTTCGTCCGCCAGCTTCAGCAGCCGGCTGACCTCCGGCATGTCCGACGCGGCCACGCCAATGCTCACTGTATAGCGCAGCCCGCCCTTGGCGGTGGTCAGGATGCAGCTCTCTATCGCCAGGCGCAGGCTCTCCAGCCGGCACACCATGTCCAGCTCGATGGGGCTGGGGCTGAGAATCACAAACTCCTCGCCGCCAAAGCGCGCCACAATGCCGTCCGGAAAAAACTGCTCCATCAGCCGCGCGGTGTTGCAGATCACCTGATCGCCCACATCGTGGCCGTACTGATCGTTCACCCGCTTGAAGTGGTCGATATCCAGCACCGCCACCCCGTAGCCGTTCTTCAACTGCATCACCTGCTCAAAAAAGTGCCGGCGGTTGGACAAATTGGTCAGCGGGTCGCGGTCCGCGGTTTCCTTCAGGGATTCCAGGTTCTCCACAAACTCCACATTGCGGGTGACGCGGCAGAAAAACTCCTCAAAATTAAACGGCTTTTGCAGAAAGTCGTCCGCCCCCGCCTTGATGAAGCGCGTGGTCATGGTGGGGTCCTGATTGCCGGAAATGCCGATGATGGCCAGGCGGTCGTGATCCAGAAAGCGGCGTATCGTGCTGGTCATCCGCACCCCGTCCATGCCCGGCATGTCGTTGTCGCTCAGCACCAGCTTGATGTGCTTGTCGCGGTGCAAAATCTCCAGCGCCTGCTTGGCGTCCTCCGCTTCCAGCACCTGATAGCGGTGGCGCTCCAGATTCTCGCGCAGAAACTGGCGGTAAGAGGCGGAGTCGTCCACCACCAGCACCTTGATGCCCGGGTTCTTGCGAATGCGGGTCAGCATCCGCATCACGTAATCGAAGGCGGCCGGGCTTTCCTTGCTCACGTAATCCACCACCGGCAGCTGCAAGATGCGGTCGCGCACCTCGCCGTCGGTGCGCGAAGTCAGCACGATGGTGGGAATCGCCTGCTGGAACAACAGCGGCAAATGCTCGCCGGCGGGAGAGTCCGGCAGGTTGTAATCCGCCACCGCGGCCAGGAAGTGCTGACCGGAGGCCAGCGCCTCGCGCACCTCCAGCTGCGAGCACACCGGCAGCGGCGATAGGCCGATTTCCTCCACCATGCGGCACAAGGGGCGGATCAACACCATGCTGTCTTCAATCACCAAAACGCGCGTTTCTTCGCTCATCGTCCGCTTATCCCTTGGCTACCGCCTGATTCGCCCGCGCCGGCTCTCGGAGAACACTCCAAAACCGGGTATAATCGACCCATTTTTTCCATTCTAGAAGAACTACGATTCATCACCATGGAACTTGCCAAAAGCTTTGAACCCGGCGACATCGAACGTCGCTGGTACGCGCAGTGGGAACAGGCCGGCTACTTCAAGCCCAGCATGGACACCGCCAAACCGTCCTTCGCCATCCAGCTGCCGCCGCCCAACGTCACCGGCACCCTGCACATGGGCCACGCCTTTAATCAGACTATTATGGACGGTCTGACCCGGTATTACCGGATGAAGGGCGACAACACCGTGTGGATTCCCGGCACGGACCACGCCGGCATCGCCACCCAAATCGTGGTGGAGCGCCAACTGGCCGAGCAAGGCATTAACCGCCACGACCTGGGCCGCGACGCCTTCACCGCCAAAGTGTGGGAATGGAAAGAACAATCCGGCGGCACCATCACCAGCCAGATGCGCCGCGTGGGCTGCTCCGTGGATTGGGGCCGCGAATACTTCACCATGGACGACACCCGCGCCGAAGTGGTGACCGAAGTCTTCGTCCGCCTGTTTGAACAAGGCCTGATTTACCGCGGCAAGCGCCTGTCCAACTGGGACTCCAAGCTGGGCACCGCCATCTCCGACCTCGAAGTGATCTCCGAGGAAGAAGACGGCCACATGTGGCACATCAAATACCCGGTGGTGGGAAGCGACGAATTCGTCACCGTCGCCACCACCCGTCCGGAAACCCTGCTGGGCGACGTGGCCGTGGCTATCGCCCCGGACGACGAGCGCTATCAGCACCTGCTGGGCAAGCAGCTGGAACTGCCGCTCACCGGCCGCCAGATCCCGGTGATCGCGGACGAATACGTGGACAAAGAGTTTGGCACCGGCTTCGTCAAAATCACCCCGGCGCACGATTTCAACGACTACCAAGTGGGCAAGCGCCACAGCACCCAGCTCATCAATGTGATGAGCCTGGAAGCCAAAATCCTGGCCAAGGCGCAAATCTTCGGCTTCGACGGCAGCGCCCAAGGCGTGATCGAACTGCCGGCCGCCTATGCCGGCCTCAGCACCCAGGACGCGCGCAAAGCCATGCTGGCGGACCTGCAAGCCCAGGGCTACCTGCTGGACACCAAACCGCACAAACTGATGGTGCCGCGCGGCGACCGCACCGGCACCGTGATCGAACCGCTGCTGACCGACCAATGGTTCGTCGCCATGGACAAAGTGGCGGTGGACAAAGACGGCAATCCGGACCCCACCGGCCAATCCATCGCCGCCAAAGCCATTGAAGCCGTGGAAAGCGGCGAAGTGCGCTTCATCCCGGAAAACTGGGTCAACACCTACAACCAATGGATGAAAAACATCCAGGACTGGTGTATCAGCCGCCAGCTGTGGTGGGGCCACCAAATCCCGGCCTGGTACGACGAAGACGGCAACATCTACGTGGCCCGCAGCGAGGCCGACGCCCAGGCGCAAGCGCCTGGCAAGACCCTGCGTCGCGAACAAGACGTGCTGGATACCTGGTTCAGCGCCGCCCTGGTGCCGTTCTCCACCCTGGGCTGGCCCAACGACACCCCGGACCTGCGCGCCTTCCTCACCTCCAATGTGCTGGTGACCGGCTACGAAATCATCTTCTTCTGGGTTGCCCGGATGATCATGATGACCAAGCACTTCACCGGCAAGGTCCCTTTCCGCGACGTGTACATCCACGGCATGGTGCGAGACCACGAAGGCAAGAAGATGTCCAAGTCCGAGGGCAACGTCATCGACCCGGTGGACCTGATCGACGGCATCGCGCTGGAACCGCTGGTGACTAAGCGCACCACCGGCCTGCGCCGCCCGGAAAAAGCCCCGGCCATCGCCAAGGCCACGGAAAAGCTGTTCCCGGAAGGCATCCCGGCTTACGGCACGGACGCGCTGCGCTTCACCATGGCCAGCTACGCCACCCTGGGCCGCAGCGTCAACTTCGACTTCAAACGCGCCGAAGGCTACCGCAACTTCTGCAACAAGCTGTGGAACGCCACCCGCTTTGTGATGATGAACGTGGAAGGCAAGGACTGCGGCCAGGACGAAAGCCTGCCGTTGGAATTCAGCTTCGTTGACCAGTGGATCATCGGCCGCCTGCAACAGGCCGAAATCGACGTCACCAACGCGCTGGAAACCTACCGCTTCGACATCGCCGCCCAGACCATTTACGAATTCATCTGGAACGAGTACTGCGACTGGTATGTGGAACTGGCCAAGGTGCAGCTGCAAACCGGCAACGAAGCCCAGCAGCGCGCCACCCGCCGCACCATCGTCCGCGTGCTGGAAGTGGCGCTGCGCCTGACCCACCCGCTGATGCCCTTCATCACCGAAGAGCTGTGGCAGACCGTGGCCCCGCTGGCCAACGCCAAGAGCGCCCCGTCCATCATGCTGGCCCCGTGGCCGGTGGCGGACGCCGGCAAGATCAACGCCGCCGCCAACACCCGCATGGACGCGTTCAAAGACATGGTCAACGCCGTGCGCAATCTGCGTGGCGAAATGGGCATCGGCCCGGCCGTCAAAGCCCCGCTGTTCATCGAAACCGGCGACGCCTCGGTGGCGGACTTCGTGCCCTACCTGAAGCTGCTGGCGCGGCTGACCGAAGGCTCCATCGTCGCCGCGCTGCCGGAAGACGACGCCCCGGTGGCCATCTCCGGCGACGCCCGCCTGATGCTGAAAGTGGAAGTGGACAAGGCCGCCGAAACCGCGCGCCTGAGCAAAGAGCAGGGCAAGGCGGAAGCCGAACTGGCCAAGCTCACCGCCAAGCTGGAAAAGCCGGGCTATGTAGACAAAGCCCCGGCCCATCTGGTGGAGCGCGACAAGGCGCAGTTGGCCGAGTTGAACGACAAGCTGGACAAGATCAAGGTGCAGTTGGCTAAGCTGGCTTGAACTTAAGCCTGATCTGGAAGTGAAGAAACCCGCCGCGAGGCGGGTTTTTTTTTTAAAGTGGTGTTATTTTGATGTAATATGCTAAATGATTTTTGTTTTTTAATGCGATGCTTGTGTAATTGATTTTTATATTTGGGAGGGTGGAGTGATGCAAGGTTTAGAACAATTGGTTCCAGCATTGAAAAGCTTCAAGGGTGGTGACTCGGATGTGCCGCTATCTAATTTGGTTGAGGAGTTGCTCAATTTTTTGGAAAGTGAGAGTGATGATTTGAAGTGTTTGCATCAGATTGCAAAAGAGAATTTCTATATTTCTGATGATTTTAACTTGGCTGAGTGCGTTGCAAGATTCGCATGGCCATATTTTTTGGATAACTTGCAACGCGATTTACCTTGGGGGGGAAGCTCTGGGCAGAGTAAGGAGGTGACGAGCTATAATAATTGGGCGAGAAAGTGTGTAGAGGTGTCATGTGTTGCTTTTTTTTTGAATGAAAAAATAACTAAGTGGTCTCTAAGTGAAAGGCGTAAAAGAGATGAGGATGTGGTTGCACAGTTTGACTTGTTGAAAATGGAGACTCAAGCAGTTTTGGGCGGTTTGGATGATCGCAAAAAAGATTTTGATTTGGTTAAGGGTGATTTTGACTCTTTGGTTAATGAACTAAAAACGTATTTGGCAAGGGCCAACTTTACTAAACTTTCAAGTGGATTTTCTGATTTAATTGAAAGTATTGAAGAGAGAAATGCTGGTGAAAGAAAGCGTATTTATATATTGGGTGTTGTGATGTTGTTGATTCCTGTTGTGATTTTCATTTTGACTTTTTGGGTGGGTGATTTGGGGTGGAGTGGCTATTTGTTGCACGCAGCCCCTCTTGCAACTGTCGAGTTGGTGGTTTTCTACTACTTTAGATTGTCTGTTATGTCTTGGAAGGACTCATCAGGACAAATTCTTCAGTTGAAAAACAAAAGATCATGCCTCGAGTTTATTGAGAACTACGTGGATTTTAAAGTAAATAAAGTGGATGTTAGGTTGGAGAAATTTGAATCATTAATTTTTTCAAGTGTTGTTGCCGATGAGGCAAAAATACCTTCGGTATTAGATGGTTTAGATCAGTTGGCAAATGTGCTAAAGGCACTAAAGTCCAGTAAGTGATGCGATTGATGGTATCCGCTGCGCGGATGATGATTTAGGGCCGGTTCCGCCCGGCAAACGGAAAAGGGAATTTGCGCGGCCAAATTCCCCTTTACCCCAAAGGCCGCCCTGCAAGCCTGGCCTGCGGCTTCCCGCCGGTTCCCGCCAGGCCCGAGGCGCGGCTGAACTTGCAGCGCGCTAACGTCGCGCTGCTCGAACAGGCAGCCGCTTAAGACCTCGGGCCTGCCACCCGCCGGCAGGCTTGAAGGGAGCAGGGGCGCGTCGGATACGCGGTCTGCTCGGTGTAACAAGCGAGTCGGTCTCGTTTGCTATGAACTGGAGCCGCTCTGGCTTGACTCCCCCCGCCATCTAGCCAACAATGGCCCCTGCGCTGCCACACAAACAGCGCCAGGATTAGTCTCCTGCAATCCATCCCAGCGGACACGCCGCGAAAGCGGCATTTTCGTGTCCGGTTGCTATTGCTTTGCCTAAAATCCGGGCGGGCCATGGCAGGGGCGCCCATGGGCGCGCCGGGGCTGGGATGCCGGTGAGACTAACCTTGTCATGTGCCCGCCTTGCCGCGTCTAGCGGCCAGGCCCTTCATTTAAGGAGGTTGCAATGGCGAAGCCAGTCCGTCCGATGCCCAACATCGAATCCACTCCATCCCATTCCAAGGACCCCGCCGTCCAGCAGGACAGCGTTTCCCCGCAACAGCCGGCGCTGCGGCGCTCGCAGTACCGCTGTGCTTCCGTGGAAATCAAGGCAACCCGTCTGCCTTTTGTCCGCTTCATTCCGGGGCGAAATCATCCGCATTACTGGCAACCGGCCGAGCCCGAGGATTACGCCGAGGCCTGCATGCTGGGCCGCCAGTACGCCGCGCACCTGGCGCAGTGGCTGAAAAGCAATGAGCTGGACGCCGGCCGCGGCTTGCTGCTGCGCATTGCCAGGGATATGGACCACAGCGACCACAGCCACCGCAACGGCTTGCGCCGCGGCTTTTTCAACTATCTGGAGACCTTGCTGTGCGTGGCCGGGCGGCAGTTGAACTTGTATCGCCACGTGGAGGCGATGCACCAGTTGCAGCGCAGCCGGGATCTGATGGCGTGGCTGGAGCGCAAGCGTAGGCGTTGAGCGGGTTTAAGCGCGGCTTGGCCTGGGTCAAACCGCGCTTGAGCTGATTGTAAAATGCCCCGCCTGCTGACGCTGGCGGGGCATTTTATTGAAAAAGAACAGGTGTGAGCGGAGCCGCTCATACGGCTTCATGCCCAAGCCTCCCTCAGCCAACTGACGGGATGCTTCCCGCCGCGCGAGCGCGAACGCCGGGTCGCCAAACCCCGACGGCGGCGGTGGCCACGATCAGCAGGATGTTGAGCCCGCCGCCTATGGCTTCGCGCAAAGTCGCGGCGTGGAAGTCCGCGCCCAGCGCTCCATTCAGCAGCGCGGCTTGGGCCAGTTGATTGGCTTGGTCCACCGCCGGCACCACCACGAAAGAGGCGTTGAGCAGGATCAGCAGCGTCAGGCCCAGCTTGAGCTGGAAGAAGCGGTTGCGCGGGCCGTAGCGCCGGTAGCCCAGTAGCAGGCCGCTGATTAGCATCAGCCACAGGCCGGGCACGGTCAGCGCCCAGGTGCCGATATGGATGTACTGCCGTGTTTGCGCCAGCAGGGCCGGGGTGGCCGGGCCGGTTTCGGACAGCACGACCCAGGCCAGGATGCTGCCCAAGAACAAGGCCAGCGCAATGAAGTGAATCAGTTTGAGCGTGCGGTTCATGACTCTTCTCCAATTGGGGGGCTGAGCGTGTCCAGCGTGCTCAGCAGTTGTTGCAGGGTGTGGCAGGCGGCCTCGAAATCCGCGTCGGGCAGGTGCCGCGCCAGTTGCTCCGTCCATTGCGCCTGGCTGCGCTGGGTGCCGGCCACGGTGCGTTCGCCCTTGGCGCTCAGCTGGTACAGCGGGGAGCGGGCGTGCTGGGGATTGGGCAGCACTTCGAAATAGCCTTCCTCCACCAGCTTGTGCAGTTGCTTTTGCGCGCCTTGGCGGCTGATGCCCATGCGGGCGGCGATTTGAGGCGCGGTTTGCGCTTCGCCCGCCAGGCCCGCCGCGCCCAGCACTTGCCAGCGCGCGCTATTGATGCCCAGGTGGGCTACTAGTTGGTCGCCTCTGTCCAGCAGGGTGCCGTTCAGGCGGAAGATCAGCAGCATCAGATCGGTGATGCGCTGTGGGCGATGGTTTGGTTTTGATGGCATGCGGCGCTCCTGTTTGACAACTGGTTGCCATTATTGACAACTGGTTGTCAAATTGCAAGCACTAATGGCTTGGAACGCGTTTTGTTGGATGGAGCTAGGGCCTGTTCAAAGTCTCGCCAGTAAGGGCGAGACAAGGCGAAAGCGGCTGAGAAAGCGGAATGTATATGTGGTACATGAGTATTTCGAAGCGGGTTTCAACGCCGTATCGCGCGATGCGCAGCAGACTATGTACAGGTTCTTAAGACGAATGAGGGTTAGGGCGGAGGCTAATGCGCGTTCGCGACGCAGTGCGCGGCACGACATCCAGCGAATATCTAGACAAATAGTCTACGGTTGACAGTTTGAATACGCATTCTTAGAATTAAAAACAGTTAGCTGCGTAGAGACGCCGGAGGAACATCAAGATGTTTTTCGTCAGTGAAGCAATTGCGGCCCGCGTTGTTGGCATATTGGATGCAATCGAGGTGGTTGAAGATGTATTCCGCCAGCTCTTTCGAGGCGAAGCGAGGGCGTATCCAGCGGTCATGGCAAAGGGTCCGAGCATGGCCGAGCTATTCGGCGTGAAATGCGGCGCGCTGGACAATGGCGCCATCTATGGCGCAAAGCTAGGCAGTTACTGGCCCGGCAATCGCCATTCGGGACTTCCTGCGCATGCGTCGTCAACGCTCCTGCTCGACGCGGAAACGGGTTTTCCCAAGGCCCTCATCGCCGCCACCTACCTGACATCGCTAAGGACGGCTGCTGCCAATGGCGCCGCCATACGCCATCTGGCGCGGGAAGACAGCCACAGCGTGGGTCTCGTGGGCGCCGGTCATCAAGCATGGTTTGAACTGCAAGCCGCTATTGCGGTGCGGCCAGTCGATTGCGTGCGCATATGGAATCGCAATATGCCGGAGGCCGAGCGATTGGCCGAGCGAGTCCGGCACGAGCTCGGCATTCAGGATGCAGCGGCGTCTGATCTTGAGAGCACGGTCAAGGCTGCGGATATCGTCATTACCGTCACTGCGGCACGGCAGCCCCTGGTGTCGCGCGAATGGGTGCAGCCTGGCACGCATATCAGTGCAATGGGGTCCGACGCGCCCGGCAAACAGGAACTCGATGCTTCTCTGGTCGCCTCTGCGCGATTGTTCACCGATTTGCTTGAGCAGTCCGTTTCGCTGGGCGAATTTGAGGCGGCCATCAAAGAAGGCCTCATAAGGCAAGAGGATATCGTCACACTTGGCGCCGTTATCGATGGAAGCGCAAAAGGCCGCGCCGGACGCGATGACATCACGATCTTCGACAGTTCGGGTATCGGTTTGCAAGACCTTGCCATAGGAGCGCTTGCGCTAAAACGAGCTTTGGAACTGAAGTTGGTGAGTCCGATTGGATTTCTTGAACAGGTTCCGGGCAGTCATCAAGTCCAGGGAGTGTTGAAATGAGAATCCCCACTTTTGCCGATATTGAGGCCGCGGCATCCAGATTGCGCCCATATATCGCCCATACGCCATTGCTTCGCAACCCGGTACTGGATCGGCGGCTTGGAGCACGACTTCTCATCAAGGCCGAATGTCTCCAGCTCACCGGCTCTTTCAAAGTCAGAGGGGCTTTCAATCGCCTTCTGATAATGTCTGAAAGCGAGCGCAAAGCGGGCGTCGTAGCCTGGTCTGCGGGCAATCACGGCCAGGCGCTGGCGTATGCCGGACAATGTCTCGGGGTCGCCGTGACGATCGTCATGCCTTCGGATGCGCCACGCGCAAAGATTTCGGGTACGGAGCGGTGGGGGGCTAAAGTCGTGTTGTATGACCGGCTCACCGAGAGTCGAGAACAAATTGGCCAGGATCTTGCTCTGCAAAACGACTTGGTCATCGTGCCGCCTTTCGATGATCCCGACGTCATCGCTGGGCAAGGTACTGCATTTCTCGAGGCCATTCGGGATGCCCAGGTCGTTGGTGAAACGCCGACGATGCTGCTGTGTGGCACGGGAGGCGGCGGCTTGATCGCAGGTTGCGCGCTAAGCGCCGAAGGCTCCGGAATGGACATCCGCATGCACGCCGTGGAGCCCGTAGGCTATGACGACATGGGCCGTTCGCTAGCCGCAGGACGACTAGTGTCCAACAATCCGGCGGCAGCTTCGATATGCGACGCGCTGATGACGATTAAACCGGGCGAAATCCCCTTTGAGATCAACAAGCGTCTCCTGGGCCCCGGCTATACGGTAAGCGATGATGAGATCCGTGAGGCAATGCGCGTTGCGCTTCAGGACCTCAAGCTCGTTGTCGAACCAGGCGGCGCAGCCGCCTTGGCGCTGGCATTGTCGCGGCCGGAACTTGTTCGAGGACAAACGGCGGTCATTATGGTGACAGGTGGAAACCTGGATCTGCCCACGCTGGCGTCCATTGCGGCTCCGATTCCAGATTCCTTCGAGGTGAAAAGATGAGCAGGAACGATGCCGACGTGGACAACCGCTTGAGATCCTATTACCCAATCGCCACGGCGATCAGTGGATTGTTTCATCCGCAAGTGGAAGTCGTGATCCACGATCTTAAGACTGAAAGAATTGCCTTCATTGCCAATCCAATCTCGAAGCGGAAAATGGGCGACTCGTCTCTTGGTGATCAATTCCCAAAGGCGGAATTGGAAGCAGACGTGATTGGCCCATACCGGAAGGTGAATCGCGATGGTCGCAACCTCCGGTCTATGTCGGCGGTAATACGCGATACCAAGGGCAAACCTGTCGCCGTCATGTGTATCAACTTTGACGTCTCGCAGCTCGAGAATATTGCGGACCAGATTAAGACTCTTGCATTTCTGCCCGGCTCGCTTGAGCCGCACGCTCCGTTTTTCCATGACAACTGGCATCAAGCATTGGACCGGGCCGTTGAGGAGCAGGAGTCAAGTTTCGGGAGGCCCATTAAAGCCATGGATGCCGAGCAAAGAATACAGTTCATCCGCCGGCTGGAGACTGGAGGCTTGCTCAATGTACGCAACGCGCCGTCAGTAGTAGCGGAGAAACTGGGTATTTCGCGTGCGGCGCTCTACAAGTACTTGAAGACGATCCGACGTGATGCGGAGAAAACAGGCCTAGAACCTAAAGAGGAGAGCAACAAAGCTAGATAAGACAGGTCGGCTTGCGCTCAGTGTGTGTCAAGGAGTGTTAGGTCAGCATGGATATATGCGCTGATATGCAGAAGCCCCCGCGCGGGGCTTTTTTCATGGGCGCGCGGCAGGGCCGGCGACACCGCATCTGGTGGCGGTGTACATCTATCAGCCGCTGGGCGGCAAGCCGCCGCATGTGACTCGCATCGAGAACGTGCGTCTGTAAACTGCTAGGCAAGACGCTGTTGCGCAACAAGCCCGCCGCCCGGCGGGCTTTTGTTTTGGGCGGCCGCGGCTTGTTTCAGCAGCCATTGTTTGAAGACGCCCATTTCCGGGTCGCGCAGGAGGTCCGGACGGTGTATCAGGTAATAAGCGAGGTCGCTTCGCAGCGGCGGCGCCGGCAGTTCGCGCAGCCGGCCGGCGGCCAGTTCGGCTTGCAGCAAGGAGCGTCGCGCCAGCGCGTAGCCGCGGCCGGCCAGCGCGGCTTCGATGGCCGCGTTGGAGTCCACGCAGACCACGCCTTGGTCGCAGTCCAGTTCCAGGCCGGCGGCGCGGCTCCACAGCCGCCAGTCGCCGCGGTGTTCGTCGTGCAGCAGCCGTTCCCCGCTGAGGGCGTCCAGCCGCGCCGGCAGCGTGGGCGCGCATACCGGCGTCAGTTCGTCGTCCAGCAGCTTGCAGGCGCTGAGGCCGGGGTAGTCGCCCAGGCCGTGGCGCACGGCGAAGTGGATGTTTTCCGAAGCGAGGTCGACCACGCGGTTGCCGGTACTGACGTGGACGTCGATGCGCGGGTGCTCGCGCATAAAGCCCTGTAGCCGAGGCAGCAGCCATTGAGCGCCGAACGATGGGGTGCAACTGAGCAGGATCACCCGGCGAGCGTCGGTCAGCCGCGCGGTGGCGTGGTCTATCAGGTCCAGCGCTTGGCGGCAGGCGTCCAGGTAGTCGCGGCCGGCGGCGTTGAGCGCCAGGCCGCGCGCGCGGCGTTCAAACAGGGGCTGGCCGAGGAAGCTTTCAAGTTTGCGCAGTTGTTGGGAGACGGCGCCGGGCGTGACGTGGAGTTCTTCGGCGGCTTGCTTGACGCTGAGTCGTCTTGCGGCGGCTTCAAAGAAGCGGAGGGAGTCCAGCGGCGGTTTGGGCATACGGTTTAGATTTTCTAAATCATCAAGCAGGAAAAATCGTTTGTTTGCCACATCTTTGCGGTTGATGATTTCAGTATCTGGTTTAGCAAAGTTAAATACAAGGCGAAGGGAGAGGCATCATGGGGATGGCGAGCTTGAGTCGTTTGCTGCTGTTGGCGGCTTTGTGGGGCGGCAGTTTTTTGTTCATGCGCATCGCCGCGCCGGCGCTGGGCGCGTTGCCCACGGCATTTGGCCGGGTGGCGTTGGGGGCGGCGGGTCTGTTGGGGTTGATCGCTTTGCTGCGGGTGCGTTTGTCTTTCAAGGGCAAGCTGGCCGCCGCCATGATGCTGGGAGTGATCAATTCCGGCCTGCCTTTTCTGCTGTTCGCGCTGGCGGCCCGGGTGTTGCCGGCCGGTTATAGCGCAATCTTGAACGCCAGCACGCCGCTGATGGGGGTGTTGATCGGCGCGGCGGCGTTTGGAGAACGTATTACCGCCAACAAGCTGGCCGGCGTGTTGATTGGCCTGGCGGGCGTGGCGGTGTTGACGCGGACGGGGCCGGCCGCGGGGCCGGAGGCGCTGTGGGGCGTGGCGGCTTGTCTGACGGCCACCGCCTGCTATGGGCTGGCGGGGTTTCTGACCAAGCGCTGGATAGCGGACCGGGGCGGCCTGGATAGCCGCGTGGTGGCTTTGGGCAGCCAACTGGGCGCGGTGGTGTTGCTGTTGCCGTTCATGGCGTGGCAGGCAAGCGCGCAGCCCTTGAGGTGGCCGGCGGCGGGAGCGGAAGTGTGGCTGGCGATGCTGGCCTTGGGCCTGCTGTGTACTTCGCTGGCCTATGTCTTGTACTTCCGCTTGATAGCCGACGTCGGCCCGCTGAAGGCGTTGACGGTGACGTTTTTGATTCCGCCCTTCGGCATTTTCTGGAGTTGGCTGGCGCTGGGCGAGACGGCGACGCTGTCCCAGGCTTTGGGCGGAGGTTTGATCGCGCTGGCGCTGTGGTTGGTGCTGCGGCCGGAAGCGCCGGCGGCGCGCGCCGCCGCGCCGGACGAGGATTGGTCGATCTAGCGGCGGCGCGGTGCGGGTTTAGTTAAGCAGCAGATAGTTGATCGGGCTTTCTCCGCAGGCCGCCAGGCCGCATTCGAGGAACACGGACAGGGCGTTGCTCAAGAGCAGCAGCATGGTCAGGGCCACGCCGGCTCTGGCCAGCCGGCTCAGTTGCGCCGGGGGCTGGCGGTCGAAGCTGTGTTCTCGCTGGCACAGCATCAGCAACAGCCCGCTGCCGATGAAGACGGCGAAGAAGGCGATGGCGGCCCAGGTGTAGAAGTGCAGGCCCAGGACGGGCGGGCCGAAGCCGGCGTCGCCGGGGGCGATGTGCAACAGCACTTGGCGGCCGGCCACGGCGAAGCCGGCGGCGGCGGCCAGCAGCATCATGCCGTAATGGCCGGGCTTGTCGCCCAGCAGCACGTTGGCGGCCAGCGCCACCGCTATCGCGCACAAGGCCACGCGTTGCAGCAGGCAGAGCGGGCAGGGCAGTTCATGCTGGGCGAACTGGAAGTAGAAGGCGACGAGCAGCATCAGGTTGATCAGCAGCAGGCCCAGCTGGTTTAGTTTGCCGGTGAGGTTTTGCGTCATGTCGGGTTCCTCACAGGGAAATGGGCAATGTGCTGGTGGCGTGGAACTTGAACCAGTACAGCGTGAGCGCGAAGGCCAGGCCCCAGCAGGCGTAGGCCCATTGGCGCTTGCGCAGAATCAGGGCCAGCAGGGAGGCGGCTAGCAGTAGAAACAACAGGGTATCCATCGGGAAGTCCTTAATGTGGCGGGTCGGCGGGGCCGGCCTGGGTGGTGGTTGCCAATGAATATTAGCGCTTGCTTAATGTTGTGTGAATAGCTTGTTTGCGGGCGGTGCAGCGAAATTCTTTACACAATCAGTACATTTACGATTCGTATCGTATAAAACGGGTGCGGCCGCACGCGATGCCGCGCCGCCGAGCTTTACGGCCCGTGGCGGCCATTGGCAAGCTTTTTGCATTGAAGCTGTTGTTAGCATACGCTCAAGGCCGCCGCCATGTCCGCCTCCGATCCCGCGCCGCTTTACGCGGTGAAAGTCCGTCGCGATTACAACAGCTGGGTAGCGCGCGAGTCGCTGGAGGATTTTGCGCTGCGTTATACCCCGCACAGCTTCCGGCGCTGGTCGCCGTGGCGAGTGGCGCACACCGCGCTGGGCGGCGCCGCCGCCTTTCTGGTGTTGGAGGCGGTGGGCGCGGCGATGCTGACGGCGGGAGGCTTCGTCAACGCGGCCTGGGCCATTCTGGCGGTGGGGCTGGTGATTTTGCTGGTTGGCCTGCCGATCAGCGTCTACGCCGCCCGCTATGGCGTGGACATGGATTTGCTGACCCGCGGCGCCGGTTTCGGTTATCTGGGCTCCACCGTCACTTCCTTGCTGTACGCCGCCTTCACCTTTATTTTCTTCGCGCTGGAAGCCGCCATCATGGCGTATGCGCTGGAGTTGGGGTTTGGTCTGCCACCGGCCTGGGGCTATCTGCTGTGCACAGTGGCGGTGCTGCCGCTGGTGGCTCACGGGGTCACCGCCATCAGCCGGCTGCAAGCCTGGACCCAGCCGCTGTGGCTGGGCTTGCTGCTGTTGCCTTACGGCTTCGTGCTGGCGCGCCAGCCGGAGGCGCTGAGCGGCTTCTGGCACTATGCCGGGGCGGAAGGCGGGGCGGGCGGTTTCGATCTGCGCCGTTTTGGTGCGGCCTTCGGCATAGGCATCGCCTTGATCGCGCAGATGGGGGAGCAGGCGGACTATCTGCGCTTCATGCCCCCGCCCGCCGCCGGCCAGCGCCGCCGCTGGTGGTTGGCCTGCCTGGCCGGCGGCCCGGGATGGGTGTTGCCGGGCATGCTGAAGATGCTGGGCGGCGCGCTGCTGGCCTGGCTGGCCTTGGATCACGGCCAGGCGGACGGGCCGGCGCCGGATCCGGCTCGCCTGTATTGGTTCGGCTATGTCCAGGGATGGGGCGACGGCCGGCTGGCGCTGGCGGCGACGGTGCTGTTTGTGCTGCTGTCGCAGCTGAAGATCAATGTCACGAATGCCTACGCCGGTTCGCTGGCCTGGTCCAATTTCTTTGCGCGGCTGACCCACAGCCATCCGGGACGGGTGGTGTGGGTGGTTTTTAATCTCTTGATCGCGCTGTTGCTGATGGAGCTGGAGGTTTTCCAGGCGCTGGCGCATGTGCTGGCGCTGTTCGCCAATCTGGCGATCGCCTGGATGGTCACCGTGGCGGCGGATTTGGCCATCAACAAGCCGCTGGGGCTGAGCCCGCCGGGCATAGAGTTCCGCCGGGGCTATCTCTACGACGTCAATCCGGTGGGGCTGGGTTCGCTGGTCTTGGCCTCGGCGGTTTCGGTGTCGGCGCATCTGGGGGCGTTGGGCGAGCAGATGCAGCCGCTGGCGCCCTTCCTGTCTTTGCTGACCGCCTTGCTGGCCACGCCGGCGCTGGCCTGGCTCAGCGGCGGCCGTTATTACCTGGCGCGCCGGCCGGCGTTGCCGCCGACCCCGCCGCAGCGCTGCGTATTGTGCCGCCGCCAGTACGAGCCGTCGGACATGGTGAGCTGCCCGGCGTATCGAGGCTGGATCTGCTCCTTGTGCTGCACGCTGGACGCGCGTTGTGACGACCGCTGCAAGCCCACGGCGCGGCTGGACGAGCAATGGCGCGCATGGCTGAGCCGGCTGTTGCCGACTGCTTGCCGGCCGTATCTGCAACGAGGCCTGGCCGATTATCTGCTGCTGATGACGCTGTTGCTGGCGGGCTTGGGCCTGTTGTTGGGCGGCTTGTTTTGCCTGGCGCGGAGCCGACCGGGCTTGGACGCGCTGGCGGCGCGGCTGCCGCAACTGGGCGCGGGCCTGCTGTTGGGCGGCAGCGTGCTGGCGTGGTGGCTGGTTTTGCTGCGCCAGAGCCGGCAGGTGGCGAGGCAGGAGTCCAAGCGGCAGACCCAGCGCTTGTTGCGGGAGATCGCGTCCCACCGCCGCACCGACGCGCTATTGCAAAAGGCGCGCCGGGCCGCGGAACAGGCCAACCAGGCCAAGAGCCGTTATGTGAGCACGCTCAGCCATGAGCTGCGCACGCCGCTGAACAGCATGTTGGGCTATGCGCAGATCCTGGACGGGGACCCTGAGATTCCGCCGTCGAAGCGGCCGGCGCTGGCGGTGATCCGCCGCAGCGGCGATCACCTGCTGTCGGTGATCGAGGGCACGCTGGATCTGGCGCGGATCGAGAGCGGCCGGCTTAATCTGGAGCCGCGGCCGCTGGATTTCGCTGAGTTCATCCGCCAATTGACGGCGATGTTCCAGTTGCAGGCGCGGGAGAAGGGGCTGGGCTTCCGCTTCCTTCCGCAAGGGGAATGGCCGGCCATGGTGCGCGCCGACGAACGCCGGCTGCGACAGGTCCTGATCAATTTGCTGGGCAACGCGGTCAAGTTCACCGCGCATGGCGAGGTCAGCCTGGGCTTGCGCTATCAGGGCGAGGTGGCGTGTTTCGAGATTGCCGACACCGGCCCCGGCATCGCGCCGGAGGAGGCCGAGCGCGTGTTCGAGCCGTTTGAGCGCGGCGGCGGGGCCGCCGGCCAGGGCGGCAGCGGGCTGGGCCTGACCATTGCGGGGATGTTGACCTCGCTGATGGGGGGCGAGCTGAGGCTCGACAGCCGGCCGGGCGAGGGCTGCGTGTTTACGCTGCGCTTGTTCCTGCCGCGATTGGGTGCCGCGCCGGCGCCGCCCTTGTCGGCGCGCGTCGGCTATCAGGGCCGGCGGCGGCGGGTGCTGCTGGTGGACAACCATGCGCAGGATCGGGAGATGCTGGCCAGCGCCTTGCTGCCTTTGGGTTTCGAGGTGGAGCAGGCCGCCAGCGGCCAGGCTTGCCTGGACTGGCTGGAGCAGGCGGGGGCGCTGCCGGACCTGGTGTGCATGGATCTGGCGATGCCGGGCCTGGACGGCTGGGAGACCTTGAGGCGTATCCGCCGGCGGCATGGCGATGCGCCGGCGTTGGCGGTGATTTCCGCCAACGCCTTCGAGCAGGGGCAGGACAACGACGCGGGCATCCGCGCCGAGGATTTCTTCGTCAAGCCCATCCGGGTAGAGCGCCTGCTGGGCTGGATAGGCCAGCGCTTGGAGCTGGAGTGGCTGAACGGCGCGGAGCCGGCGCTGCGCTGGCCGCCGGAGGAGGCTCTGGACGAACTGCGGCAGGCGTTGCGGCGCGGGTATCTGCGCGGCGCGCGCGCCGCCTTGCAGCGGCTGGAGGTGAGCGCGCTGGGCGCTGACCCTGCTTACGCGCCATTCCTCGCACGGGCGCGAAGCCTGCTGGACGGCTGCCGGCTGGACGAGCTGCTGCAATGGCTGCCGGGAGCGCCGGCATGAGCGCGCCCTGGGCGGAGCGGGCGACGGCGCTGATTGTCGACGATCAGCCGGAAAACCTGGCCTTGCTGCACGACGCGCTGGATTCGGCCGGCTACCGGGTCTTGCTGGCCACGGACGGCGCGGCGGCCTTGCGCCGCGCCGCCGAATGCCGGCCGGACATCATTCTGCTGGACGCGGTGATGCCGGGCATGGATGGGTTCGAGACGGCGCGGCGTTTGAAAGCGGAGGCGGAAACGCAGGCGATTCCCATCGTGTTCATGACCGGGCTCAGCGACAGCGAGCACGTGCTGGCGGCGTTTGCCGCCGGCGGCGCGGATTACGTGGTCAAGCCGCTGCGGCCGGCGGAGGTATTGGCGCGGCTGGCCGCCCATATCGGCAGCGCGCGCCAGCTGTGCCGGGCGCGGCAGGCGCTGGAGGCGTCGGGCCAGGCCTTGCTGGCGGCGGACCCGGCCAGCGGCCGGCCGCTGTGGTTGACCGAGCGCGCGCGCGGCCTGCTGCGCGCTCACGGCTGGTCCGAGGCGGCGCTGGCGGAGCGCTGGCGGCTTTGGCTGGGCCAAGCCGAGGCGGGCGCGAGCCTGGCGTTGGAGGAGGGCGACGGCTCGGGCTTGCTGGCGAAGCGCCTGGCCGGGGACGAGTGCTTGCTGGCCTTGAGCGAGGGGGGCGAAGCCGCGGCGCCGCAGCGCCTGATGCGGGCGCTGGGGCTGACTCCGCGTCAGGCCGAGGTGCTGCATTGGCTGAGCCTGGGCAAGACCAATCGCGACATCGGCGACATCCTCGGCATGAGTCCGCGCACCGTCAACAAGCATCTGGAGCATGTGTTCGCCCGCCTGGGGGTGGAAACCCGCACCTCGGCCGCGGCGCTGGCTTTGCGCAGCGCCGGAGGCGGGTGAGAGGGCATACGTCATGTAACGTATTTCGGCCGGGCGGGCCGGGGCTTAGTCTGATCCTGCAGTGCAACAATTCCCAGCCGGGCCGGCCAGACGGCCTCCCGGCGTTTCAGGATCGCCCCAGGAGCTTCTCATGTTCATTCGCCCTCATGTCTTGCCTACCCTTGCGCTGAGCCTGGCGCTGGGCGGCCTCGGCGCCGCGCCGGCCCTTGCCGCCGGCACCATCAAGGTGGGGGTGCTGCACTCCCTGTCCGGCACTATGGCCATTTCCGAAACCTCGCTCAAGAATATGGCGCTGTTCGCCATTGACCAGATCAACGCCGATGGCGGGGTGCTGGGCAAAAAGCTGGAGCCGGTGGTGGTGGACCCTGCATCCAACTGGCCGCTGTTTGCGGAGAAGGCGCGCCAATTGCTGAGCCGAGACAAGGTGGCGGTGACCTTCGGCTGTTGGACTTCGGTGTCGCGCAAATCGGTGTTGCCGGTGTTCGAGGAGTTGAACGGTTTGCTGTTCTACCCGGTGCAGTACGAGGGCGAGGAGATGTCGCCCAATGTGTTCTACACCGGCGCGGCGCCCAATCAGCAGGCGATCCCGGCGGTGGAGTACCTGATGAGCAAGGAAGGCGGCGGCGCGCGGCGCTTCTTCCTGCTGGGCACCGATTATGTCTACCCGCGCACCACCAACAAGATTCTGCGCGCCTTCCTCAAAACCAAGGGGGTCAAGGACGCGGACATCCAAGAGGCCTACACCCCGTTTGGCCATAACGACTACCAGACCATCGTCGCCAATATCAAGAAGTTCGCCGCCGGCGGCAAGACCGCGGTGGTGTCCACCATCAATGGCGACTCCAATGTGCCGTTCTACAAAGAGCTGGGCAATCAGGGCCTGAAAGCGGCCGAGGTGCCGGTGATGGCGTTCTCGGTGGGCGAGGAGGAGCTCAAGGGCATGGACGCCAAGCCCTTGGCCGGCCATCTGGCGGCCTGGAATTACTTCATGAGCGTTAAGAACCCGGTCAATGCCAAATGGACGGCGGACTACCGCGCCTGGGCGCGCAAGAAGGGCATTGCCGGGGCGGACAAGCTGGTGACCAACGATCCGATGGAGGCGACCTACGTCGGCATCCGGCTATGGGCGCAAGCGGCGCGCAAGGCCGGCAGCACCGATGTGGCCGCGGTGAGCAAGGCCCTGGCCGGGATGCGCCTGGACGCGCCGTCGGGCTATCCGCTGGAGATGGACGCCCGCAACCACCATTTGCGCAAGCCGGTGATGATTGGCGAGATTCAGCCCAACGGACAGTTCTCGGTGGTGTGGAAAAGCCGGAGCGTGGTGCGCGCACAGCCGTGGAGTCCGTACCTCCCTGGCAACGACAAACGGCCGGATGCCCCGGTGAAGAGCAAGTGAGCCGAGAAGGAGTCCGCGATGCCCTGGTGTAAAGCCTTGTCTTGGGCGCTGGCGCTGTGGTGCGCGGCGGCCGGCGCCGGCCCCTTGGCCGACCTGGCCGGCGCCGATCCGGCCGAGCGCGCCGGCTTGATTGAAAGCTGGGCGCCGCGCCCGGACGCGGAGCGCCGCGCGGCGGTGGCCGCGTTGGAGGAGGGCCGGCTGTTGCAGTCCGCCGATGGCCGGCGCGTGTTGTGGCTGCGGCCGGACGGCGCGCTCGGCGATGCGGTGTCCGGCCAGCCGGCGGCGGGCGACGCCGCCAGTCTGGAGCCGCTGCCGCTGAACAACCGGCTGCGCGGCGCTTTGGCGGTGTTTCACGCGGTCGACGAACTGGCCGCTGCGGATGCTGTCCGGCGGCTGGCCGCGGTCCGTGTGCTGGCGGACAGCGCTAACCCGGCCTTGCTGCCCTTGCTGCGGAACCGGCTGGCGCGGGAGGGTGACGCCGAGTTGCGGCGCGCGTTGGAGCAAGCGTGCGCCCGCTTGTCGCTGGCCAGCCCGGACCCGGCGCAGAGGAGAGCCGCCGCCGCGGCGCTGGCGGACAGCGGCGATCCGGCCGCCTGGGCCTTGCTGGCGCCCTTGACCGACGCCGCCAACGAAAGCGACGCCGGGGTGCGCGACGCCGCGACGAGTGCGCAAGCGGCCATCCGCGCCAGCGTGCAGGTGGACAATTTACTGGGAGCGGCCTTCGCCGGCCTCAGCCTGGGCTCGGTGCTGCTGCTGGCGGCGTTGGGCTTGGCCATCACTTATGGCTTGCTGGGCGTGATCAATATGGCGCACGGCGAGATGCTGATGCTGGGGGCCTATGTCTCTTATGCGGCGCAAAGCCTGTTTCAAAGCCGCTGGCCGGCCGCCGCCGACGCCTATCTGGCGCTGGCGTTGCCGGCGGCCTTCCTGTTCACCGCCGGCGTGGGCATGGCGCTGGAACGGCTGGTGATCCGCCATCTCTACGGCCGGCCGCTGGAAACGCTGCTGGCCACCTGGGGCATCAGCCTGGCGCTGATGCAGTTGGTGCGAACGCTGTTCGGCGCGCAGAACGTGGCGGTGGCCAATCCCGGCTGGTTGACCGGCGGCTGGGTCTTGAGCCCGGCGCTGACGCTGCCCTACAACCGCATCGCCGTCATTGTGTTCTCCGCGCTGACGCTGGGCCTGGTCTGGCTGGCGCTGAACCGCAGCCGGCTGGGTCTGTTTGTGCGCGCGGTGACCCAGAACCGGAGCATGGCGGACAGCCTGGGCGTGGCGACCGGGCGGGTGGACATGCTGGCCTTCGGCCTGGGCAGCGGCATCGCCGGCCTGGGCGGGGTGGCGCTGAGCCAGATAGGCAATGTCGGCCCGGACTTGGGCCAGGGCTATATCGTCGACAGTTTCATGGTGGTGGTGCTGGGCGGCGTGGGCCAGTTGGCCGGCGCGGCGTGGGGCGCGCTGGGCCTGGGCGTGGCCAACAAGCTGCTGGAACCGGCGCTGGGCGCGGTGCTGGGCAAGATTCTGATCCTGGCCGGCATCATTCTGTTCATCCAAAAACGTCCGCAAGGCCTGTTCGCCCTCAAGGGCCGGGCCGTGGATTAGGAGCCGCCATGCATCTTCCTTACTCTTTGAGGCTCTTGTCCGGCCTGAGCCGCAGGCGCTGGGGCGCGGCGGCGTTGGCCCTGGTCTGGCTCGGCTTGCTGGCGCTGCCCTTGCTGCATGTGTTCGCGCCGGCGGACAGCGGCTGGCGGGTGTCGGCTTATGTTCTGACCCTGGCTGGCAAGATTCTGTGCTACGCGGTGCTGGCGCTGGCTTTGGACCTGGTCTGGGGCTATGCCGGCTTGCTCAGCCTGGGCCACGGCTTGTTCTTCGCGCTGGGCGGCTACGGCATGGGCATGTATCTGATGCGGCAGATCGGCAACGATGGCGTCTACCAGAGCGCGCTGCCGGATTTCATGGTGTCGCTGGACTGGCGGGCGCTGCCGTGGTTCTGGCAGGGCAGCGAGCACCTGGCCTGGGCCTTGTGCCTGGCGGTGGGCGCGCCCGGGCTGTTGGCGCTGGGCTTTGGCTGGCTGGCTTTCCGTTCCCGCATTCGCGGTGTGTATTTTTCCATCTTCACCCAGGCGCTGACCTACGCGGCGATGCTGCTGTTCTTCCGCAACGAGACCGGTTTTGGCGGCAATAACGGCTTTACCGGTTTCAAGCGCATCCTGGGCTTCGGCATTGCCGAGCCGGCTACCCGCGCCTGGCTGTTCATCCTCAGCGCGCTACTGCTGTCGCTGTCTTTGCTGGGGGCGTTCTGGCTGATGCGCGGCAAGTTCGGCCGCATTCTCACGGCGGTGCGCGACGCCGAATCGCGGCTGATGTTCTGCGGTTATCGGCCGCAGGATTACAAGCTGGCGATATGGGTGTTGTCCGCCATGCTGTGCGGGCTGGCCGGCGCCTTGTACGTGCCGCAGGCCGGCATCATCAATCCGGGCGAGATGTCGCCGGGCAACTCGATAGAGGCCGCCGTCTGGGTGGCGGTGGGAGGCCGCGGCACCTTGATTGGGCCGGTGCTGGGCGCGGTGCTGGTCAATGCGGCCAAGAGCTGGTTTACCGTGGCATTGCCGGAGTACTGGCTGTTCTTTCTGGGCGGCTTGTTCATTGCCGGCACCCTGTTGCTGCCGCGCGGCTTGATGGGTTTGCTGGCGCGAGGCCGCGGCGCGTGAAGCCGCCGCGCGGTTATTTATTTTCCGGATATGCGACATGAATGCAACAAGCGAAAATCCTGCTCCGCGCGGGCAGTGGGAGGGCGAGGCGGTGGGCTTGTCCCGTCCATTGACGCCGGGACTGGACATCCGGCACGGACAGATATTATATCTTGACGATGTCATAGTTGATTTCGACAGTTACCGCGCCTTGAACCGCTTGACGCTGTCGATCGCCGTCGGCGAATTGCGGGTGGTGATCGGCCCCAACGGCGCCGGCAAGACCACGATGATGGATGTGATCACCGGCAAGACCCGGCCCGACGCCGGCAGCGTGTTCTTCGGCCAGACCATAGACCTGCGCCGGCACGACGAGGCCGAAATCGCCCAACTGGGGATAGGGCGCAAATTCCAGAAGCCCACGGTATTCGAGGCGATGACGGTGGCGGACAACCTGGAGCTGGCGCTGGCCGGGGACCGATCGGTGCGTGCCAGCCTGCGCGCGCGGCTGGGCGCGGCTCCGCGCCGCCGCATCGACGAACTGCTGGAACGGGTGCGGCTGCAAGATCAGCGCGGCCGGCTGGCCGGCCTGCTGTCGCACGGCCAAAAGCAATGGCTGGAGATTGGCATGCTGCTTGCTCAGCAACCCAAGCTGCTCTTGCTGGACGAGCCGGTGGCCGGCATGAGCGACGCCGAAACCGAGCAGACCGCGGAGCTGCTGCTGAGCCTGAAAGGCGAGCACTCCCTGATGGTGGTGGAACACGATATGGATTTCGTCGCCAGCCTGGGCGGCAAGGTGACGGTGCTGGCCGAAGGCGCGGTGCTGGCGGAGGGGACGCTGCGGCAGGTGCAGGCGGACGAGCGGGTGATCGAAGTGTATCTGGGGCGCTGACATGCTGGAAATCGACGGACTGGAACAGTATTACGGCGGCAGCCGCATCCTGCGCGGTATCAGCCTGCGCGCCGAGACTGGGCAGATCACCTGCTTGCTGGGGCGCAACGGCGCGGGCAAGAGCACGCTGCTCAAATGCCTGAGCGGGCAATTGCCGATACGCGGTGGGCGCATGCTCTGGCGCGGCGAGGACATTGCCGCGCTGGCCCCGCATCAGCGCGCGGCGCGCGGCATCGCCTATGTGCCGCAGGGGCGCGAAATCTTTCCGAGGCTGACGGTGGAGGAAAACCTGCGCTTGGGGCTGGCTCGCTTCTCCGGCGCGGCGGGCCGGCGCTTGCCGGACAGCGTGTTCGAGATGTTTCCGGTGCTTGACGAGATGCGCGGCCGCCGGGGCGGCGACCTGTCCGGCGGCCAGCAGCAGCAATTGGCGATTGGCCGCGCGCTGGTAGGGCGGCCGTCGCTGCTGATGCTGGACGAGCCGACCGAGGGCATTCAGCCCTCCATCATCAAGCAGATCGGCGCGGCGATCCGCCAACTGGCGGCTGGACGCGAGATGGCCATTTTGCTGGTGGAGCAGTATTACGACTTTGCCGAAGAGCTGGCGGACCGCTATCTGGTGATGGCGCGCGGCGAAGTGGTACGCAGCGGCCTGGGCGGGGACATGCAGGCGGACGGCGTGCGCGGACTGTTGGCGATCTGAGCGATGCGCCGCGACTCCGCCGCCATCGGCCTGCCGCCGCCCTGGGCCGCCGAACTGGAACTGGCTTACCAGCGCCGCGACGGGCGCACCATTCCGGTGCGGCGCCGGCATTGCGGCCCTTTGAGAGTGCAACGCCACTTCATCGACGCCGCCGGCCAGTGCCAGCACATCATCGTGCATCCGCCGGGGGGCATGGCGGGCGGCGACAGCCTGAATCTGGCGGTGAGTTTGGAGGAGGGCGCGGACGCGCTGCTGACCAGCCCCGGCGCCGCCAAGTGGTACGACGGATTCGGCCGCCCGGCCAGCCAGCGGCTGGAGCTGAGCTTGGCTCCCGGCGCGCGGCTGGAATGGCTGCCGCTGGAAACCATTCTGTTCGCCGGCGCGGAGGTGAGCTTGCAAGGCCGCGTCCGGCTGCAGGGCGACGCCGCGCTGCTGTACGGCGATGTGCTCTGCCTGGGGCGTCCGGCCTGCGGCGAGCGTTTCGACCGCGGCCGCTGGCGGCAAAGCCTGGACATTGAACGCGACGGCCGGCTGATTTGGTGCGAGCGCGCCGCCTTGGCCGGCGGGGACCGCATGCTGGACGCGGCGGCGGGGATGGGCGGCCAGACCGTGGCCGGCCTGCTGCTGTGGGCCGGGCCGGCGCTGCCGGCGGCCTTGCACCAGGCGATCTTGGAACTGCCGCTGACGGGCCGCGCCGCCGCCAGCCAGTTGCCGGATGTCTGGCTGGCGCGCTTCATCGGGGACAGCGCCGAAGCCGCCCATCATTGGCTGCGGCGGGCCCGGCGTTTGCTTTACCCGTTCACCCATGGCCGCGCGGCGCAGGAGCCGCGCATCTGGGCGACTTGACCCTTCAATGAGAAATGGGACTTCACGATGGAATTGACGCCCAGAGAAAAAGACAAGCTGCTGATCTTCACCGCCGGCCTGCTGGCGGAGCGCCGCCGCGCGCGGGGCCTGAAGCTGAACTATCCGGAGGCGGTGGCTTACATCAGCGCCGCCATCATGGAGGGCGCGCGCGACGGCAGGAGCGTGGCGGAGCTGATGCATTACGGCGCCACGCTGCTGGGCCGCGAGGAGGTGATGGACGGCGTGGCCGAGATGATCGCCGATATTCAGGTGGAAGCCACTTTCCCGGATGGCACCAAGCTGGTCACCGTCCACCAGCCCATTGTATGAGGACGCCGCGATGATTCCGGGACAGATCCAGGCAGCCGAAGGCGAGATCGAACTCAACGCCGGCCGCCGCACCGTGACGCTGACGGTGGCCAATACCGGCGACCGGCCTATCCAGGTGGGCTCGCACTATCACTTTGCCGAAACCAACGACGCCTTGCAGTTCGACCGCGCCGCCGCCCGCGGCTGCCGGCTGAACATCGCGGCCGGCACCGCGGTGCGCTTTGAGCCGGGACAGACCCGCAGCGTGGAACTGGTGGAACTGGCCGGCCTGAAGCGGGTGTTCGGCTTTCAGGGCCGGGTAATGGGGGGCTTATGAAAATCAGCAGGCAGGCGTATGCCGAGATGTTCGGCCCCACCGTCGGGGACCGGGTGCGCTTGGCCGACACCGAATTGTGGGTGGAGGTGGAGCGCGACTACACCGTGTACGGCGAGGAGGTGAAGTTTGGCGGCGGCAAGGTGATCCGCGACGGCATGGGGCAAGGGCAGGGGCTGGCGGCGGAGGTGGCCGACACCGTGCTGACCAATGCGCTCATCCTGGACCACTGGGGCATCGTCAAGGCCGACATCGGCCTCAAGGACGGCCGCATCGCCGCCATCGGCAAGGCCGGCAACCCGGATATTCAGCCCGGCGTCGACATCGTCATCGGCGCCGCTACTGAAATCATCGCCGCCGAAGGCATGATCGTCACCGCCGGCGGCATCGACAGCCACATTCATTTCATCTGCCCGCAGCAGATCGAAGAAGCCTTGATGTCCGGCGTCACCACCATGATAGGCGGCGGCACCGGGCCGGCCACCGGCAGCAACGCCACCACCTGCACGCCGGGGCCATGGCATCTGGCGCGGATGCTGGAAGCGGCGGAGGCCTTTCCGATGAACCTGGGCTTCACCGGCAAGGGCAACGCCAGCCTGCCGGAGCCGCTGCGGGAGCAAGTGCGCGCCGGCGCCATCGGCCTCAAGCTGCACGAAGACTGGGGGAGTACCCCGGCGGCGATAGACAACTGCCTGACGGTGGCGGACGAGATGGACGTGCAAGTGGCGATCCATACCGACACCCTGAACGAATCCGGCTTCGTCGAAGCCACGCTGGCCGCGTTCAAGGGCCGCGCCATCCACACCTATCACACCGAGGGCGCCGGCGGCGGCCACGCGCCGGACATCATAAAAGCCTGCGGCTACGCCAATGTGCTGCCCAGCTCCACCAACCCCACCCGGCCGTTCACCGTCAACACCATAGACGAGCACCTGGACATGTTGATGGTGTGTCATCACCTGGACCCGGGCATCGCGGAGGACGTGGCCTTCGCCGAAAGCCGCATCCGGCGCGAGACCATCGCCGCCGAGGACATCCTGCACGACTTGGGCGCCTTCGCGATGATGTCCTCGGACAGCCAGGCGATGGGGCGGGTGGGGGAAACCATACTGCGCTGCTGGCAGACCGCGGACAAGATGCTGCGCCAGCGCGGCCCCTTGCCGGGCGATGGCCCCGGCCACAGCAACTTCCGGGTCAAGCGCTATCTGGCCAAGTACACCATCAACCCGGCGTTGACCCACGGCATCGCCCATGAGGTGGGCAGCGTCGAGCCCGGCAAGCTGGCGGATTTGGTGCTGTGGCGGCCTGCCTTCTTCGCGGTCAAGCCCAGCCTGATCCTCAAGGGCGGCGTGATCGCCGCCGCCGCGATGGGAGACCCCAACGCCAGCATTCCAACGCCGCAGCCGGTGCACTACCGGCCGATGTTCGGCAGCTGCGGCGCGGCGGTGGCGCGCGGCAGCGTCACCTTTGTATCGCAGGCGGCGCTGCAGGCCGGCATCGGCGCGGAACTGGGCCTGCGCAAGCGCTTGGTGGCGGTGCGCGGCTGCCGCCATCTGCGCAAGACGGACCTGATCCACAACGATTATCTGCCGCATATCGAGGTGGACCCGCAAAACTATCAGGTGCGCGCCGATGGCCAGCTGCTGTGGTGCGAACCGGCCGAGCGCCTGCCGCTGGCGCAGCGCTATTTCTTGTTTTGAGAGGATGCCATGTTGCTGCTGACACGCCGCGCCGACGATGCGAGCGCCTGGGACGATGAGCTGCTGATGAGTTGCGAACTGCGCGGCAAGCGCCGGCTACGCACCCGCAGCGCCGCCGGAGAAGACTGCGGGCTGTTTCTGGAGCCGGGGCCGCCGCTGGCCGACGGCGAAGTGCTGCAGGCAGAGGATGGCCGCCGGGTGCGGGTAGTGGCCGCGCCGGAAGCCTTGCTGCATGTCAGTTGCGCCGACGCCATGGCCTTGACCCGCGCTGCTTACCACCTGGGCAACCGCCATGTGCATCTGCAAGTGGGCGACGGCTGGCTGCGGCTGTTGGACGACGAGGTGCTGGCGCGGATGCTGGAGCAGATGGGCGCGCAGGTGCGAAAAATCGACGCGCCGTTTCAGCCGGAGGCCGGCGCTTACGGCGGCGGCCATCACCACTCCCACGGCAAAGAGGCGGCCTTCCAATATCCGCCGCGGCTGCATCAGTACGGCGCGGCATGAGCGCGCTGTCGCGGCTGCAACTGCTGCGGCTGGCCAGTCCGGGCCTGCCTATCGGCGCGTATAGCTACTCGCAAGGGCTGGAGAGCGCGCTGGAGCTGGGCCTGGTGCATGACGCCGCCAGCGCCGCCTCCTGGCTGGGCGATGTGTTGCAAGGACCGCTGGCCCGTTTTGAAGCCGCTCTGCTGGCTCAGGCCTGGCGCGCGCTGGCCGCCGACGATCAACCGGCGCTGGCGCGGATCAATCAGCAATTGCTGGCCAGCCGAGACAGCCGCGAATTGAGGCAGGAAACCGTGCAGATGGGGTATTCGCTGCGCCGCTTGCTGCAAGCGCTGCCGGAGTGCGCCGCTTTGCCGTGGCCGGCCGGCCTGGAGCAGCCGGAGTTGGCGCTGCCGGCGGTATGGGCGCAGGCGGCGCGCGCGCTGGGCGCGGACGAGGCCGGCGCGGTGGATGCTTATCTATGGAGCTGGCTGGAAAACCAAGTCACGGTTCTGCTCAAGGCGATGCCGATGGGACAGACGGCCGGCCAGCAATTGTTGTCGGCGCTGTTGCCGGCCGTGGCCGCGGCCGGCGCCGAGGCGAGACGGATGCCGGCGGAACAACTGAGCAATTTCGCCCCTGGCCTCGCCTGGGCGGCGATGAAGCATGAAACCCAGTACAGCAGGCTGTTCCGGTCTTGAGCCGGCGGCCGCGATCTCAAGGAGAAAGCGATGAACACAACAGGACTCGCCAAGGGCCGCGGGCCGTTGCGAGTGGGCATAGGCGGGCCGGTGGGCTCCGGCAAGACCCACCTGACCTGGGCGCTGTGCGCGGCGCTGCGCGATAAATACAATGTCGCCGCCGTGACCAACGACATCTACACCCAAGAAGACGCGCAATTCCTGGTCCAGCATCAAGCGCTGGAGGCGGACCGCATCATCGGCGTGGAAACCGGCGGCTGCCCGCACACCGCCATCCGTGAGGACGCGTCGATCAACCTGGAGGCGGTGGCGCGGCTGAACGCCCGCCATCCCGGCCTGGATATCATCTTCATCGAAAGCGGCGGCGACAACCTGGCCGCCACTTTCAGCCCGGAGTTGTCCGATCTGACGCTGTACGTGATCGACGTGTCCGCCGGCGACAAGATTCCGCGCAAGGGGGGGCCGGGCATCTGCAAGTCGGACCTGCTGGTGATCAACAAGATCGATCTGGCGCCGTTGGTGGGGGCCTCGCTGGACGTGATGGCGCGCGACGCCGGCCGCATGCGCGGCGAGCGGCCCTTCGTTTTTTCCAATCTCAAGCTTGGTCAGGGTCTGGCCGACATCATCGCCTTTGTCGAAACCCAGGGCATGCTGCAACTCAACGTCTCAGGAGCCGAAAATGACTCTCTTGCGTAAACCTCCGTCGGCCGCGCTGGCCATATTGCTGGTCAGCGGGCTGGCCCAGGCTCACCCCGGTCACGCCGTCGCCGGTTTCTCCAGCGGCCTGGCGCATCCGCTTGGCGGGCTGGACCACCTCTTGGCCATGCTGGCGGTGGGCTTGTGGTCGTGGCGGCTGGGCGGCGCGGCCCGATGGCAAGGACCGCTGACCTTCATGGCTTTGCTGGCCGTTGGCGGCGTCCTGGGCTGGTTGGGCGTGAGCGCGGCGGCGCTGGAAAGCGGCATCGCCGCCAGCGTGATCGCGCTGGGCTTGCTGCTGGCCTTCGCCTTGCAGCCGCGACGGGGGCTGGCCTTGACGGCGATTGCCGGTTTCGCCTTGCTGCATGGCATCGCCCATGGTCAGGAGATGCCGCACGACGCCTCCGGCTTGGCTTACGCCGCCGGTTTCGTGCTGGCTTCCGGCCTGTTGCATGCAGCCGGCTTGTTGTTGGGGCAAGCGGAAGCGCGCTTTGCGCTGGGCGAACGGCTGGGCCGCGTTGTCGGCGGCGGCATCGCCCTGTGCGGAGCGCTGATGCTGGGCGGCTGGGTCTAGCGGCGCGGCAAGGCAGGGCGCCGGCGGGTAAGCGGCCATCTTGCCAATGAAAAAACGCCGGCTTGCCGGCGTTTTCCGCTGAGACGGCCAGGGGCCGGTTCAGGCCTCCGCGTTGCTGTGGGCGACTACGTTGAAGCCTTCCTGCGGGCTGGGCGGCACGAAGTAGCGGGTGATATGGTCGAACTCCGCCTCGCTGACGCTGAACGGGTGGGAGCCCTTGGCGTTGCGCTGACGCAGCCGCGCCTTGCAGGCTTCGTCGCTGACGTCCAGCAGGTGCAGCTGATGCGCCGCGCCGCTGGCGTCGATCAGCTCGCGCATCCAGCGGCGGCTGTCCAGTGTATTGGCCGGCATGTCCAGCACCACGGACAGGCCTTGGCGCAGCAGGGCGGCGATGTGGGCGGTCAGCGCCTGTTTGAGCGACTGCGAGCGGCGCACGTAGTCGGTCATGGTACGTATCTCGCCGGGGTAAAGCTGGGCCAGCCATTCGTCCTCGCTGATCAGTACGGTGCGAGCTTGTTTGGCCAGGTTGCGGGTCAAGGTGGACTTGCCCGCGGCGATCTTGCCGCAAACCAGATGCAGCGTTGCCGCGGCCGTGTCTTTGGATTGTTCATTGCTAGGCATGGCAGTCTCCTGGTGGTGGCTCATATGAAAAAACCCGCCGGGTGGGCGGGTTGCCGGGCTTCGTCTGGCCGCGCGCTAACCCGCCCCGAAACGGGCGTCGATCCAATCTTGGCTGGCATAGGGGACGAAACGGCGCATAGTGGGCTTATGGTCGCCGCTTGAGGCTTGCTTGTCAAACCGAGGCGGCGGGCCGGCCGCCGCAATATCCGGTAAACTGCGCCGATGTGCGTCAACTATCTATGTCCCCATCCTGATCAACTGCCGCTGTTCGGCGTGGAGCCTGGCGGGCTGGTCTGGCAGGAAGAGGCCTGGCAGGACTACGCCGCTCCCTTCATCGTGGCTGGCCGCCAGGGCCTGGAGCTACGGCTGGGCAATTACGGGCTGGTGCCCAAACGCCATCAACCGGACGGCCTGCGGTTGTCCACCACCAACGCGCGCTCGGAAACCGTGGCCGAACTGAAAAACTTCCGCTACCCGTGGCGGGCCGGTCAGCGTTGCCTGGTGCCGATGCGGGCCTTCTTCGAACCTTCGTATGAAACCGGCCGCGCGGTGCGTTGGCGAATCGGCTTGGCCGACGATGCTCCGTTCGCGGTGGCTGGGTTGTGGCGGGCGTGGTCGGAGCCGGACGGCTCAATCAGCCACGCTTTCACCCAGTTGACGGTAAACGCCGAGGCGCACGCGCTGATGCGCCGCACGCATAAGCCGGAGGACGAAAAGCGTTCGCTGGTGATTGTGCGGCCGGAGGATTACCTGGCCTGGCTGACGGCGCGCCGCCCGGACGACGCGCATCGCTTGCTGCGGCTGTTTCCGGCGGAGGAGATGCGCGCCGAGGACGCGCCGCTGGCGCCGCGCCAGGGCGGGCTCAAGCCGGCGCCTCAGCCGCTGCCGCGTACATTGGGTTTATTCGACTGAGCGCCGGCGGTCTGTTCATGCTCTTCCTCTTCGCCCCGCGAACCACGAGGAAGAGCGTGAACCGGTTTTTAGATCATCGCCTTCGGATCCACCCACTGGTCAAACTGCTCCGCCGTCACATAGCCCAGCTCCAGCGCCGCCTGCTTGAGGGTGCCGCCGTTGGCGTGGGCCAGCTTGGCGATGGCGGCGGCCTTGTCGTAGCCGATGTGCGGATTGAGCGCGGTGACCAGCATGAGCGATTGCTCCAGCAATTGCTCGATGCGAGGGCGGTTTGCCTGCATGCCGCGCACGCAATGATGGTTGAGGCTGTCCATGCCGTCTGCGAGCAGGCGCACGCTCTGCTGGAAGTTGTGCGCGATCAGCGGCTTGAACACGTTCAACTCGAAGTTGCCGGAAGCGGCGCCGATGGACAGCGCCACGTCGTTGCCCAGCACTTGGCAGCACAGCATGGTCATCGCCTCGCACTGGGTGGGGTTGACCTTGCCCGGCATGATGGAGCTGCCCGGTTCGTTTTCCGGAATCAGCAGTTCGCCCAGGCCGCTGCGCGGGCCGGACGCCAGCCAGCGGATGTCGTTGGCGATCTTGATCAAGGCGGTGGCCAGTTGTTTGAGCGCGCCGTGCGAGTGCACCAGCGCGTCGTGCCCGGCCAGCGCGGCGAATTTATTGCCGGCGCTGACAAAGGGCAGGCCGCAAGCGCGGTTGAGTTCGGCCGCCACGCGCGGGCCGAACTCCGGGTGGGTGTTGAGGCCGGTGCCCACGGCGGTCCCCCCCACGGCCAGTTGGTAGAGGCCGGGCAACGCGGCGCGGACGGCGTGTTCCGCTTGCTCCAGCTGATCCACCCAGCCTGACAGCTCCTGGCCCAAAGTCAGCGGAGTGGCGTCCTGCAAATGGGTGCGGCCGATCTTGACGATGTCGGCGAAGGCGGCCGCTTTGTCCACCAGCGCGGCGCGCAGCCGGCTCAGCGCCGGCAGCAGCCGGTCATGCACCGCGCGCGCGGCGGCCACGTGCATGGCGGTGGGATAAATGTCGTTGGAGGATTGGCCGCGGTTGACGTCGTCGTTGGGGTGGACGAGCCGGCCGGGGCCGCGCTCGCCGCCCAGCAGTTCCGAGGCGCGGTTGGCCAGCACCTCGTTCATGTTCATATTGGTTTGAGTGCCGGAGCCGGTTTGCCATACCGACAAGGGGAAAGTGTCCGGGTGTTTGCCGGCCAGCACTTCGTCGGCGGCGGCGACGATGGCGTCGGCCTTGTTCGCCGGCAGCTTGCCCAGCTCGCGGTTGGTCAGCGCGGCAGCGCGCTTGACTTGGGCCAGCGCCAGGATCAGTTCTTGCGGCATGGTTTCGTTGGAGATGGCGAAGTGGCCGAGCGAGCGCTGGGTTTGCGCGCCCCACAGCGCATTGGCCGGAACTTCAATGTCGCCGAAGGAATCGTGTTCTATTCTGTGTGTCATGGCATGCCTTTCGCACGGGAATGAGGTTTCGATTGTATGCCAAATGCAAGGCAAGGGCTGAACCATTGACCTGTTTCAGGGTCTGAATACAAGGCGGAGCACCTCGGACTAGCCGTTTTTCGAGGTGCTCCCATCGTTTTGGCCTTTGAGAGCGTGTTGACGATCTCGCGAGAAAAAGCGAGACAAGACGAAAACAGCGGAGAAAGCGGCACGTACATGGGGTACATGAGCGTTTCGACACTGTACTCACCGTGTCGCGTCTGACGAATCGCAGCAGATCGTAAACAGGTTCTTGGCTTGCATCTTGGCTTTCAACAGGAGTCCACCATGTCGCTTCGTTCCGAATCCACTTTGCGTTCCTTTACCCTGGCCTCGGGCCAGTCCTGTCAATTTCATTCGCTGCCGGCCCTGGCGGAGCTGGGTATCGGCGATGTCAGCCGGCTACCGGTGTCGCTGCGCATCGTGCTGGAGTCCTTGCTGCGCCATCTGGACGGCCAGCGCGTCGGCGAGGAACATGTGCGCCAATTGGCGGGCTGGCGGCCGCAGGCGCCCCGCAGCGAGGAGATCCCCTTTGTGGTGGCGCGCATCGTGCTGCAGGATTTCACCGGAGTGCCGCTGCTGTGCGATCTGGCGGCGATGCGCTCGGTGGCCGAGCGCTTCGGCAAGCCGCCCAAGCGCATCGAGCCGCTGGTGCCGGTGGATCTGGTGGTGGACCACTCGGTGCAAGTCGACCACTTCCGCGAGAACAACGCTTTGGACCTTAACATGAAACTGGAATTCCGCCGCAACGCGGAGCGCTACCGTTTCATCAAATGGGGAATGCAGGCCTTCGACACCTTCAAGGTCGTGCCGCCGGGCATCGGCATCGTGCATCAGGTGAACCTGGAATATCTGGCGCGCGGGGTGTTGAGCAAGGACGGCGTGTATTACCCGGACAGCTTGGTGGGCACGGATTCGCACACCACCATGATCAACGGCCTGGGTGTAGTGGGCTGGGGCGTGGGCGGCATCGAGGCGGAAGCCGGCATGCTGGGCCAGCCGGTGTATTTCCTGACGCCGGACGTGGTGGGCGTGCATTTGAAGGGCAGGCTGCGCGAGGGCGTGACCGCCACCGACCTGGTGCTGACCGTCACCGAGCTGCTGCGCAAGGCGCAGGTGGTGGGCAAGTTCGTGGAGTTCTACGGCGCAGGCGCGGCCTCGTTGACCTTGCAGGACCGGGCTACGCTGGCGAATATGGCGCCGGAGTACGGCGCCACCATGGGTTTCTTCCCGCCGGACGAGCAGACCGCCGCCTATCTGACCGCCACCGGACGCAGCGAAGCGGAGGTGGACGCGTTCCGCCGCTATTTCCAGGCGCAGCAGATGTTCGGCATGCCGCAAGAGGGCGAGATCGATTACAGCAGCGTGTTGGAACTGGACCTGGCCACGGTGGTGCCCAGCGTGGCCGGACCGCGCCGTCCGCAGGACCGCATCGCCTTGCCGCAGCTGAAGCCGCGTTTCACCGAGCTCTTGCATCAGCCGGCCAAGGCCGGCGGCTACGGCAAGAACGAGGCAGGCGGTTTCAGCGGCAAGCTGCGCCACGGCTCGGTGCTGATCGCGGCGATCACCTCCTGCACCAACACCTCCAACCCGGGGGTGATGCTGGCCGCCGGCTTGCTGGCGCAAAAGGCGGTGGCGCGAGGGCTGAGCGTGGCCAGCCATATCAAGACCTCGCTGGCTCCCGGCTCGCGGGTGGTGACGGACTACCTGGGCAAGGCGCATTTGCTGGCGCCGCTGGAGCAACTGGGTTTCCGCGTGGCCGCCTACGGCTGCACCACTTGCATCGGCAACGCCGGCCCGCTGGATCCGGAATTGGAGAACGAGGTCAGCGGTCAGGATTTGATCTGCGCTTCGGTCCTGTCCGGCAACCGCAACTTCGAGGCGCGCATCCATCCGGCAATCAAAGCCAACTTCCTGATGAGTCCGCCGCTGGTGGTGGCCTTCGCCATCGCCGGCCGGGTGGATATCGATCTGGAACATGAGCCGCTGGGCGTTGGCGTGGATGGCAAGCCGGTGTACCTGCGCGATATCTGGCCCAGCCAACAGGAAGTGGGAGAGGCTTTGCTGCAAGCTACGGACGCGGCCACTTACCGCCGGCTGTACCAGGATTTCGCCAGCGGCAACCCCTTGTGGAACGACATTGCCGCCAGCGTGGGCGAGGTCTACGGTTGGGAGCCGTCCAGCTATATCGCGGAGCCGCCGTTCTTCCAGAATTTCGCGATGCAGCCCACGGCGCAGCCGCCCATCCGCGGCGCGCGCGCCTTGGCGATCTTCGGCGATTCGGTGACCACAGACCACATCAGCCCGGCCGGCTCGATCAAGCCCAGCTCGCCGGCCGGTCTGTATCTGCAGGCGCAGGGCATCACGCCCGGCGATTTCAACAGTTACGGCTCGCGCCGAGGCCATCACGAGGTGATGATGCGCGGCACATTCGCCAACGTGCGCATCCGCAACCTGATGCTGGCGCCGGATGCGGACGGCAAGCCGGTGGAAGGCGGCCTGACCCTGTTGCAGCCGGACGGCGAGCAGATGTCGATTTACGACGCGGCGATGACCTATGTGCGCGCCGGCACGCCGACGCTGATCTTCGCCGGCGAGGAGTACGGCACCGGCTCCAGCCGCGACTGGGCCGCCAAGGGCACGCGGCTGCTGGGCGTGCGCGCGGTGGTGGCCAAGAGCTTCGAGCGCATCCACCGCTCCAACCTGGTGGGCATGGGGGTGTTGCCGCTGCAGTTCCTGGACGGCGACAGCGCAGCCGGCCTCAAGGGCGACGAAACCTTCGAGCTGCGCGGGCTGGAGGACGGCATTGAGCCGCGGCAGCGGGTGCGCCTGCTGATCCGCGACGCCGCCGGAGGCGAACGTGAACTGCCCTTGCTGCTGCGCATCGACACGCCGGTGGAAGTGGATTACTACCAACACGGCGGCATCCTGCCTTATGTATTGAGGCAGTTGCTGGCCTGAGCGCCGTATTTTGAACGGCGCTTAATGAACAACAGCCGCTCAAAGCGGCTGTTGTTCATTGGCGGCGCGGCGTGGATTCAGCTGCGGCCCAGCTTGAAGTTTTGCCACAAGCGGCCGTAGATGCGCAGGGTTTCCTGACCCACGCTCTTTTGGATGAAACTGTTTTTCAAGTCTTCGGCGTTGGGGAAGATGGAGCGGTCGTTCAAGTACTGCTTGTTGACGAACTGCCGCGCCGGCAGGCTGCCGGGGGCGAAGGTCACGGTGTTGGCGTTGTCCGCGGCGATCTTGGGATCCAGGCTGTAGTTGATGAAGGACAGCGCATTGGCCACGTTCTTGGCGTCTTTGGGGATGGCCATGCTGTCCACCCAGATGGCCACGCCCTGTTTGGGCATCAGCGGCACCACTTTGACGCCGTTCTTGGCGTCCACGGCGCGGCGCTTGGCGATGTTGAGGTCGCCGCCGTAGCCCATGGCCAGACAGACTTCCCCGCTGGCCATATCGTTGATGTAGCCCGAAGAGGAAATGCGGGTCACGCTGGCGCGAATGGCGTTGAGCTGGGGCATGATGGCCCGGTAATCGGCTTCCTTGGTGCTGCCTGGGTCCTTGCCGAAGTAGTGCAGCGCCATTGGGAAGAATTCGGATGGGGAATCCAGGATGCTGACACCGCAGGATTTGAGCTTGGATACATATTCCGGTTTGAACAGCAGGTCCCATTCGTTGGCCGGCAGCTTCCCGCCCAACGCTTTTTTAACCTTTTCCTCATTGATGCCCAGAGTGATCACGCCCCAGAAATACGGCACCGCGTATTTATTGCCGGGGTCCGACACTTCCATCATTTTCAGCAGCGCGGGGTCTATGTTCTTGTAATTGGGGATCTTGGTCTTGTCCAGCGGCTGGAACAGCCCGGCCTTGATGCCCAGGCCCAGCACATTGTTGGACGGCACCACCAGGTCGAAGCCGGAGCGGCCGGTCATCAGCTTGGCGTTGAGGGTTTCCATGCTGTCGTAGACGTTGTAATTGACCTTGACGCCGGTTTGCTTGCTAAAGCCTGGCACGGTGGTGGGGGCGATGTAGTCGGACCAGTTGTAGACGTTGACGGTATTGGCTTGGGCATGGGCGCCCGCGGCGAGGCCGAGCGCTAGCAGGCCGTGCTTCCAGGTATTCATATTCTCTTCCTTCTCTCTCTCTCTCTCTTTGCGTGGTTCTTTTAGAGCCTGTTCAAAGTCTCGCGAGCAATGGCGAGACAAGGCGAAAACGAGCGAAAAAGCGGAGTGCACAAGGGGTGCATGAGCATTTTGAGCTTGTACCCACCGTACAACGCTTCACTAAGCGCCGCGGATTTTGAACGGGTTCTTATGCGGTGGCCGGTGAGCCCGGCTCTAGCGCAAGGCGCCGGCGCGGGCCGGATCTTGCCGAGCCAGCATATCGCCCCATGCGAGTTGCGTCTATTATTTTTGCCATTTGATGTTTTTGTGTTAATTATCTGCATACTCCATGCAACCACGCATGACGCGCGCGGTCCTGTCATAAGCGGGGCCGGCCGGCGGACACGGCGGGACGCGCGCATTCGCGCTGGTGCTTGTGTGCCGGCGCGGACAAAGATAACAAGGCGAGGGCCGACGTTGCGGCGGGGTCCCGGAGCAAAGGAGATGCACCATGCGTAATGTTGACAACGCGCTGCCGGCCCCGGACGGGGGAGGCTTGAGCGCCAAGGGCTTGCCCGCCGGTTCCATTGGCATTCTCGGACTGGTGGTGATTGGGATTTCCGTATGCGCGCCGGCGTACACGCTGACCGCCTCCCTGGGTCCCGCGGCCACTCAGGTGGGCAAGCAGATGCCGGCGGTGTTTTTCGTCAGTTTCATTCCCATGCTGTTGGTGGCCATAGGTTACCGCGAGCTGAACCGCGAGATGCCGGACGCCGGAACCTCCTTCACTTGGGCAACGCGGGCTTTTGGGCCATGGGTAGGTTGGGTCGCGGGCTGGGGGCTGGTGGTGTCCACGGTGCTGGTTCTGTCCAACACCGCCGCGGTGGCGGTGGACTTCATGTATCTGGCGCTGGGCCAGGCCTTGGAGCGGCCGGACATCGCAGCGCTGCCTGACGACGCGGTGGTGAACATCGCCTCCTGCCTCAGCTTCATGGCCGTGGCCACCTGGATTTCCTGTCGCGGTCTGCAATCCACCAAGCGGGTGCAATATGTGTTGGTGTCGTTCCAGGCCTTGGTGTTGGCCTGGTTTGCCTGGGCGGCGTTCAGCGCCGCCGCCGACGGCGACCATCCGTATTCCATACCGGTGGCGTGGAGCTGGTTCAACCCCTTCGCGGTGGAGAGTTTTTCCCAATTCGCCGCCGGGGTGGCGGTGTCCATCTTCGCCTATTGGGGCTGGGACACGGTGGTGACCATCAGCGAGGAAACCACGGGCGACAAACGCGCCAATCTATCCGGCAAGGCCGCCACGCTGGTGATGGTGCTGCTGGTGGGCTCTTATGTGCTGATCAGCGCGGCGGTGGTGTCCTTCGCCGGGGTGGGCACCGACGCCACCGGCCTCGCCAACCCGGCTATCGCGGCCAATGTGTTCACCGCGCTGGCCGGACCCGTGATGGGGCCGGCGGCCATCTTGCTGTCGCTGGCGGTGATGTCCAGCTCCGCCGCGTCCTTGCAGTCCACCTTTATGTCGCCGGCGCGCACCATGCTGGCGATGGGCCATTACCAGGCCTTGCCGGCCAAGTACGCGGTGGTGGAGTCCCGCTTCAAGGCGCCGGCTTACGCCACCGTGGTGTCTGCGCTGGTGGCCTCTGTGTTTTATGCGGTGATGCGGGTGGTGAGCGAGAACGTGCTGTCCGACACCATTACCGCGCTGGGCATGATGGTGTGTTTCTATTACGGCCTGACGGCCTTTGCCTGCGTCTGGTATTTCCGCAAGCAGGCACTGACTTCGGCACGCCATTTCCTGTTGCGCGGCCTGTGTCCGGGCTTGGGCGGCATCCTGCTGTTCGTCGCGCTGGTTCGCACCACGCTGGACAGCATGGACCCGGCCTTCGGCAGCGGCTCTCATATCGGCGGCCTGGGCTTGGTGTTCATTCTGGGCGTGACAGTGGCGCTGACGGGCTTGCTGGTCATGCTGTACATGTATCGTAAATATCCAGCTTTTTTCCGCGGCGAGGTATTGAAGAAGGGTACGCCGGTGTTCGGCTTCGACGAAAAAATCTGAGCGCGCGCAAATGAAAAGCCGCCCGGAAGGGCGGCTTCGACTGGGCCGGCGCGGAGGTTCAGATGCGGAAGAAACGCACCGCTTGATGCAGGCGCTGGGCAATGTCGGACATGGAGTGGGAGCTGTCCGCCACATTGCTGACGATGGCGGTATTTTCTTCTGCCATCTGCGCCACTTTTTCCATGTTCTGCGCGATTTCGGTGCTGGCCAACTTCTGCTCCTGCACGGCGCTGACGATGGTGCCGGTGCTGTCGGTGGACTTGGCCACCGCTTGTTCGCCCTCCTGCAAGGCGTTCTCCACGGTGGAGACAAAGGCCTGGCTGCTGCTGAGCGAAGCAAGGCTGCTGGTGATGGCGTCTTCCAGTTCCACCGACTGGGTGCCCAGCACATGAGTGACCTGGTCGATTTCCTTGGCGGATTCAGCCGAGCGTTCGGCCAGTACGCGCACTTCGTCGGCCACCACCGCGAAGCCGCGGCCCAGTTCGCCAGCGCGCGCGGCTTCGATGGCGGCGTTGAGCGCAAGCAAGTTGGTTTGGTCGGCGATGTCACGCACCTGGCTGGTCATGCTGGTGATCTTGCGGGTGTTGGCGACGAAGTTCTTCACCGCTTCGGCAATGCCGTTGACGGCTTTTTCGACATTGTTGACCTCCTTGACCAGCAAGCTGAGTTGGGCGGTGCCGTTCTTAGCGGTGACCAGGCTGGTTTGCGCGTGTTCACGCACTTCCTGGGCCGCTTCTGCCACATGGCTGATGCTGACGGTCAGTTCTTCCACCGCGGCGGCGGAACTGGCGGCGGCCTGGCTTTGCTGGTGGGAAGCGGTCAACACTTGCTCGGCGGATTCGGACAATTGGCTGGCCACGCTATTGGCTTCTTCCGCGCCTTGCTGGACGTTGCCGATGGCTTGCACCAACTGCTCGCGCATATCGGCCAGCGCGGCGATCACCTGGGCGGGTTCGTCCTTGCCGTCCGGCTTCAACTCGATGCGCAGATTGCCGGCGGCCACTTCGCGCGCGGCCTCTACGGCGCTGTTCAGCGGGCGGGTGATGGAGCGGGTCAGCAGCCAGCCTATCAGCGCGGCCGCGACCAGGCAGATGGCGGTGATGGTCAGCGAGGTGGCGCGCACGGCGGTGGCGCTGGCCTCCGCGTCCTTGCGGCTGTCTTGAGCCCGGTCCGCCAGCGCCTTGCTCAGCGCTTCCACCTTTTGTTCCAATTGGTGGATCAGCGGACGGTGCTGGTTGACCATGAAGGCTTCGGCCTCCTTGTTCTGGTTGGCCATGGCCAACGCCATCAGCTTTTTAGTGGGCGCGTCCAGCGCTTCCTGTGCCTGGCCCACGTCTTTGAGCAGGGCGGCGGTAGCGGGCATGGGCGGAAACTTGGTGAAGTGGTCTTCCAGCGCTTTTTCAGCGTTGTTGAAGGCCTTGATGGTTTGGTCGGTCTGCGCCTTGATCTCGGCCATCTTGGCTGGATCGGTTTCAATGATCAGATCGCGCGCGCCGATGCGCTGCTGCTGCAGGTGGTGGTCCAGCTGAGCGACTATCAGCAGGGATTCCAGCCGGTTGTCGGTAATGTCCTCCATGCCGTCGCTGATGGAGGAGAGTCCGTTGAGCATGACCACACTCATGATCAGCACCAGGGCGATCAGCGCGCCGAAGGCGAGGGCGAGTCTTTGTCCAATGCGCAGGTTTTTCATCAGTTTGTCCCGTAGTGTCTTTATTGTGGTACTTCCAATTTAATATATTTATGAAGTGATCAAAAAGTGAATAATTACTTATAGGACAGCGGATAAAATTTTTGGAGACGTTTTTGCTACCTTGCGGAAAACCATGGGCATGAAGCAGGCGAAGGCAAGGCGGGTGGGAGCGCGGCCTGGCGGCGCGGATTATGCGAAAGATATGAAAAAAGCGGACCGGGGTCCGCTTGATCTGCTTTGCCGCGGCGCGCGGCTTACTTCTGGATTTGCGCCTTGGCTTTGAGCTCGGCGATCAGCTTTTCCACGCGGCCGCCCATGATGCGCTGGGTCAGTTGCGGGCGGATGTCGTCCAGCGCCGGCACATTGCGTTGCACGCGGGCGTCGTCCAGCTTGATCACGTGCCAGCCGAACTCGGTTTTCACCGGTTTGGCGGTCACTTCGCCCTTGGACAGCTTGGTCATGGCTTCGGAGAACGGCGCTACGAAGGTGCCGGCTTCCTGCCAGTCCAGATCGCCGCCCTTGTCCTTGCTGCCCGGATCCTGGGACTTCTCCCTGGCCAGCTTGTCGAAGGCCTTGCCTTTCTTCAGCGCGTCGATCACCGCCTTGGCTTCGGCTTCGGTTTTCACCAGGATATGGCGAGCATGGTATTGCTTGGTTTCCGGCACGCTGGCCACCAGCTTGTCGTATTCGGCTTTCAGGTCGGCGTCGCTGACCGGGTTGGACTTTTCATAGTCCTTGATCAGGCGGTTGGCCAGCGCCATTGCCTGCATATTGGCCAGTTCGGCGGCGAATTCCGGCGATTTGTCCAGACCCTTCTTCACGGCTTCCTGGCGCAGCACTTCGGCAGTGACCAGTTGATCCTTGACCATGTCGCGCGCTTGCGGGTTGGCCGGCTGGCCCTGGGCTTCCATCATCTTGACCACGGCGTCGATGCGGGCGTCGGAAATGGCCTGGCCGTTGACGACCGGGCCGGCAACCACGATGGCGCTGCCGGCGAAGGCGGCGACGAGGGCGCTGGTCAGCAGGAGTTTACGCATATTCTTAGGTGTCCTGAAGGTTTGGTTTATTGGATCTTGGCCTTGGCGCGCAGGTCTTCCACTGCCTTGGCGATGGCTTCTTCTTGCAGTTGGCGGCCGATTTGCGGCTTGGCCTCATCCAGCGACGGAAGCTTGGCGTCACGAATGTCTTCCACCTTGAACACGTGCCAGCCCAGCGGGGACTGGTACGGTTTGCTGCTGGTCTGGCCTTTGCGGATGTCTTTCAGCGCGGCGGCCAGCGGCGGGTCCATGCGGTTGAGGTTGCCCCAGCCCATTTCGCCGTTGCTTTGCTTGGCGTTGGGGTCGATAGAGCGGGTTTTCACCAGATCGTCGAACTTGGCGCCTTTTTTCAGATCGGCGATCACTTTTTGCGCGTCGGCCTCGCTCTTCAGCGTGATCTGGCGCGCGTGGATTTCCTTGCTGCCGGTCTGTTGGGCGGCGAGCTTGTCGTAGACGCTCTTGATCTGGGCGTCGCTCACCGGCGCTTGTTTGGCGATGTCGGCGAACAGCGCTTCTCGCAGCATTTCATTGCGGATGTCATCCAGGCGCTGGGTGAACAGCGGCTGCTTGTCCAACTGGCGCTTGCGCGCTTCCTGCAGGATGACTTCGCGGGTGATCAGCGAGGTTTTCAACTGCTCGCGCAATTCCGGATTGTCCTGAGCCTTGCCGCCGCTGCTTTGCACGATGTTGGCGACTGCGGCGTCCAGTTCTTTCTTGTCGATGGCTACGCCGTTGACCACGGCGATGGATTCCGCGGCGGCGGGCAGGGCGATGGTGGCGGCCAGCACGACGGCGGCGATGCGGGAAAGCTTCATGGGGTACCCCTTGGATGGAATCAATTCAGATTTCTTCAGGCGTGAACGCTCTGATGGCCAGAGCGTGCACCTTGGTTTGCATCAAGTCGCCCAGCGTTTCGTAGATCAGCCGGTGGCGATGCACGCGGCTCAGCCCCTGAAAGCGGGCGCTGACAATGGTAAGCGTGTAATGCCCGCCGCCGTCGCGCGCGCCGGCGTGGCCGGCGTGCAGCGCGCTGTCGTCCTGGATGTCCAGGTGTTCCGGCGTTAAGGCTTGCAAGGCGGCGCGGAGGAGTTCAACCGTGGCGCTCATTGAGGCAATACCTTGAGGAAGGGCTTGACGCTGACGCCGGCGTAGACGCCGGCCGCCACATAGGGATCCGCGTCGGCCCAGGCCTGGGCGGCATCCAGTGATTCGAACTCCGCGACGATCAGGCTGCCGCTGAAACCGGCGGGGCCGGGGCTGGCGCTGTCGATGGCGGGACAGGGGCCGGCCAGCACCAGGCGGCCGGCGTCCTGCAGCGCCTGCAAGCGCGCCAGATGGGCCGGACGGGCTTCCAGCCGGCGCGGCAGCGAGTCTTCGTGATCTTGGCCGATGATGGCGTAAAGCATTATTTCTTTTCCTCAATGTATTTGGAGAGGAACAGGCTTTGGGCGATGACGAAGGCCAGCATCAGGCCCAGGCCGCCAAACAGCTTGAAATTGACCCATACGTCTTCGCTGAAGCGATAGGCGACGAACAGATTGAGCGCGCCCATGAAGGCGAAGAAGCCCACCCAGGCCCAAGTCAGCTTGCGCCATACCGGCGCCGGGAGCTGCAATTGTTGGCCCATCATCAGCTTCAGGCCGTTTTTACCCAGGAAGTCGCTGATCAGCAAGCCGGCGCCCATCACCCAGTACAGCACGGTGGGCTTCCACATGATGAAGTGCTTGTCGTGCAACAGCAGGGTGGCTCCGCCCAGCACCACGATCAGGCCCAGGCTGACCCACTGCATGGTATCGACCTTGCGGTGACGCAGCCAGGTCCAGCCCACCAGCAAGGTGGTGGCGGCGATGGCGACGCCGGTGGCGATGAACATGTCGCGGCTCAGCCAGTAAGTGGCGAAGAACAGGACGACGGGAAATAGGTCAGTGAAGAATTTCATGCGCACGATTATGGGGGCGGCCCGGCGGATATTCAAGCCGGGCAAGGGTTGAAGAGTTCAATGTGAAACGTTGGCTCGCCCGGCGTCCGCGCGTTGGGTGAGCCTGTTGCAAGGCAGCGTCAGCGCTGGGTTTGCTTGACCACGCTCATTGCGCTGGCCACTAGCGAGCTTACGTCGGCCACGTTGGCAGGCAGGATGATGGTGTTGTTTTCCTTGGCCAGTTTGCCGAAGGCCGCGACATATTGCTCCGCCACTTTCAGGTTGACCGCTTCCAGACCGCCCTCGGTGTGGATGGAACTGGCCACGCGCTTGATCGCGTCGGCGGTGGCGTCCGCCACTAGGCGCAGCGCCTCGGCCTCGCCCTGCGCTTTATTGATGGCGGCCTGTTTGTCCCCCTCGGAATTGTTGATGGTGGCTTGCATCTCGCCCTGGGATTTCTGGATCGCCGCTTCGCGCGAGCCGTTGGCCAGGTTGATCTGCTCCATCTTCAAGCCTTCGGACTGGGCGATGCGCGCGCGCTTTTCCCGCTCCGCGGTGATCTGCGCCTGCATCGCGTGCAGGATGTCCTGTGGGGGCACCAGGTCCTTGATCTCGTAGCGCAGCACTTTCACGCCCCAGTTGACGGCGGCTTCGTCCAGCGCGGCCACCACGGTCTGGTTGATCTCGTCGCGTTCCTCAAAGGTCTTGTCCAGCTCCATCTTGCCGATCACCGAGCGCAGCGTGGTTTGCGACAGCTGGGTGATGGCGATGATGAAGTTGCTGGTGCCGTAAGAGGCGCGCTGGGCGTCGGTTACCTGAAAGTAGAGGATGCCGTCCACTTTCAGCTGAGTGTTGTCGCGGGTGATGCAGACCTGGCTGGGCACGTCCAGCGGCACTTCCTTCAGGCTGTGCTTGTAGGCGATGCGGTCGATGAAGGGAATGATGATGTTGAGGCCGGGAGCCAGTGTGCCGTGGTAGCGGCCGAGGCGCTCGACGATGTAAGCGTTCTGCTGCGGCACCACGGCCAGTGATTTGAACACGAAGACGATGACGGCGGCGAGCAGGATCAGGGGCAGGAGTTCCATGGGTCTTATTGTTCCGGTTGGGTTGAACTGATTTTGAGCAGGTTGCCGTCGCGGCCGACGATGTAGGCGGTGGCGCCGGTTTCCAGCGGCGCGCCGTCGACCGGGGCGGCGTCCCAGGCCGCGCCGCGGTATTGCACGCGGGCGTGGCCGGAGGCGGGGGCGTGGAGAATTTGCACCGGCTGACCCAGGTCCGGGTCGTCGGCCCGCGGCTGGGCGGGGAGGGGCGGATGTCGGCGTTTGTAGCCGTAGACCAGCGCCACGCCGGCCACGCCGGCGATGCTGGCGATCACGTATTGGCTGGCTTCGGGCGCGCCCAGCCAAGCGGACACGCCGCCGCACAACATGGCGACGGCGACGACCAGCAGGTAAAAGGTGCCGGAGTAGAACTCGGCGATCAGCGCGATCAGCGCGCTGGCAATCCAGATGGCGGTTAGCGGCAAGACGATGCCCTTGTCAAATTAATGCGCTCATTTTCATGCCATCGCCGCGGAATGACAAGCGAGCGGGAGCGTGTCCCTCAAAAACGAACGCGCTCTCAAGAGTCGGTTCAATGCCGCGTTGCCGAAGCGCGGCGGACATCAAACCGGTTCTTTAGACATGATCTTTGTCCGGCAGATAATGGGACAGGCGAGCCTCTTCCTCGTCATCCAGCCAGAATTTGTCCAGCATGACCCAGACTACGGCAAGCAGCGAAGCGAGCACGACGAGCAGGATGATCATGGCTTTGGCTCCTTTAAGGTGAACAAGGCGCATTCCCGTTTTCATTATAGTGCTTGCCCCGGTGCTTTGCCGGCGATAGGGGTACAATCCACCCCTTCAGACATCCAGAGGGACGGAATGTTCCATTTGCAAGCGTTGGCGCAGGCCGAGGTTGAAATCAAGAAGAGCCGTTTCATCGGCATTGTGCAAGCGGTGAGCAGCCGGGAAGAGGCGCAGGCGCGGCTGGCGGAGATCCGCGCCCAATGGCCGGATGCGCGTCATTACTGCGCGGTGTTGCTATGCGGCGCGGATTCCATGCTGGACGACGACGGCGAACCTTCCGGCACTGCTGCGCGGCCAATGTACAACGTGCTTAGGCACAAGGGCGTCTGCGATGTGCTGGCGGTGGTGGTGCGGTATTTCGGAGGAATAAAATTGGGTGCGGGCGGCTTGGTCAGAGCCTACACTCAAGCTGTTAACGCCGCGATGGACGCGGCCAGCCTGGTGGCGGTGGTGCCGCGCGGAGATTGCAAGGCGACGGTGGATTTCGCCGGCGAGGCGTGTCTGCGCCATTTATGCCAAGAGCTGGGGGTGCCGGTGTCGGCCCCCAGTTACGGCGAGCGGGTGAGCTTGAGGCTGAGCTTGCCTCTCGCCGAGGCAGAGGCCCTGCTGGCGGCGTTGACGGACGGGATGGCCGGCGCGCTGGAGGTGTCGCCGGTCGACTGAGGCGCCGTACGGCGCGGGCGGGGCCGCGCCGGCCCTTCAAGCTGGAGAGAGGGAACTCATGTCGCAACAGCAATATCGCCTGGTGACGCGCAGCGATTTCGACGGACTGGTGTGCGCGGTGCTGCTCAACGAGCTGAATCTGATCAACGAGATCAAGTTCGCCCACCCCAAGGACATGCAGGACGGCAAGGTGGAGATCACCGAGAACGACATCACCACCAACCTGCCGTACGTGGCGGCGGCGCATCTGGTCATCGACCACCATCTTTCCGAAACCCTGCGCAACTCCAGCGCGGACAATTATGTGATAGACCCCAAGGCGCCGTCGGCGGCGCGGGTGGTGTACAACCACTTTGGCGGCAAGCAGGCGTTCCCCAATATCAGCGACGAGATGATGGAGGCGGTGGACAAGGCCGATTCCGCGCAGTACACGCTGCAGGAAGTGCTGCACCCGTCCGGCTGGGTGCTGCTCAATTACCTGATGGACGCGCGCACGGGGCTGGGGCGCTTCAAGGAGTTCCGCATCAGCAATTATCAGCTGATGCTGGACTTGATCCGGTATTGCCGAGATCACAGCATCGATCAGATTCTGGCCCTGCCGGATGTGCAGGAGCGCGTGGAGTTGTACGCCAAACACGAGGCGCTGGCCAAGGAGCAGATCCGGCGCTGTTCCCGCGTCTATGGCAACCTGGTGGTGTTGAATCTGCTGCATGAAGATGTGATTCACCCGACCAACCGCTTCATGATTTACGCGCTGTTCCCGGACTGCAATATCTCCATCCATCAGCTGTGGGGCGTCAATCGACAGAACACGGTGTTCGCGGTGGGCAAGTCCATCATTAACCGCACTTCGCGGACCAATGTCGGCGCGCTGATGCTGCAGTACGGCGGCGGGGGGCACGAGGCGGCCGGCACTTGCCAGGTGGGCAACGACCAGGCCGAGGACGTGCGGGACGAGTTGATCGCGCGCATCCGCGGCCACGGCTGAGAAAACGGGCGCTGGCGCCCATCAACGACTTTGCGAGCAAGCCCTAGCCAGCGCAACAGATCTTGAGCAGGCGCTAAACGTCAGGCTAGCTGGCGCAGTATGTCCAGGGCCTGATGCAGGTCTTGGCACACCGCCAGCGCGTGATGGGTCTGGTCCGCTGGCGGAGCCACCAGGTCCGGCACCAGAATCACGCGCATGCCGGCGGCAACGCCGGCGTGCAGGCCGTAAATCGAGTCCTCAAGCACTACGCAGCGCTGAGGGTCGACGCCTAGCTTGCGCGCGGCGGCCAGGTAGACGTCCGGCGCCGGCTTGGTGTGGGCCACTTCGTCGCCGGCCACCACAGTGTCGAAATAACGCGATAGCCCGGTGCGGCCCAGCTTGATGTCCGCCAGTTGACGCTGGGTGGATGTAGCCACCGCGCGGGGCAGGCTCTGCGCGAGCGCCCAGTCCAACAGCGCCTCGATGCCGCGCTTCAGCGGAATCTCTTCATGTTCCAGCATCTGCCAGTAATGCCTGCGGCCCACGTTCTGCAGCGCGACGGCGTCGTCTTGATTGCCCAGCTTTTCGCTGAGGAATTCGGTGCAGCGGCGCATGGACAGGCCCACCATGTCCAGTAGCAGCTGATCGCTGAGCGTCATGTCCAGCTCGTCGGCGGCTCGGCGCCAGGACTCCATGGAAATTCTCTCGGTATCTATCATCAAGCCATCCATGTCAAGCAGAATGGCGTCATAATTTTGCGGCATGCGGACTCCTTTTCCGGGCTTCGACCATACGCCTATAGCCCGGCTGCGGCAAGCGCTCGCCCTCTGGTATAGTGTCCCATCGCAAACGGCAGAGGAGGCGGATGTGCAATCGGTATTGGTAGCCAATCCCAAGGGCGGCAGCGGCAAATCGACCTTGGCGACCAATCTGGCCGGCTATTACGCTGCGCGCGGCAAACGCGTGATGCTGGGCGATGTGGACCGGCAGCAATCCTCGCTGGGCTGGCTGGCGCAACGCGACGCTGCGCTGCCCTCCATCGCGGGTTGGGAGGTCAAGGCCGGCGAGGCCGCGCGGCCGCCCAAGGGCACCGAGGTGGTGGTGCTGGACAGCGCGGCGGGCCTGCACGGCAAGAAGCTGGCGGCGCTGGTGTCCCGGGTAAGCCGCATCCTGGTGCCCATTCAGCCGTCGCCGTTCGATATGTGGGCGAGCGAAGCTTTTTTCGAGCAACTGCTGGAAGAGAAGGCCATTCGGAAGAACAAGGCTTTTATGGCGGTGGTGGGCATGCGGGTGGACCCCCGCACTCGCTCCGCGCGCGAGCTGGAGAAATTTCTGGCGGACCACGAAGTGCCGGTGTTGACCTGGTTGCGCGACACCCAACTTTACGTGCAGGCGGCTTCCAGCGGGCTGTCCCTGTTCGATCTGCCGCCGTCGCGCACCCAGCGCGACCGAGAAGCCTGGCAGCCGCTGCTCAACTGGCTGGGCGAGGGAGACGAAAGCTGGTGCGACAAGTGAAAAATTTTGTCTTGATCTGAAATAAAATGGCTTGACGTGAAGAAACCGGCGGCGTAAGGTGTGCCGGTAAGTGCGTGCGAGCCAAACGAGGCGTCGCAGGGGACACTGTAAACGGGAGCCGTCGGGGCTCCCGTTTATATTTGGGGCCCCTCGTTTTTTGACTCTATTTTCGCTTTGGGAGCACACGCATGATCAAGACAGAACTCAATTACGGCGACGTTTATCTGGTGCCGAAAAAAACCGTAGTGGACAGCCGCAAGGAATGCGACACCTCGGTGCAGTTCGGCCCGCGCCGTTTCGACATGCCGGTCTACGCGTCGAATATGAAGTCGGTGGTCAGCGCCGAGACCAGCGAGCTCTTCGCCGCTCAGAACTGGTTCTACACCATGCACCGCTTCAATGTGGACGCGGTGGCTTTCACCCGCGCCATGCAGGAAAAAGGTCTGTTCGCCTCCATCAGCGTAGGCGTCAACGAAGACACCCTCGAACAACTGGACGCGCTCAAGCAAGCGGGGCTCACCCCTGAGTACATGACGCTCGACATCGCCAACGCCTGGTGCGTGAAGGCGGAGCGCATGATCAAGCACATCAAGCAGCTCTTCCCCGCTACTTTCCTGATCGGCGGCAACATCGCCACCGCCGAGGCCGCGCGCGACCTGGAAAGCTGGGGCTGCGATGCGATCAAGGCCGGCATCGCCGGCGGCCGCGTCTGCATCACCAAGAACAAGACCGGCTTCCATCGTCCGATGATTTCCACGGTGCAGGACTGCGTGGCCGCGGTCAAAGTGCCGGTGATCGCGGATGGCGGCATCGTCGAGCACGGCGATATCGCCAAGGCGCTGGCCTGCGGCGCCAGCATGGTCATGGCGGGCTCGCTGTTCGCCGGTTACGACGAATCCGCCGGCGAGATCGTCGAGATCAACGGCAAACACTACAAGGAATACTTCGGCAGCGCCTCTCAGTTCAACAAGGGCGCCTACGTCAACGTCGAAGGCAAGAAAATCCTGGTGGAGTACAAGGGCAGCATCGGCAAGCTGTTGCGCGAACTGAAGGAAGACCTGCAGTCGTCGATCAGCTACGCCGGCGGCAACACCTTGCAGGCCTTGCGCAACGCCGAGCTGATCCAGGTTCGCCGCTGATCGGGCTGCTCGGCTCAGGCGTGCTGCGTCGTCGGACGGGGCGCGTCTTCTTGAGGCTGGGCGCGGCATTGCGCCCAGATCGAGCACTCCAGTTGCATGGCCACCTCGTCGCGTTGATTGAGGGTGGTCCAGCGCACTTTCACCACGCCGAAGCCAGGCTGGCTGTTGGAGCGGCGCTTGTCCAACACCTCCACGGCGACGCGCAAGGCGTCGCCGGCGCGGGTGGGCTGCGGCCAGCGCATCTTGTCGATCTGCATGCCGATCAGGCCGTTGGCCATCTTCCCAAGCTCGGTCTGGGTCACTAGCCGCATGCTCAGGCTGCTGGTCTGCCAGCCGCTGGCGGCCAGGCCGCCGAACAGGCTGTCCGCGGCGCTTTGCGGGTTGGTATGGAAATGCTGCGGATCATACTGCCGTGCGAAGCCGATCAGCTCTTCCTCGCTCAGTACGTGGGTGGGGCTGTGGAACAATTGTCCCGCTTTCAAATCTTCAAAATAGAGCATATCGACTTACGTTCGCGTCATCTCGAGCGCGCAGCTTAACGCGGCCGGCGAAACGGGTCAAAATCCGCAAGGCATTCAGCCTGGCAAGGGGGATATTTTGTCGCAAGATAGACAGTTGGAAGTGTGCGCCGGCTCGTTGGCGTCCTGCCTGGCCGCCGCGCGGGGCGGGGCGGCCAGGGTGGAATTATGCGCCAGCCTGGAAACCGGAGGGGTCACGCCGTCGCCGGGCATGATCGCACTGGCGCGGCAGAGGCTGGACATCTGCCTGCATGTGATCGTGCGTCCGCGCGGCGGTGATTTTCTGTATTCCGACGATGAATTCGAAGTCATGCGCCGCGACGTGCTGGCCTGCCGCGAACTGGGCGCGGACGGGGTGGTGCTGGGCTTGTTGACCGCGGACGGCGACGTGGATGTGGAGCGCACGCGCGAGCTGGTGCGGCTGGCGGGGCCGATGACAACCACCTTCCACCGCGCCTTCGATATGGCGCGAGATCCGGAACTGGCGCTGGAGCAGGTCATCGCCAGCGGCTGCCGGCGCGTGTTGACCTCCGGTCAGGCGCCGGACGCGCTGCGAGGGGCGCCTTTGATCGGCCGCTTGCGTCGTCAGGCGGGAGAGCGCTTGATCCTGATGCCGGGCAGCGGCGTGCGACCGGACACGTTGGCCGAGCTGGCGCGGGCCACTGGTTGTCGTGAATTCCACGCCTCTGCTCGGAGCAGGGTGAGCAGCGCGATGCGCTATCGCCAAGCCGGGGTGAGCATGGGGGCGGCGGGCATGGACGAGTATGACAGGATGGAAACTTGTGTCGAAACCGTGCGAGCCATGACGGATTTGCTGCGCGGATTGGATTGACGCTTGTCTGGCGGAACGGATTTGCAGGATGATGATGACATTTACCGGCGGCGGGCCATTTTAAGAGCCTGTTCAAAGTCTTGCGAGCAAGAGCGAGACAAGGCGAAAACGGCTGAGAAAGCGGAATGACGCGTGGTGCATGAGCATTCGAGGACGGTTTCAACGCCGTATCGCCGACGTGCAGCAGATCGTGAATAGGTTCTAAGAGCGGCTAAGCAAACCTCGCGGAGACCTGCACCAAGGCGCGCCGACTCAGGCCTTGAGTACGACAAGAAGGCTCAACGCAGGGTCAGGGGTTTTGTGAGCGGTTTTAAGGAGCGCAAGATGAGCAAGCCGTCGCATGTGGTCAATATCGACCAGGTGGAAGCCGTGGACTATCGGGAAGGGGATGGGTGGGGCGGCAGCTATCAGCCGTTGACGCCGGCGCTGGACGCCTTGCCCGGCCGGCTGGGCGCCAATCTGACCCGCCTGCCGCCCGGGCGCGCGGGCTGTCCCTTTCATTCCCATGCCCGCGAGGATGAAATCTTCTATGTGTTGTCCGGGCGCGGAGTGCTGCGCCTGGGCGATAGCCTGCAGGAAATCGGTCCAGGAGACTGTATTTCCTGCCCTGCGGGCACCGGCGTCGCGCATCAGATCGCGAATCCCTTCGATCAAGACCTGGTCTACCTCGGCATCGGCGTCAACGACCCGCACGAGGTTTGCGTGTATCCGGATAGCGGCAAGGTGCTGGTGCGCCATCTGAAACAAGTGGGGCGATTGGAAAGCGCGCCGTATTACGATGGCGAGCCGGCGCGCCCAGGCATCTTCGACTTGCTGGAGCGCCAGCAGGTCTTGCCCCGGAAATAGGCGGTTTGGCATGCGGCGGCGGCATGAGCGATAAAGGAACCATCGCTCATTAATGGACAAGGCAATGAAGAGGCGGGGATTAAGTCTTGCGGGAGCGGTGTTGGCGCTGGCCTGGCCGCTGAGCGCGGCGGCGGCGGAGCCCTTGCTGCTCTGCTATGAGGACCAGGCCTCCTATCCCTGGCTGGACGGCCGCGGCGGCGGGCTGGACATTCAACTGATCAAACACCTGCAGAGCGGGTTGAAACGGGAGCTGTCCCTGCATCCAATGCCGTGGCGGCGCTGCATCAATATGCTGCGCCAAGGCAAGATGGACGGCGCTTTCGCCGCTAGCTTCCTGCCCGAGCGCTTGCAATGGGGCGTGTACCCCATGTTGTCGGATGGCGAGCCGGACGCCAGCCAGCGGCTGCATAGCGCCACTTACTCCCTGTACCGGCTCAAGGGCACCACGGTGGACTGGGACGGCGCGCGTCTGTCCAGCGGCATGGCGCCGATAGGCATGCAGACCGATTTCTCCATCGGTGTTTTCCTGCGCAAGCAGCAGGTGGCGATAGACGACAGCAACCGCGATCCGCTGGCCATCCTGCAAATGTTGCGCTTGCGGCGCTTAAGCGGCGCGGCGCTGCAAACGCCGCGCGCGGAGCAGATTCTGCACGACCATCCCGAGCTGGCGGAGGCGATAGAGCGCTGCCGGCTGCCTTTGGAGGAGAAGCCTTATTTTCTGATACTGTCTCGCCAATTGGCGTACCGCGAGCCGGGCCTGCCGGGCAGAATCTGGGCGGAACTGGAACGGCAACGGGAAGCGCCGGCTTTTCTCGCCCAGTTGCGGGCGGCGGGAGCGCACCGGGAAGCAGGCGGGGCGGCGCGCAAATGAAGACATAATGCTCAGCGACCGCTTGCTATCAAACTTAAAGTTTTTGCTTTATTATTTTCCGTTTCATGATTGACTTGGGAATCCCAATGCATAAAAAAACGCTTCTGGCCGCAGGCTGTTTGTGGCTGACCGCCGGGCCGGTCTTGGCGGAGGCCTGGTCCTATCCCGGCTGGCAGGACGGCCGCGACACCCGCGTCAAGGCGCTGGCTCTGTTGCAAACCTTGAACGCCACCTTGCTGAGCAATAGCAGCGCCACCCGCACTTTGCAGCAGTGGTGCGCCGATCACCGGATGGCGTCGCCGGCCCAGATTCGCGCCTTGCGCAATCCGGCGGACCACAAGGACGCCAGCGCGGAAGTGCGCGCCCAGTTGCAGGCGCGGCCGGGCGAACGCATCGCCTACCGCCGCGTGCAATTGGCCTGCGGCGAACACGTGCTGTCCGAGGCCGATAACTGGTATCTGCCCTCCAAGCTGAGCGCGGAAATGAACCGCCTGCTGGACAGCAGCGATGTGCCGTTTGGCCGCGCGGTAGCCGCGCTGAATTTCCGCAGGCAGACCGAGGAGGTCAAACTGCTGTGGTCGCCGTTGCCGGCTGGCTGGGAAATGAAAGCCGCTGCTTCGGAGACCGCCGCCGCCGGGCTGGATATCGCCCAGCAAGTGCTGCAACACCGCGCCGTGCTGTATCGCGGCAGCGACAACGCGCCGTTCAGCGTGGTGGTGGAAACCTATCAGCGCGAAGTCTTCGCCTTCCCGCTGGCTTATTGAGAATCTGTTCATGATCTGCTGCGGGTCAGCAGATAGCTCGAGCCGGGTGCTGGCAGCGCCCGCCGAGTAAACATCACAAGAAAAAACGACCATGATGAAGCAAAAACAAATGCTGGGCTGCCTGTTGGTGGGCAGCCTGATGGCGGCGGGCCAGCCGGCGCTGGCGGACCGCTTGGACGACATCCTGCAACGCGGCAGCGTGCGGGTGGGCACCACTGGCGACTACCGCCCGTTCAGCGAACGCGACTCCGGCGGCAACTACCGCGGCCTGGATATCGAAATGGCCCAGAGCCTGGCGCGGGCGCTGGGCGTCAAGTTGGAACTGGTGGCCACCAGCTGGCCGACGCTGATGCGCGACCACGCTGCCGGCAAGTTCGATATCGCGATGAGCGGGGTGTCGATCAATCTGGAGCGGCAGAAGAGGGCGCTGTACTCCTTGCCTTATCTGAACGACGGCAAGACGCCGATCACCCGCTGCGAAAACGTCCAGCGTTTCCAGACCATCGCCCAGATCAACCAGCCTCAGGTCAAACTGATCGTCAACCCGGGCGGCACTAATGAAAAGTTCGCTCGCGCCCGCCTGCCGGCGGCCGCGTTGACCGTGCATCCGGACAACGTGACCATTTTCAAGCAGATCATGGACGGCAAGGCGGATCTGATGGTGACCGATGCGGTGGAAACCCGTTACCAGCAAAAGCTGCACCCGGAGCTGTGTGCGGTACACCCGGACAAGCCGTTCGACTTTTCGCAAAAAGCCTATCTGCTGCCCAATGACTGGCGCTGGAAAGCCGGGGTGGACCAGTGGCTGAGCCAGACACTGCAAAACGGCGAGTTCGCCGGCTTGTCGGCCAAGTGGCTGGGAAACTAAGCGGGATCTAAGAATGTGTTTACGATCTCGCGAGTCGGGGCGAGACAAGGCGAAAACCGCTGAGAAAGCGGAATGTGCAAGCGCTACATGAACATTTCGAAGGGGTACTCACCGTGTCACGTCTCACAACGCGCGGCAGATCGTGAACAGGTCCTAAGTTTCACTGCCGCGTAGTTGCTTGATATAGCAATTGAACAGCTCAGCGTGGCTGGCCACGCCGAGCTTCAGATACAGATTGCGGCGGTGCACCTTGACCGTTTCCGGCGAAATGGCCAATTGCTGGGCGATGGCCTTGCTGGACAGGCCGCACAGCGTCAGCCGCGCCACCTCGGCTTCGCGCTCTGACAGCTTGCCGTGGCCAAAATGACTCAGCGTTTGAGTCAGTTGGTCGGACAGGCGGGCAGAAGGCGGGGCGGGCGCGGAGCACAACTGCCAGTGGCGCCGCATTGCGGACAGCAGCCATGGCTGCATCACGCGCAGCTTGCCGATGTCGGTCGGCTCGAACTCGCTGGCCTTGCCCAGCGACAATGACAAGACCTGTCCCGCATCGACGCGCAGCAGCACCTGAACCTCGTCCACGCCGACTTCGCCGCTCATGTATCGTTGAAAATATTCGCTTTGACGGAAGTGGTCCGGCGCGATGTCGGGCAAGTGGTGGATGCCGTCGACAAAGGGATGCTGGGTGTATTGATAGAAGGGGTCCAGCAGGTACAGCCCCTGGCAGTAAAGCGCCATCGGCGACGCCGCGGCCTGATGTTGAAAATCGCACTCTTCCAGAATCCGCGGCGGCGCATCCGTGTGGTAACAGGCGGCCAGCGCATTGTCCAGCGGCACGCCGCCGCGCAACAGCAAAACCATCTGACGCCAAAACCCGGGCAGGCCAATTTGCGCCATCAGCTGAGCCAGATGATGGTGCAGCGGCAGTTCCTTCAACAAAGCTTCCATCCGGCAATCCCCGCTTGGGGTAACCCATCACGGTGATTGGGCACCTTCTCGCGTCAAAATACACTGTCTTCCGCAAGTCTGACTACAAGACCATAGCGACAAGAGGAGAACAGCATGAGCCAAGAAGCAAGCAGTCCGGGATTGCGCCGCTCGTTGAGCGTGACGGATGTCGTGTTGATTACCGTATCCGGCGTGACGCCGGCCAGTTCCATTTTCGTGATTGCGCCGTTTGCGCTGCAAGGCGCCGGCAGCGGGGCTTTTTTGGCCTTCGCGCTGGCGGCGGCGCTGGCCGTCGCGTTCGCGCTTTGCTACGCCGAGCTGGGCGCGGCCCACCCCAACGCCGGCGGAGAATACGTGATCATCGAACGGGTGTTCGGCCGAGCGCTCAGCCTGCAGATGTATCTGCTGATTCTGTGTCTGCTGCTGTTCATTCCCGCGGTGCTGGCCACCGGCGCCGCGCCCTATCTGAATTCCGCGCTGGGCACCCGGCTGGACGGCGCTGAAGTGGCGCTGGCCATGATTGTGCTGTGCTTCGGCATCGCGGTGCTGGACATCAAGCTGAACGCCTGGCTGACCGGCTCCTTCCTGCTGCTGGAGCTGGCCGCCTTGGCCTTGATCGCCTGGCTGGGTTTCAGCGAGGCGCAACAGCCGGCGACGGTGCTGTGGCAGCCGGTAAAGGCGGGGGCCGACGGCGGCCCGAGCGCGGTGTCCGCCGCGACAATCTTCGCCATGGTGGGGACGGCCGTGTTCGCTTACAACGGTTTTGGCGGGGCGGTGTACTTTGCCGAGGACATGCGAGAAAGCGGCCGGCCGGTGGCGCGGGCGGTGCTGGCTGCGCTGTCCATCGTGGTACTGGTGGAGCTGATACCGGTGACCGCCTTGATCCTGGGGGCGCCGTCGCTGGCGGAGATGAGCCGGCAGGCTGACCCCATCAACTACGTGCTGAGTCATTTGAGCAGCCCGACGCTGGCGCGGGTGATCAGCGGCGGCATCTTTTTATCGGTATTCAACGCCATCATCGCCATCGTGGTGCAAAGCGGTCGCTTTTTGTACTCCAGCGGCAGGGACGGCTTGTGGCCGGCGCCGGCGAGCCGGGCGCTGCAGCGCATCCATCCGCGCTTTGGCACGCCCTGGGTGGCCACGCTGGCATTGGCCATCCCGTCCGCCTTGTTGACCTTTCATTCCAGCTTGGGCGATCTGGCTTCCTTCACCGTAATCATCCTGATGCTGAACTACTTATTGCTGGCGCTGGCGGCCTTGCGCAGCCGCCTGGGCCTGCACCCTCACCCTTACCGCATGCCGGGCTGCCCGTGGCCGCCCTTGCTGGCGGCGGTTGGCAGCCTGGCCCTGTTGTGGGCGGTGCTGCGGGACGCGCCGGCGCGCGACTGGTGGATTATCGGCGGCATCGCGCTGACCGGGCTCTTGCTGGCGGGCCGTAAGCAGCCCGCCGCGGTATTGATCGTTGAAGAACAGAAAGAGAGGTGATTATGTTGAAACGAGCCAGGGCATTGGGCATTCGCATCGGCCAGGGCGAGCCCGGCCCCTTGAACGCGATTACGGACGTGCCCGGCGTGCGGGTGGGGCATGCCGCCGCCTGGGTGGATTTCGACGACGGCCGCCGCGCACGCACGGGGGTCACGGTGATTGAGCCGCGGCCGGGTTTGGCGCGGCGCAGGCCGTGCTTTGCCGGCGTGCATGTCTTGAACGGCAACGGCGACGCCACCGGGCTGGAGTGGCTGCGCGAGGCCGGCGTGCTGAGCACGCCGATCGCGCTGACCAATACCCACAGCGTGGGCGTGGTGCGAGACGCATTGATCGCCAGCGAGCGCGAAGCGGTGGCCGGAGAGCCTCAGCTGTATTGGACCATGCCGGTGGTGCTGGAAACCTTTGACGGCCTGCTCAACGACATCAACGGCTTCCACGTGACGGCGGAGCACGCGCGCGCCGCGCAAAAGGCGGCCAGCGGCGGCTTGCCTGCCGAGGGCAGCGTGGGCGGCGGCAGCGGCATGATCTGCCACGAATTCAAAGGCGGCATCGGCACCGCCTCGCGGCGGCTGCCGGCGGAGGCGGGCGGTTGGACCGTGGGGGCGTTGGTGCAGGCCAATCATGGCAAGCGAAGCTCGCTATTGGTGGAGGGCTACCCGGTAGGCCGCCAGCTGAGTTGCATGGAGATTCCCTCGCCGTTTGAAACTGGACGGCTGCCGCAGCCCGGCATGGGTTCCATCGTGGCGGTGCTGGCCACCGACGCACCCTTGTTGCCGGATCAATGCCGGCGGCTGGCGCAGCGCGCCGGCATCGGCATCGCCCGCACTGGCGGCGGCACCGAGGACTCCAGCGGCGACATCTTCGTGGCCTTCGCCACTGGCAATCAGGGCTTGCCGATGACCGATTACGCCGGCAAGGGCGAGTTGACCTGCGCGGTGGAAATGGTGAACGCGGACCATCTGTCGCCCTTGTTCGAGGCGGCGGCGGAAGCGGTGGAAGAGGCCATCGTCAACGCCTTGCTGGCGGCGGGAGATCTGACGGGCAACCACGGTCACGCGGCGCATGGACTTAAGGCCGAGCGCTTGCTGAGCGCGCTGACGGAAAGCGGCTGGCGTCCGCGTTAAGACCCGCTAACCAAACCCCTGATCCTGCGTTGCGCCTCCTTGTCGTACTACTTGTACTGCCTGCGTCGGCGCGCCTTGGCTCAGGTTCTCTGCGAGGTTTTGTTAGCGGCTCTAAGCCGCAGGTCCGTCAGGCTCCGGCATTGGGTTTGCGCCATGTTATGCTATTATCATTGTGTGGCCGCCCCGGCGGCGAATCGACGTGCAGGAGGCGGGCATGAAGACACCGGACATTCCGGCGGACGAGCCGCAGCGTTTGGCGACCCTACGCGCATTGGGCGTGCTGGACACGGCGGCGGAGGAGCGTTTCGACCGGCTAACCCGCATGGCCAAGCGCTTGTTCCGGGTGCCTATCGCCTTGGTCAGCCTAGTGGACGAAAACCGCCAGTGGCTCAAGTCCTGCGTCGGCATGTCGACGGTGGAAACAGAGCGCGATATTTCCTTTTGCGGCCACGCCATTCTGGGCGATGACATCTTCTACATCCCGGACGCCTTGGCGGACGAACGTTTCGCCGACAATCCGCTGGTGACGGGCGCGCCGCATATCCGTTTCTACGCCGGTTGTCCGCTGCATGCCGCCAACGGCGCCAAGGTGGGTACTCTGTGTGTGATCGATGTCCACCCGCGGGAGTTCGATCACGACGACGCACAGGCGCTGCACGATCTGGCGCGCATGGTGGAGGCGGAACTGATTGCCTTCCAGGCCGCCACTACGGATGAACTGACAGGCCTTTCCAACCGGCGAGGTTTCCGGCTGCTGGCGCAGTACAGCCTCAATTTCTGCGCGCGGCAAAACCTGCCGGTCAGCCTGGCTTTTATGGACCTGGACAAGTTCAAGGCGATCAACGATTGCTTCGGTCACGCCGCCGGCGACCAGGCGCTGGCGGCCTTCGCTGAGCTGATGCGCGGCTCTTTTCGATCCGCGGACCTGCTGGCGCGGCTAGGCGGAGACGAGTTCGTGGTGTTGCTGTCCGATGTCGGGCAGGAGCGGGCGCAGGCGGCGATGGCCAAATTCGCACGCCATCTGGACGCTTACAACGCCAGCTCCGGGCAGCCATATCCGCTGGCGTTTTCCGTCGGCATCGTGGAGCTGGACGCGGAGCGCCATTTCTCCATCGAGGCCTTACTGGCGGAGGGCGATGAACTGATGTATTCGATCAAAGCCGCTAAAAGGTAGCCGCAACCAAGTTTTTCGTGGCTGTCCGTGTGGTTTTTGCGCCGGAACTTTCTCTTTTCATGCCCCTTTGGTCTGAAAACAGACTGCGCATTGCATGCGTTCCGAATAATATTCAAGAGTCCGTTCAAAGCCTCGCTCTTGCTCGCACGAGCGTAAACACGTTTTCAGAGTGGGCGCGCCGCCTGGAGCGCCGTCCCGACCTCTATGAGTACCGAGCGCACATATCTGGCGGGCAGCATAGGCCGGCACGTGCTGCACTGCTTCACCGCCGAAGCGGCGCGGGCGGCGCACTGATCGCGGCCGCTCAGTCCCGCTCCAGCCAGGCTTTGGCCGCGGCCAGATCGCGCGCCACCCAGTCGGCGTCGGCTTCGAATTGCGCGTCGTCGACGCCCGGCTGGCGGAACAGGGTCAACAGCAGCTCGCAACCCTCGTCCCGCGCCAGCAGGCGCAAGGGGACGTAGACTTCCGCCTGCCCGGGCGGCGACACCCAGTGATCGAGCACGCCGTAGTCGTTGGCCGGTGAAAAGCGCAAGGGCATCACGCCGTGAGGCGTGTCCGCCAGCCAGCCGTCGCCGTCGCGGCGCAGCGCGCCGGCCAGCAATTGCCCGAGGCGCTGCGCCGGGAGATATTCCGCCAGCCATCGCGTCAAACGCCGTTGGTCGTCGCGCTGTCTCCACAAGCTTTGTGGAGCTTGCTGGAGGCGATGTACAGCGTTGAATGCGCGAGAGAGGGGTTGCAGTTGTGGATTGCTTAGCGGTGGGATGGTTTAGTCAAGTAGACTGCCTGGAGACAAGGCGAAAAAGACAAAAGCCCGGACATATGTCCGGGCTTTTGATATTGGCGGAGGCTGTGGGATTCGAACCCACGGACGGTCGCCCGTCGGCAGTTTTCAAGACTGCTGGTTTAAACCACTCACCCAAACCTCCAGCGTCTGGTCATTACCGATACGAGTAGAGTGCAAGATCACGGCATGAGCCCGACCTGCCGCACTTCCCGATTCGGTAAGAGGGCGCAATTCTAGCGGGTCTTAGCCGCTTTGACTAGAGGGCCGGCGCATTTGACGCCAGCATTTCCGCCGCGTGCTCGCGCGTGGTCTGGGTCAGCTCCACGCCGCCCAGCATGCGGGCGATTTCCAGCACCCGCTGTTCGCTGTCCAGCGGTTCGATGTGGCTCTTGACCCGGCCTTTGTGCTCGCTCTTGCTGACCTGCCAGTGGTGGCTGCCGCAGGAGGCCACTTGCGGCAGGTGGGTGATGCACAGCACTTGGTAGCGCTGGCCCAGCTGGCGCAGCATGTGGCCGATGACTTCTGCGACGCGGCCGCCGATGCCGACGTCCACTTCGTCGAAGATCAACGTGGGCACGCTGGCCACTTGGCTGATCACCACTTGCATGGCCAGGCTGATGCGGGACAGTTCGCCGCCGGAGGCCACTTTGGCCAGCGGGCGCAGGCTGGTGCCGGCGTTGGCCGCCACCAGGTATTCGATGGATTCCAGGCCGTGGGCGCTGGGCTCGGACAGGGGCGCCAGCTCGATGGCGAAGCGCGCGCCGCTCATCGCCAGGTGCTGCATTTCCGAGCCGATGCGCGCGGACAGCTCGCTGGCGGCCTGGCGGCGTTTACCGGACAGCGCTTCGGCCTGCGTGCGGTAGCGCGCCAAGGTGGAGGTTTCCGCCAGGGACAGCGCTTCGATGTCGGCGGAGGCTTCCAGTGCTTGCAGCTGTTGCTGCCAGTCGTCCAGTTTTTCCTGCAGGTCTTGCGGCTGAACCCGGTATTTGCGCGCGATGCTCATCAGCGCGTCGAGCCGGCTTTCCACTTCGGCCAGCTGGCCGGGGTTTTCGTCGATGTCGCTGGCGTAGTCGCGCAGGCTGTAGACCACTTCGCGCAGTTCGGCGTCCACGGAGTCCAACAGCGACAGGGTGTCCGCCAGCCGCGGGTCCAGGTTGGCCAGCTTGCTGAGCCGGGTTTGCACCTGGGACAGCATGGTCAGGCAGCTGTTGTCCATCTCGGACAGGGTGTCCACCGCCAGCTGTGCGCTTTGCGCCAGTTCGGCGGCGTTGGCCAGCCGGGAGTGGCTTTGGTTCAACGCGCTCCATTCGTCCGGCTGTAGATTGAGTTCGCTCAGTTCGTTGATCTGCCAGTTCAGCCTTTCGCGCTCGACTTCGGATTCGCGCGACAGCCGTTCGGCATCGGCGCGGGCGCGGCGGGCGGCTTGCCAGTCCTGCCAGGCTTTGTGCACGTCGCGGGCCAGCGCGGTGGAGCCGGCGTAGGCATCCAGCAGCTGGCGCTGGGCGTCAGCTTTCATCAGCGACTGGTGGGCGTGCTGGCCGTGGATGTCGACCAAAAATTCGCCCAGCTGCTTGAGCTGGCTGAGGGTGGCGGCCTGGCCGTTGACGAAGCTGCGCGAGCGGCCGGATTTATCCAGCAGCCGGCGCAGCAGGAGCACGTCGTCGTCGCCGTTGAGGCCGTTTTCTTCCAGCCATGCGTCGATTTCCGGGCGGCCGCGGGTGTCGAATTCGGCGGTGATCTCGGCGCGTTCGGCGCCTTCGCGCACTTGGGCGCCTTCTGCGCGGTCGCCCAGCAGCAGGCTCAAGGCGTCCAGCAGTATGGACTTGCCGGCGCCGGTTTCGCCGGTGAGCACGGTGAAGCCGGCTTGGAAGTTCAGCGAGATGCTGTCGACGATGACGAAGTCTTTAACAGTCAGCGATAGGAGCATGGGTGTTCGCGTCAGGTGTCAGAGCAGGCGCTCGCCCCAGTGGAGCTTGTGGCGCAGCATGTCGTAGTAGTTGTAACCCACCGGATGCAGGATGCGCAGCGGGTTGCGGTAGCGGCGGATCAGCACGCGGTCCATTTCCATCAGGTCGCAATGGGATTGGCCGTCGAAGTGCACGCGCGCGTCCAGGCCGCGGGTGAGCATGAATTCCACTTCGCAGGAGTCATTGACCGCGATGGGGCGGTTGCTCAGCGATTGCGGGCAGATGGGCACCAAGGCGATGGCCTGCAGCGTGGGGTGCAGGATGGGGCCGCCGGAGGCCAGCGAGTAGGCGGTGGAGCCGGTGGGGGTGGAGACGATGAGGCCGTCCGAGCGCTGGCTGTAGACGAACTGGTTATCGATGAAGACTTCGAATTCTATCATCGAGCCCATCGCGCCGCGGCTGAACACCACGTCGTTGAACGCCAGCGCGTTGGCCACCTCGGCGTCTTCGCGTATCACCGCGGCTTGCAGCAGGATGCGGTCTTCCGGCACAAAATCGCCGCGCAGGATGGCGTCCACCGAGTCCAGCATCTCGTGCAGCGGGATGTCGGTCATGAAGCCCAGCCGCCCCTGGTTGATGCCGATCAGCGGCACCCGGTAGGGGGCCAGCAGGCGGGCGATGGACAGCATGGTGCCGTCGCCGCCCAGCACAATGACGATGTCGGCCAGCTTGCCCATGTCGTTGCGGTCTATCAGCGCGTGCGGGCCGGCTTCTTGTTGGGTGGCGCTGTCTTTGTCGATCAGCACGGTGGCGCCGGAGGCGGACAGGTGGTCGGCCAGCCGGCGCAGGGATTCGACGATGGCGGGCTTGCTGTGCCGCGCCACCAGGCAGACGTGTTTGAACAGTCGTTCCATGGCGTTGTTTCAGTAAGGGGTGGGCGTATCGTTCAAAAAACTGTCGTCGTTGGGTTTCTTGCCGGTGGCTTCCAGCGCTTTCAGGTAGAAGCGCACCAGGTCCGCCAGAGAGTCTACACCGAGTTTGTTGAACAGGTTGGCCCTATGTACTTCTATGGTGCGCGGAGATAGGTCCAGCACCCGGGCGATTTCCTTGCTGGACATGCCGTCCGCCACCAGTTCCAGCACTTCGCGCTCGCGGCCGCTGATGCGGGCGAGCAGGCCCATCACTTCCTGGGTTTCTTCTTCCTTGCGGTGTTGCAGGATGCTGAGGCGTATGCCCTTGCGCAGGCTTTCGATCAGCCGCGCTTGGTCTATCGGTTTGGTCAGAAAGTCGATGGCGCCGGTTTGGAAGGCGCGGCGGCATTGTTCGATGTCGCCGTGGCCGGTGATGAAAACGATGGGCAAGGTCACGTTTTTATTGATCAGTTGCTCCTGCAGCGCCAGGCCGTTGATTTGCGGCATGCGGATGTCCAGCACCAGGCAGGCGATGTCGTTGCCGCCGTAGTGGGCGAGAAATTCCATCGCGTTGGGGAAGGTGACGGTGCGCATGCCTTGCGCGGCGATGAGCATGGCCAGCGAATCCAGTACGGCCGGATCGTCGTCGACGATGTAGACGGTTGGCGTGGTGTTTTGCATTGTGTTTTTGACTCCTGCCGGTTACCCCGTTGACGGCGGCGCGTCCCTTTGCGGCAGTTCAATGATGAATTCCGCGCCGCCGGTTGATTTGTTGCGTGCGCTCAGCTTGCCGCCAAACGCTTCTATGGCGGTCTGGCAGATGGCCAGGCCCAATCCCATGCCGCTGGCTTTGGTGCTGAAGAAGGGCGCGAAGATGCGATCCAGCAATTCCGGCGCGATGCCGGCGCCGTTGTCGCCTATGCTGAGCCGGATCCAGCGGCCGTTCAGGCTAGTGGCGATGCTGAGCCGCCCCCAGGGGGCGACGGTTTCCATGGCGTCCAGCGCGTTGCGCATCAGGTTCAGCACCACTTGTTCCAGTTGTATGTTGTCAGCGTAGACCAAGGGCAGATCATGGCAAATATTCTGCTCAATATGAATATCGTGGGTTTTTAGTTCGTATTCCAGCAGGTTGAGCGCATTGTCCACCACCTGGTTCAGATCGATGGGGGTGAATTGCTGGGTTTTTTTGATCACGAATTCGCGCAGGCGCTGGATGATTTGACCGGCGCGGCTGGCTTGGGTGACGGAGGAATCCAGCGCGCGGCGCAGCATGGCCATGTCCGGCTCTTCGTCTTCCAGCAGGCTGAGGCCGGCCTGGCAGTAGCTCATGATGGCGGACAGCGGTTGGTTGATCTCGTGTGCGATGCCGGAGGCCATCTCGCCCATGGTGTTGATGCGGGCGACGCGGGCCAGCTCCATTTCGTGCTGGCGCAGGCGGGTTTCGCTGGCTTCCAGCGCGGCCAGCATGCGGCGGCGGATCGGCGCGGTATCGCGGAAGGTCAGCACCGCGCCCATCAGCCGGCCGTCGCGGCCGGGCAGCGGGGAAACCGAGCCTTCGATCAGCAGTTTTTCGCCGTCGCTGCGCATCAGATAGCAGTTTTGCGCCAGCAGCACGGTTTCGCGGCGCTGGATGGCCTTGTGCACCGGATCCTCCTCTACTTGGCGCGCAAACTCGTAGTTGAGCCTCACCACTTGATGCAGCTTGCGTTGCGCGGCGTCCCGGGCTTTGAGGCCAAGCAGGGTTTCCGCCGCCGGGTTGAGGTAGCGGATGCTCAGGTCGATGTCGATGCTGATCACAGCGTCGCTGATGCCGCTGAGCGCCACCATCGCGTATTCGCGCTCGCGGTGGAGCTTGTCTTGCGCCTGTTCCTGCGCCTGGCGGTTTTGCGCCCGCAGCGCCAGGATGACCAGCAACAGGTAGGCCGGCACCATGGAGAAGACGGCGCTGAGCAGGAGTTCCAGCGGAGCGGTGCGGTCGAAACTGAGCTGGCGGCGCACCGTCAGTTCATAGGGCAGGTAGGGCGTGTCCAGGCTCTTGCGGATTTCCAGGGCCGGCAGCAGCCATTGCGCCAGCCAGCCGGGCTGGTCCTGTTGCTGATGGCGGTAGATGAGCGGGTCGTAGCCGCTGGGCGCGCTGTCCTTGCGCTGTAAGGCCACGCTGTAGCGCGTCGCCATATTGGGGGTCAGGCTGACCAGCTTGTCCAGCGCCAGCACCTGCACCACCATGCCCGCGGTCTGCTCGCTGCGCACCAGCGGCACTGGCGAGGGGGCTTCGGTATTGTAGATGGCGGAGAAGAAAGCCAGGGCCTGCTTGCCGTTGTTGAGGCGCAGCACCGGGGATACCGCCTCGCCCTGACCCATCGCGCGGTGGACGGTGGGCGCCAGCACGGTGTCGGCCAGCAGGTCCAGGCCCATTTCGCGCCAATCGTCGGAGGCCAGGCCGGGCTCGGCCATGCTAAGCGGCAGGTAGCGTGGCCGTTTAGCCGCCAGCCGCCAGGCTTGTTGCTGGTCCCAGGCGTTGTCCTGCTGGTGCTGGTAGTCGCGGATGCGGTAGGGCTGGCCTTGCAGCTGGCTGCGCATGCGTTCGAATTCGCGGCGGTAAGCGTGGCTGACCAGCGGCTGGTAGCCGATGAAGTAGAGCTGAGGCTGTTCGCGCGCCAGAGACTCCACCAATAGGCGGATGCGCGCTTCACGCAGGCTGTTTTCCTGATCGACGATGTCGACCACGCTTTGTTGCAGCATCTCGCTTTCCTGCAGGCGGGTCTGCAGGCCGGAGAGAATCAGGCTGTGCACCTGTTGGTGTTCTTGATGCTGCTGATTGAGGTCCAGCGCCACCGATTGGCCCAGCAACAGGGCGAAGGTGAGCAGCCACAACACGGCGCAGGCCAGGCGTCCGCGGGGGGAGGCGGTGCGCAACAGGTCCAGGTGACGGGTGAAGGTGGTGCGGAATGCAGTGATGATGCTGTGCTTGTCTGCCATGGGGAGGTTGGGTTCGTCCGGCGCGCAGCCAATCTGGGCATCGCCGCTACTGTGCCGGATTATAGCGGCGATGCCCGGGGCGCGCGAACCAAGCCGGGAGCTGGGTTCGCCCCTGGCAGGGTGTGGCTTATTTCTTCAAGTAAACAGAAAAATGTTGCTGAAACTTGGCCAATTTTGGCGCTACAACCATCTGGCAATAGGGCTCGTGGCCATGTTGATCAAAGTATTGCTGGTGATAGTCTTCCGCCGGATAAAAAGGCGCCGCGGCCTCCAGCCGGGTGACGATGGGCGCCGGGTAGTCGCCGGCCAGGTCCGCCAGCTTTCGTTCCGCCGCCTGACGCTGTTCTTCGTCGTGGTAAAACAGCACCGACGCGTATTGCGGGCCGACGTCGTTGCCCTGGCGGTTGAGGGTGGTGGGGTCGTGCAACGCGAAGAAGGCGCGCAGCAGGGTGTCGTAATCGATCTGGGCCGGGTCGTAGCGGATCTGCACCGCTTCCACGTGGCCGCTGCGGCCGCCGCAGACTTCCTTGTAACTGGGGTTGGCGCCGGGGCCGCCGGTATAGCCGGAAATGGCGCTGTGGACGCCGGCCAAGCGGTTGTAGGCGCTTTCGATGCACCAGAAGCAGCCGCCTGCGAAGGTTGCGGTTTTCATGTTTGGCTCCATTGACGGGTGGGATGAGTATGAGTCGTGTCGGGGCGAGGGATCTGTCCCTCGGCGCCGAAAATTTGCCAAGCCAGGTGCACGGTTTCGGTCTGGATCGCCACGGTGTCCTCAATTGGCACCGCGTAGCCGCCGCCCATGACGACGGCGACAGCGGCCTTGGCCTGGCGACAGGCTTCCAGCACCATGCGGTCTCGTGCGGCCAGGCCGTCGAAGCTTAGCGCCAGCTTGCCCAGGCGGTCGCCGGCGTAGGGGTCGGCGCCGGCCAGGTAGAACACCAGGTCTGGGTCCGTGGCGAACAGGCGCGGCAGTTGCTCGGCCAGAATGGCGAGATAGGCTTCGTCGCTGGCGCCGTCCGGCAGTTCTATGTCCAGGTTGCTGGCTTCGCGGCGGAAGGGAAAGTTGCCGGCGCCGTGCATGGAGAAGGTGAAGATGCGGTCGTCGCCGCGCGTGATGGCGGCGGTGCCGTCGCCCTGGTGCACGTCCAGGTCTATTACCAGCGCACGTCGGGCCAGGCCTTCGTCCAGCATCAGCCGCGCGGCCACGGCGATGTCGTTGAACACGCAAAATCCGCTGCCCATCGCGCGGCCGGCGTGGTGGGTGCCGCCGGCCAGGTTGACGCCGCAGCCGCGCGCCAGCGCCCAGCGGGCGGCGGCAATGGTGGCGCCCACCGAGCGACGGCTGCGTTCCAGCAGTTGCGGGCTCCAGGGCAAGCCGATCTCGCGCTGCTCGGCGGCGCTGAGCGCGCCGTTGAACACCTTGTCCAGATAGGCGTCGTCGTGGGCCTGCGCCAACTCGTAGCGGCTGGCCGCCGGCGCGGCGTCCATTGCTTCGGCGGCGAACCTCGCCACCGCCTGCGCCAGCAGCGCGTATTTTTGCGCGGGGAAGCGATGGCCGGGCGGTAGCGGCAGCGGAAATTGATCGGTGCGGAAAATGCGCATCGCGGCGCTCAGAAGGCTTTGACCAAGGCGAAACGCGGCAGGGTCTGGCCCTCGTGAGCGACGCTTTCCTCGAACATGCCGGCCGGGCGCGCCCACAGGCCGAACTCGCCGTAAAGCGCGCGGTACATCACCAGCAGTTCACCGGTTTCGGAGTGGGTGGCGGTACCCAATACTTCGTAGAGCGGTCCTTTGTAATGGCGATAAATGCCGGGAGCGATTTTCATGGGGCCTCCTTGGGTTTACGGCAGATGGGCGAGGGCCTCGGCCATCAGTTGGAACAGGCCGTCGGCGTCCACCTCGGTCAGGTAGAGCGCGTTGGGCTCGCGGCCGGATTCTCCGTGCCAGTCCACCACGGTGGCTCCGGTGGTGTAGTGGCCGGCCAGTTCCACTACCACGTTGACGGTGCGGCCGCGGAACAGATCGGGGCGCAGCAAGTAGGCGATCACGCAGGGGTCGTGCACCGGCGCGCCGTCCTGACCCAGCTTTTGCACGTCGTAGCGCTCCAGAGACGTCAGCAGCGAGGCCGCCAGTGGCCCGCAGCGGTTGGGGAGGTCGCGCAGCAGCGCCACGCGCGCCGGAGTGGTGGTTGCCTGGTGGGTGACATCCAGCGGCAACATGACGATGGGCGCGCCGCTGCGCAACACAATGTCCGCCGCGTGCGGATCGGTATGAATGTTGAACTCCGCCGCTGGGGTCATATTGCCGCCGGCGAAATAGCCGCCGCCCATGAGTACGATGCGGCCAATGCGCGCGGCGATGTCCGGCGCCCGGCGCAGGGCCAGCGCGATATTGCTCAATGGCCCCACCGGGCAAAGGGTGACGCTGCCCGGAGGTTCGCGGCGCAGCGTGTCGATGATGAAGTCCACCGCATGCTCTGAGCGCACCGGCATCACGGGTTCGTGCAACGGCGCGCCGTCCAGGCCGCTGGCGCCATGCACATGTTCGGCGCCCTGGTAGGGCTGGACCAGCGGCCGGTCTGCGCCGGCGTAGACGGGCACATCGCCGCGTCCGGCCCATTCGCAGACGATGCGGGCGTTGCGGGTGGTCAGTTCCACGCCGACGTTGCCGGCCACCGTGGTCAGCCCCAAGAGCTCGATGTCAGCGCGCGCGCCCAGCAGGAACAGGATGGCGACCGCATCGTCCAGGCCGGGGTCCGTATCGAAAATGACGCGGTGCTGTTTCATGTCGGCTCCAATGGGCAATGTCATCAAGGGGGCGAAGGATGCCGCAGCGCTTGGCGGCGCGTCAAGGCGCGGCCGGCGCTGACGACGAGGGCTCGCTCCATTCATAGACTCTGAATTCGGTATCCAGTTTAAACCCTGATCGTTCATACAGCCGCTGCGCGTTCAGGTTGTCGTGCGCGGTTTGCAGCGTGACGCCGCCGCCCAGCGCGGCGACATGGCGCTGGCAATGTTCCAGCAATAATTGGCCGACGCCGCCTCCGCGAGAGGCCGGCGATATGAACAAGTCGTGCAGCAACCAGTGTGGACGCAAGCCTAGCGAGGAGAAACCAGGATAGAGCAGGGCGAAGCCTTGGACGCCGGCCGCGTCTTCGGCCAGGAAAACCACCGCTTCGCCCTTGCGCAGCCGCTGTTCCAGAAAGGCGGCGCAGGCCTCCGCCGGCTGCGTTGTCCGATAAAAATCGAGATAGGCCAGAAATAAGGGCAGCCATGAGCCGACGGACTCCGCGTCGGCCTGGCGAATAGCGATTTGCATTGAATGCCTTTCCCCGCTTTGCGGTACAATATTCGCCTTTTTTCCGGCGATGTTTGCAATGAAATTGGTTCTTGCCCCGATGGAGGGCCTGGTGGACGAGGCGATGCGCGATGTGCTGACCCGGGTGGGCGGCATTGATCTGTGCGTGACCGAGTTTGTCCGCGTCACCTCGGCGCTTTTGCCCACCCGCACCTTCATGCGGCTGGCGCCGGAGCTGGCGCGCGGCGGCAAGACCCGCGCCGGCGTTACGGTACGAGTGCAATTGCTGGGTTCGGACCCGGTTTGCCTGGCCGAGAACGCGGCCAAGGCCGCCGGCCTGGGCGCGCCGGGCATAGATCTGAATTTCGGCTGTCCGGCTCCCACTGTCAACCGCCATCGCGGCGGCGCCGTTTTGCTTAACGACCCTGAACTGCTGTTCCAGATCGTGCAAGCGGTGCGCGCGGCGGTGCCAGCCGAAATACCGGTTACCGCCAAGATGCGGCTGGGCTATGAAGACAAGAGCCGGGCGCTGGAGTGCGCGCGGGCGTTGGAGGCCGGCGGCGCGCAGGAACTGGCGGTGCATGGCCGCACCAAGGTGGAGGGCTACCGCCCGCCGGCGCACTGGGACTGGATCGCCCGCATCCGCGAGAGCGTGGCGGTGCCCGTGGTGGCCAACGGCGAAGTGTGGACGCTGGACGATTACCGCGCCATCCGCGAGCAAAGCGGCTGCGACACGGTGATGATAGGGCGGGGCTTGGTGGCCTGCCCGGACCTGGCTTTGCGTATCAAGCGCCAGGACGGCGCCGAGCCCATGCCCTGGAACGAGATGCAGCCCTGGGTGCTGGACTTGTTCCTGCAGTGCCGCGTCCAGTCCGAGGATGGACGCTACCCGGTGGCGCGCACCAAGCAATGGCTGGGGCAACTGAAGCGAACCTGGCCGGAGGCCGGCGCCTTGTTTGAGCGCATCCGCAGGCTGACCACGCCGGACGAAGTGGAGCCTGTACTACGAGACATGCTTGCTAAGTAAATGTACTCATATCTAAATGCTATGGGAATGTGTAGCATTCAATTGCGCGCTGCACTGGTATAGCAGGGCGCTGTGATTCCGGCGGCTCCCCAGCTCCGGCGATTACACTTCCCCGATACCTTGCAGCCCTCCCTATACGGGAGGGATTTTTTTTATCCGCCGCGATGGACTATCAATGAAAAGCGGCCGGTCTGTTGTTTCCTCTTTGTTCCCAGCCGCAGCGGCGCCGCCATCGGCGGTTTCCCATCAAGACTTCATCGCGGAGGCGGCATGGATACGGCCCCGACGGTTAGCTGGCTGGAAAAGCTGATCCCTCAGGCGTGGCACGACAGCTTGACGCTGTTTGTGGCGTTGACCGCCGCCTGCGCCGCCTTGCTCTATCTGCTGCGGCCGGAAACCCGCAAATCGACGCTGCGCTCCTTGTTGGCCGCCGCCCTCGCCTTGGTGGCGATCAATCTGGGGCCTCAGGACGGCCAGGCGGTGGCGGAGTGGATCAAGCAGGTGGCCGTCATCGTGCTGGGACTGGCCTTGATCCGGCTATGGGCGATGATGTTGATGCGGCTGTTCCTGCCCTTGCTCCGCCTGCATCCGCCGCGCATTCTGGAGGACATCCTGCTGGTGCTGGGCTGCGTGGGCTGGGGGTTGGCGCTGCTGCGTCTGGCTGGCCTGGATCTGAGCCACATCGTCACCACTTCGGCGGTGATCACCGGCGTGCTGGCGTTCTCCATGCAGGATACGCTGGGCAATATTCTGGCCGGCCTGTCGCTGCAACTGGACAATTCGGTGGAGGTGGGGGATTGGATCAAGTCCGGCGAGCTGTCCGGGCGGGTGGTGGAAATCAACTGGCGCGCCACCTTGGTGGAAACCCGCAACTGGGAAACCGTGGTGATTCCCAACAGCCAGCTGATGAAGGGGCAGTTCGCCATCCTGGGCAAGCACCAGGGCGCGCCGTTGCAATGGCGGCGCTGGGTGTGGTTCAACATTAACTGGGATACCTTGCCCAATCAGATCATCACCGTGGTGGAACGCTCCTTGCGTGAGGCCCAGTTGCCCGGCGTGGCCTTGTCGCCGGAGCCCAACTGCATTCTGATGGGCTTCGAGAACGGCTATAGCAAGTACGCAGTGCGTTACTGGCTGACCGATCTCGCCGCCGACGATCTGACTGATTCCGTGGTGCGCACCCATATCGACGCCGCCTTGCGCCGCCATAATCTGAAAATGTCCTCGCCGCACTACAATGTGCTGACCATCAAGGACAATGAAAAGTACATGGAAGCGCGTATGAAGAAGCATCTGGAAGAACGGGTGCAGGCGTTGCGCAAGGTGGAGCTTCTGTCCAGCCTCAACGACGAGGAGCTGGTGGTGCTGGCCGATCAACTCAAGTTCACCCCCTTCGTCACCGGCGACATCATCATGCACCAGGGCGCGGTCGCGCACTGGCTCTACATCATGCTCAACGGCGAGGTGGAAGTGTGGGTGAATCTGCCGGACGGCAGCCGAAAGCTGGTGGACGTGCTGGAGGGCGGCAACTTCTTCGGCGAAATGGGCTTGATGACCGGAGAGGCGCGCAGCGGCACCGTGATCGCGCGTTCCAATGTGGAGTGCCTGCGGCTGGATAAAGAAGCCTTTCAGGCGATTCTGAGCTCGCGCAAGGAATTGGCGGAGGCGATTTCGTCGATTCTGGCGGAGCGGCTGGCGGAGCGCACTCGCAAGCTGCCGCAGGATTGGCAAGAGGGCAACGGCTTGCCGCAACGGGCGGAACTGGTGGACAAGATCAGACGCTTCTTTGGCTTGGCCAAGCACTGACCCATTACGGCCTTGGGCCAAGTTTTCCAGAACCTGTTTACGATCTGCTGCGCATTGTGCAGCGCTATCCAGTGAGTACGTCTTCGAAATGCTCATGTACCCCGTGTGCATTCCGCTTTCTCAGCCGTTTTCGCCTTGCCTCGCTCTAGCTCGCGAGATCGTAAACAGGTTCTCAGGACATTAAGCGTGGTCCACGGCGGCCACCAGCTTAGGGGCCGCGCGGTCTAACTCAATCCAGCGGGTGGAAGTGCTTGAGGATGCTGGAGAAATCCAGTTTGCCGAAGCCGGCTTGCGCGTGCTCCTCGTACAGATTGCGCGCCAAGGAGCCCAGCGGATTGGCCGCGTGGCTGTGTAGCGCGGTTTCCTCGGCCAGTCCCAGGTCTTTCAGCATCAGTTCGGTCATGAAGCCGCCGCTGTAGCCTCTGCTGGCCGGTGCGTTCTCCATCACGCCGGGCCAGGGGTTGTATAGCTCGGTGGCCCAATTGCGGCCGGAGCTCTGGCTGATGATATCGGACAACACTTTGGGGTCCAGCCCGTTTTTCACGCCCAGCGCCAGCGCCTCGGCGGTGCCGGCCATCAGGATTCCCAAGAGCATATTGTTGCAGATCTTGGCGGTTTGGCCGGCGCCGGCGGCGCCGGCGTGGAAGATGTTCTTGCCCATGGCTTGCAGCAAGGGCCGCGCCCGTTCCAGCTCGGCGGCGGCGCCGCCGACGATGAAGGTGAGCGTGCCGGCCGCGGCGCCGGCGGTGCCGCCGGACACCGGCGCGTCCAGCATTTTGAGGCCGGCGGCGTCGGCCGCGGCGGCCACTTTGCGCGCGGTGGCGGCGTCTATGGTGCTGCAGTCCACCACCAGGGTGCCGGCCGGCAGTTGCGAGAACAGGCCGGACTCGCCCAGGTACAAGCCTTCCACGTGGCGGCCGGCCGGGAGCATGGAAATCACCGCGTCGGCGCCGCGAACGGCGTCGGCGGCGGAGGAGGCCGAGCGCGCGCCGGCGGCGGCCAACTTGGCCAGCGCGTCGGCGGACAGGTCGAACACGTTCAGCTTATAACCGTGTTTCAGCAGATTGGCGGCCATCGGTCCGCCCATATTGCCCAGGCCAATGAAGGCGATGGTTTGCATATTCTGTCTCCTCTATTGTTATTGGAGCGCGGCCAGCGGGTGTTCGGCCGCCGTCCACGGCGAATCGAAATGGCTGTCCACCCAGCTTGGCGGGATGTCGGCCAGCTCGCGGTAGTGCCATTGAGGCGCCCGGTCCTTGTCCACCAGCAGCGCGCGCACGCCTTCGCGGAAGTCCGGCTTGGCGCAGAAGTTGACCGACAGCGCCAGTTCCATGCGCAGGACCTCGGCCAAGGACAGGTGTTTGGCGCGCTGGAAGATTTCCCAACACACCGCAGCGGAGCTGGGGCAGCCGTGGGCAAAGCTCTTGGCGGCCGCGGCCAGCCACGGGTCTTCGAAGGCGGTGTCGTGCAGCGCGGCGGCCACCGCGTCCAGGCTGCCGCGGTTCATCAGTTGGTGAACCGCCAGCAGGTTGCGGCCGGCGTTGGCTTCCGGCAACGCCACGCCGCGTTCCATCTCGTTAAGCAAGGCGCTGACCAGGCCGTGGTGGCGTTCCGCCGGTTGTTCCCAGGCCAGTTCGCGCAGCGCCGTCAGCAAGGCCGGCTGGCCGTCGGCAGGCAGCACGTGGTCGGCCAGATTGCACAGCAGCGCGTCGCCGGCGTTCAGCGGCGCGCCGGTCAGGCCGAGGAACAGGCCGAGCTTGGCCGGCATCCGTTGCAGGAACCAGCTGCCGGCCACGTCCGGGTATAGGCCGATGGTGATTTCCGGCATGGCGATGCGGGTGGCCGGGGTGGCCACGCGGTGGCTGGCGCCGGCCATCAGGCCCAGGCCGCCGCCCATCACGATGCCGCCGCCCCAGACGATCAGCGGCTTGCGGTAGCGGTGGATGTGATAATCGAGCCGATATTCCTCGCTGAAGAAGGCGACGGCGTGCGGGTTGGGATAGACGTCGCCGTCTTCCAGCAGCGCGGCGCGCAGAGAGCGCACGTCGCCGCCGGCGCAGAAGGCCTTGTCGCCGGCGCCGCGCAACAGCACGGCCACCACGGCGTCGTCGTTCTCCCAGGCGTTCAAGCGTGCGTCCAGCAGCCGTATCATCTCCAGCGTCAGCGCGTTCAGCGATTTTTCCGCGTTCAGCGTGGCGATGGCGATGCGCTGGCCGCCGCGGACCGGCAGTTCTTCAAACAGTACCAGGTGGGACATGGCGGATTCGTCCTTGGGTGAAGGTCAGGCGTTCTTCCACTGAGGCGCGCGTTTTTCCAGGAAGGCGCGGGTGCCTTCGCCCTGATCCTGCGTGTCGAACAGCTTGATGAAGCCTTCGCGTTCGTGGATCAGATTGTGAGCCGGCGGCTGCAGCCGCGCGCGTTGCACCAGCTGCTTGCACACCGCCACCGACGATGGCGATTGGCGGTCGACTTTTGCCGCCAGCGTGAGCGCGGCGTCCAGCGCCTGGCCTTTGGCCACCACTTCTTCCACCAGGCCGATGCGCTCGGCGGTGCGCGCGTCGATGCGCTCGCCGCACAGAATCATGCGTTTGGCCCAGCCTTCGCCCACCAGCCAGGGCAGGTTCTGGGTGCCGCCGGCGCAGGGCAGCAGGCCGACCCCGGCTTCAGGGAGCGCCATTTGCGCCTGCTCCTCGGCGATGCGGATGTCGCAGGCCAGCGCGCACTCCAGGCCGCCGCCCATCGCATAACCGTTGACGGCGGCGATGCTGACGCCGCGGAAGGCGGACAGCGCCTCGAAGGCCTCGCCGAATAGCATGGTCATTTCCGTGGCCACCTTTTTGTCGCCGTCCGCGAACAGATTGAGATCGGCGCCGGCGGAGAAGAATTTTTCGCCCTGGCCGGTGATCACCAGCGCGTAGATGTCGCGGTCGGCGTTCAGGTCCGCCACCAGTCGTTTCAGCGCGCTCAGGCTATCTCGGTTCCAGGTGTTGGCCGGCGGATTGTCTATGGTGACCACGACGGTGTGGCCGCGTTTTTCCACGTTCAGGTGGGCGTAGTTGTTCATGGCGTTTGCCTTTATGGATTCGGTTTTGATTGAGCGAGGCCGGGAAAATCCAGCGAAGCGGCTGAGGCAAGGCGGCGCAAGGCCGCATCTTGGATTTTCCGGCTTCGATCAGCGCAGTGTTTCCAGCGCGCCGTCTTGCAATAGTTTGCGCGCCACGATCATCCGCATCACTTCATTGGTGCCTTCCAGGATCTGGTGCACGCGCAGATCGCGCACGTGGCGTTCCAGCGGGAAGTCCTTCAGATAGCCGTAGCCGCCGAACAGTTGCAGCGCGTTGTTGGCCACATTGAAACTCAAATCGGTGGCCAGCCGCTTTGCCATGGCGCAATAAGCGCTGGCGTCCGGGCTGGCCTGGTCCAGTTTCCATGCCGCCAGCCGCACCATCTGCCGCGCGGCCACCAGTTCGGTCAGCATGTCCGCCAGCCGGAACTGCACGCTTTGCAGCTCGGCCAGCGGCTGGCCGAATTGCTGGCGCTCCTGCACATAGCGCTGGGCGGCGGCCAGCGCGGCTTGAGCGGTGCCCACCGCGCAGGTGGCGATGTTGATGCGGCCGCCGTCCAGTCCCTTCATCGCGAAAGCGAAGCCTTGGCCTTCCTCGCCCAGCCGGTTGGATGCGGGGATTTCCACATTGTCGAAGGTGATGGCGCGGGTGGGCTGGCTGTTCCAGCCCATTTTTTTCTCTTTCTTGCCGTATTGCACCCCGGCCGCGTCCGCCGGCACCACGAAGGCGGACACGCCTTTGGGTCCGGGGCCGCCGGTGCGCGCCATCACCACCAGCACCTGGGTGCTGCCGGCGCCGGAGATGAACATCTTGGAGCCGTTGAGCACGTAATGGTCGCCCTTGCGCTCGGCGCGGGTCTTCAGCGAGGCGGCGTCGGAGCCGGCGCCGGGCTCGGTCAGACAGTAGCTGCCCAGCAGTTCGCCGCTGACCATGCGCGGCACCCAGCGCTGAGCCAGCTCCGGGCTGCCGAAGCTGGCTATCATCCAGGCCACCATATTGTGGATGGTCAGATAGGCGGCGGTGGAAGTGCAGCCGGCGGCCAGCTCTTCAAAGATGATGGCGGAGTCCAGCCGCGGCAGGCCCAGACCGCCGTAGGCTTCGGGGGTGTACAGGCCGAGAAAGCCCATCTCGCCGCTGCGGCGGATCACCTCCAGCGGAAAGATTTCCTCTTCGTCCCATTCGGCGGCGCGCGGCGCGAGTTCGCTGGCGGCGAAGTCGCGGGCGCTGTCCTGAAAAGCGATCTGTTCTTCAGTCAGTGCGAAATCCATGGCGGGCTCCCGGTCAGCGCAGCGAAATGGTGGTGTTGACCTTGCCGCCGCTGGCGGCGTCGTCGAACCAGCGGCTGGTGACGGTTTTGGTCTGGGTGTAGAACAGCACAACTTGCTTGCCGTAAGGGCCGAGGTCGCCCAGCTTGGAGCCGCGCGAACCGGTGAAGCTGAACAGCGGCACCGGAACGGGGATGGGCACGTTGATGCCCACCTGGCCGACGTCGATCTCCTCCTGGAATTTGCGCGCCGCCGCGCCGCTCTGAGTGAACACCGCGGTGCCGTTGCCGTTGGGGTTGGCGTTGACGATGGCGATGGCGTCGTCCAGCGAGTCCGCCGCCATCAGGCACAGCACCGGGCCGAAGATTTCCTGGTGGTAGATGCTCATTTCCGGTTTGACGCCGGAGAAGATGGTGGGGCCGACGAAGTTGCCGCGCTCGTAGCCGGCCACCTGGATGTCGCGGCCGTCCAGCTCCAGACGCGCGCCTTCTTCCACGCCGCGGGCGATCAGGCCGGCCACGCGCTCGCGGGCGGCGCAGGAGATCAGCGGGCCCAGGTCTGGGTTGTCCTTGCCGGCGCCCACGCTCAGGCCGCGCGCCTTGGCCACCAGTTCCGGAATCCACTGTTGGGCCTCGCCTACCAGCACCGCCACCGACAGCGCCATGCAGCGCTGGCCGGCGGCGCCGAAAGCGGCCCCGGCCAACTGGTTCAGCGCCTGTTCCTTATTGGCGTCCGGCAACACGATGGCGTGGTTCTTGGCGCCCATCATGCATTGGGTGCGCTTGCCGTTGAGGCTGGCGCGATGGTGCACATGGGTACCCACCTTGGTGGAGCCGACGAAGGACACCGCCTTGATGTCGCGGTGGTCGCACAGGGCGTTGACCACATGTTCGCCGCCGTGCACCACATTGAGCACGCCGGGCGGGATGCCGGCTTCCAGCGCCAGCTCCACCAGGCGCATGGTCACCATAGGGTCTTGTTCCGAGGGTTTGAGCACAAAGGTGTTGCCGGTGGCGATGGCCATCGGGAACATCCACAACGGAATCATCGCCGGGAAGTTGAACGGGGTGATGCCTGCGCAGACGCCCAGCGGTTGCCGCATGGTGTAGGTGTCCACGCCGCCGGCGACGTTCTCCGCGTATTCGCCCAGTTGCAGATTGCCGATGGCGGACGCGTGCTCCACCACTTCCAGGCCGCGGAAGATGTCGCCCTCGGCGTCGGCCAGGGTCTTGCCTTGCTCGGCGGTCAGCAGCGCTGCCAGTTCCTTCATGTGCTCGCGGATCAACTGTTGATACTTCAGGAAAATGCGCGCGCGCGCGCCGATGGCGGTTTTCTTCCAACTGGCGAAGGCCGTCTTGGCGGCGCTGACGGCGGCGTCGACTTCGTCCTGGGTGGCCATCGGCACCCGCGCCAGTACCTCCTGGGTGGCCGGGTTGACGACGTTCCGCCATTCGGCGCTGCGGGATTCGACGAATTCGCCGCCTATCAGCAATTTGATGGTGGGGACTGCCTGGGTCATGTTGCTGCCTCCGTCTAATCTTGATGAAAGCCCGTTGCCGACGGCGCCGGCTCAGGCGTAGCTGTAAAAACCCTTGCCGCTCTTGCGGCCGAGGTGACCGGCCTGCACCAACTGGGCCAGCAGCGGGCAGGCGCGGTATTTGCTGTCGCGGAATTCGGTGTAGAGGATGTCCATGATGGACAAGCAGGTATCCAGGCCGATCAGGTCCGCCAAGGCCAGCGGGCCGATGGGGTGGTTCATGCCCAGCTTCATCACAGTATCGATGTCCTCGGCGCTGGCCAGGTTTTCGTATAGCGTGAAAGCGGCCTCGTTGATCATTGGCATCAGCACCCGGTTGGAGACGAAGCCGGCGGCGTCCTTGACCGTGACCGGGGTTTTGCCCAAGGCCTGGCTCAATTCATAGACCAGCCGGTAAGCGGCGTCGCCGGTTTGCAGCGCGCGGATGATCTCCACCAACTGCATCACGGGCACCGGGTTCATGAAGTGCATGCCCACCACGCGCTCCGGCCGGCTGACCCAACTGGCGATGCGGGTTAGCGAAATCGAAGAGGTGTTGGACGCCAGCACCGCGTCCGGGCGCACCACGGCGGCCAGCTCGCGGAAGATGCTTTCCTTGACGGCGGCGTTTTCGGTGGCGGCTTCCACCACCAGATCGCGGTCGGCCAGGTCGGCAAGGCGGGTCGTGGTCTGGATGCGGGCGAGAATGGCGGGGACATCGGCTTCGGCCAACTGGCCTTTCTTCACCAGCCGCGACAGGCTGGAGGCGACGGCGGCCAGGCCCTTGTCCAGGGCGGCCTGGCTGACGTCGGCCAGACGCACTTCGTAACCATGGGCGGCGAAGACCTGGGCGATGCCGTTGCCCATGGTGCCGGCGCCCACCACTGCGATTTTGGCTTGCATGTTGTTTCCTCGACTATTTGCTCTATGCTGTATTCAAGATAGCTTGACGTTTACGTTAACGTCAATCAACAATGACAAGCGCAACGGCGAATGTTGCGCGAATGGTCCGGCGGCGCCGGGGAGGGCGGGAGAGGGAGATGGCGGAGCAGACTTACAGCATTACCGAGTTGGCGCAGGAGTTCGACGTGACCACGCGCGCCATCCGCTTTTACGAAGATCAGCAACTGCTGGAACCGCTGCGGGCGGGGCAGCGCCGCATCTACAGCCGGCGCGACCGGGTGCGGCTGATGCTGATCCTGCGCGGCAAGCGCATCGGCCTGTCCCTGCAGGAAATCCGCGAGCTCTTCGCGCTGTACGACGCGGCCAGCGACGACGCGCCTCAGCTGCACGAATTCATCCGCATCCTGCAGCGCAAGGAACAGCAGTTGCTGGAGCAGATGGAAGACATCAAGGTGGTATTGAGCGAAATTTCCCAATTACGGCATCAGTGCGAGAAAACGCTGGACAGGCGCGGCACGGATGCCCGGCAATCGACATGAGGAGTAAGCAATGCAACAGCAAGACATCGTGATCGTGGGCATGGCGCGCACCGCCATGGGCGGCTTCCAGGGCGCTTTGGCGGCCAAGACGGCGGCGGAGCTGGGCGCGGCGGCGATCCAGGCCGCGGTGGAGCGCGCGGGCGTGCCTGCGGCGGACATCGACGAAGCCATCGTCGGTTGCGTGTTGCCGGCCGGCCAGGGCCAGGCGCCGGCGCGCCAGGCGGCGCTGGGCGCCGGCCTGCCGCTGGCGGTGAACTGCACCACGGTCAACAAAATGTGCGGTTCCGGCATGAAGGCGGCCATGCTGGCCCATGATCTGCTGCGCGCAGGCAGCGCGCGGGTGATGGTGGCCGGCGGCATGGAGAGCATGAGCAACGCGCCCTATCTGATGACCAAGGCGCGGGCCGGCTTGCGGCTGGGCCATGGCGAGATCAAGGACCACATGTTCCTGGACGGCTTGGAGGACGCTTACGACAAGGGCAAGTTGATGGGGGTGTTCGCCGAATGGTGCGCCGAGAAGTACGGCTTCAGCCGCGAGGCCCAGGACGCTTTCGCCATCGCCTCGCTGAATCGTGCTCAGGCGGCGATCCGCGACGGCCTGTTCCGCGATGAAATCACCCCGGTGACAGTGAGCGGCCGCGGGGGAGAGCAGGTGGTGGATACCGACGAGCAGCCCTTGAAGGCCAACGTCGACAAGATCCCGACGCTGAAGCCGGCGTTCAAGAAGGACGGCACGGTGACGCCGGCCAACGCCAGCTCCATTTCCGACGGCGCCGCCGCACTGGTGTTGATGACGGCGGAGGAGGCGGCGCGCCGCGGCTTGCGGCCGCTGGCTCGCATCGTGGGTCACGCCACCCACGCTCAGGAACCAGGCTGGTTCACCACCGCGCCGGTGGAAGCGATCCGCAAGCTGCTGGCCCAGGCGGGCTGGAGCGCCGGCGATGTGGATCTCTACGAGATCAACGAAGCCTTTGCCGTAGTGACGATGGCGGCGATGCACGACTTGGGCCTGCCGCACGACAAGGTCAACGTGTATGGCGGTGCCTGCGCGCTGGGCCATCCCATCGGCGCCTCCGGCGCGCGCATCATCATCACCCTGCTGTCGGCGTTGCGCCAGCGCGGCGGCAAGCGCGGCGTGGCCAGTTTGTGCATAGGCGGCGGCGAGGCCACCGCGATGGCGCTGGAGTTGCTGTAAGAGCCTGTTCACGATCTTTTCGAGAGGGGTCATGACCCAAGGCTGAATCCGCCGTCAAATCGCTCAAACAGGGTAGCCGCTTAAGACCTCGGGCCTGCCACCCGACGGCAGGCTTGAAGGGGCCTGGGGCGCGTCGGATACGTGGCTTCCTGTGTATCAAGCCGTGTTTCAAAGCACGGACGAAGGGTCGTACACAGGTTCTAACCGCTTTTTCAGGCGGCAAAGCTAGGCCGGGCCTAGCCCTCGCCCCACCAGCCCGGCAGACCGCCGCGCAGCACCCCGCGCACCGGTTTGCGGCGGGCGATCAGCTCGGCGGAGCAACAGGCGTCCACCAGCGTCAGGTTGGCGGCGTCGCCGACCTGCGGCCATACGCGGCGGCCGGCGTCGTCCAGCGGCGACAGTCCGCGGGTGATATGGCGCAACGCGCGGCTCAGCGCGTATTCGTCGTTCCATCCGTGGCGTTCGCCCAAGCGGCTGGCGCGCTCGACGATGCTGCCGCTGTTGTACGGCGTCCAGTGGTCGTTGATGTTGTCGTTGCCCAGGCTTAGCGGAATGCTGTGCGCGGCCAGGGCTTGCGGCGGCGGCATGGGCACATCGATGGGCGCGGCCGACACGATGGCGATGCCGCTGGTGGCCAGCGCCGCGCACACCTGATCCAGCCGGCTCGGCTCCAGTTCTCCCAGGCAGTAGGCGTGGCTGACGCTGACTCGGCCGGCCAGGCCGGCGGATTCGCTCAGCCGCGCCAGGCGTTCCAGCGTGTAGGCACCCAGTTCGCCGCGATCATGCAGATGCAAGTCCACCGGCGCGCCGTGTTTGACCGCCAGCTCCAGCGTGGCGTTGAGCGAGCGTTCGATGTCGCCGTCCACGCTGGCCGGGTCCACTCCGCCGACCACGTCGAAGCCGGAGGCCAGCGCTTGGTCCATCAGTTTGATCGTGTCGCCGGCCAGCAGGCCGTGTTGCGGAAAGGCCACCAGTTCGTAATCCAGCCAATGCCGGCGGCTGTCCAGCGCCAGGCGAACTTGCTCCATGGTGGCGAGGCCGGCCACCGGGTCCACATTGCAGTGCACGCGGGCGAAGGCGACGCCGCTGGCTGCAATCAGGTCCAGCAGTGCTTCGGCGCGGCGCCGGGTGTCCGGCAGGAAATCGAGCAGAAAGCCCTGTTCCTCGCGGATGCGCTCAGCCACGCTGATGAAGGGGGTCGCGGCGCGCCAGGGGCCGCCGTAATGACCTTTGTCCAGGTGGATGTGCATGTCGGCGAAGGCCGGCAGCGCCAGCCAGCCGCATGCGTCGCGTCGCGGCCGGCCGTCGTCGGGAGGGGAGTCGAAGCGCATTTCGGCGATGCGGCCGTCGGCGATCAGCAGATGGGCGCGGCGGGCGGCGGTGGAGACGACTTGGCCGGCGGCGTCGCGTTCGAAGCCGTTTTCCAGCAATAGAGGGCCAAGCCAGTAAGCGGGGGGAGTAGTCATGCGTGGTGTCCTTGCGGCGAAAGGGGCGGTGTCGCGCAGTGGAAACGCGACATTGGATTTTTTATCGCTAAGCACAGAAGCGATCGCACTTTATTACGTTCGAATAATTGCGTTAGCATGGTTCGACAACCCAACCATAAGAGAATTCTGCGATGAAGCTTACCTTGATCTCGCTGGCCTTTGTCGCCGCCAGCCTGGCGCTGCCGGCAGAAGCCGCTTCCGCCCCTGCGGACGGCCACGCGCTGCCGCCCGGCATTGCCTGGCTGCAGGGCGACGTTCCGGCCGCTTTTGCCAAGGCCAAATCGGAAAACAAGCCGTTGTTCCTGTACTGGGGCGCGGTATGGTGCCCGCCATGCAACCAGGTCAAGGCCACCATTTTCAACCGCCAGGATTTCATCGCCCGCACTCGCCAGTTCGTGCCGGTTTACCTGGACGGCGACAGCCCGGACGCGCAAAAACTGGGCAGCGAGTTCAAAGTACGCGGCTATCCAACCATGATTCTGTTTCGGCCGGACGGCGCGGAGATCACCCGCCTGCCGGGCGAGGTGGACCCGGAGCGTTATCTGCGCACGCTGGAACTGGGCCTGGCGGCGGCGCGGCCGGTGAAAGTCTTGCTGCAGTCTGCCCTGGCCGGCGATGCGTTGGCGGATGGGGACTGGCAATTGCTGGCGGACTATTCCTGGGACACGGATCAGGCGCAGATCGTGCCGGAGAAACAAGTGGCGGCGACTTTGGCGCGGCTGGCGGACAAGGTTCCGGCCCAGCCGACGGCCACTGCCTTGCGGTTGAAGTTGAAAGCGCTGGCCGCCGCGGCCGGCGAGGAGACGCCGGTGACGGACCGCGCGCAAGGGCAGGCAGTCGCGCGCGCAGCCTTGGCCCAGCCGCGCGTCAACGCCGACATCTTGATCAACAGCGCCGCCGACATCGTCAAGGCCTTGAGCGCGGAGGGGCCTGAGCGCTTGGCGCTGGCGGCGCAATGGGACGCCGCTTTGGACAAACTGGCCGTGGACGCGGGCTTGTCCACCGCGGACCGCCTGGGCGCCTTGTCGTCGCGGTTGGCGTTGGCTCGCTTGAACCAGCCCAAGGGCGAATTGCCGCGCGCCTTGCGCGAGGAGGTCAAACAGCGAGTGGCGGCGGCGGACAAAGCCACCGGAAATCCCTACGAACGCCAAGCGGTCATCACCGCAGGCGCAGATCTGTTGACGCAAGCGGGCTGGCTGGACGAATCCGACGCGCTGCTCAAGGCGGAGCTGGGCCGTTCGCACGCGCCTTATTACCATATGCTGATCCTGGCTTTCAACGCTAAGCAGCGAGGCGACAAGGCCGCGGCGCTGGACTGGTATCGCCAGGCCTACGAAGCCGCCAACGGCCCGGCTACGCGTCTGCAATGGGGCGTCAGCTATTTGAGCGGGGCGATTGAGTTGGCGCCGGGGGATGAAAAACGAATAGAGAGCACCGCCAGCGCAATCTTCAAGGAAGCGGGCAGCACGCCCAGCGCCTTCTACGAACGCAACCGGCGCTCGCTGGAAAAAGCCGTAAACCGGCTCAAGGCCTGGGGCCGGCAGCAACAGCAGGCGGCGACGCTGGCGCGCTTGGCCGGACAGCTGGACGAGGTGTGCGGCAAGCTGCCGGCCGGCGATCCGCAAAAGCCGGTGTGCGAGGGTTTGGCGCAGTCCGCCCGGTCTTGAATCAAGCCGCGGCGGCCGGCAGCGCAGACAGCATCACTTTGTCGCGGCCGTGGTGCTTGGCTTGGTACAGCATGGCGTCGGCCTCGCAGAACAGGCTTTCCAGCGAAGCGTGGCTGCTGTTCAGACAGGCCACGCCCAAGCTGGCGGTGAAGCGCAGCTGCGCGCCGGCGTCCGGCAGCGGCAGTTCAATGCGGGCGATGGCGGCGCGCAGCCGCTCCGCCACCTGGCCCGCCTGCTCTCTGCCGGTATCCGGCAGCAGAATGCAGAACTCCTCGCCGCCGTGGCGGCCGATCAGATCCGTTTGACGCGCTTGGCGTCGCAGGCAGTCGGCCAGCGCGGTCAGCGCCTGGTCGCCGGCCAGGTGACCGTGACGGTCGTTGATGCTTTTGAAATGGTCTAGATCCAGCACGATCAAGGACAGAGCCCGCCGCTCGCGCTGGGCCAGACGGAAGGCGGCCACCGCCTCTTCATCGAAGCTGCGCCGGTTCAGCAAGCGGGTCAGGCTGTCGCTGCGTGATTGCTGCAACAACTGATCCATCGCCCGCTCGTACACCAGATAGAGCTGGCATACCACCACGCCGTAGCCGGACCACTGTGTCATCAGCAGCAGCAGGTTCTGACGCTGGCCGGCGACTTCGATGTCCGGCTGTATGGCGGATAGCGCCAGCGCCAGTCGCGCCAGCTCCAGCAGCAGGGTCAGCATCGCCAGCGCCGAGGCCAGCGATTTGCCGGCGCGGGGAGAATCCTGTTCCGCCTGCCACAGCCGCCAGGCGATCAAGCCCCATAGCAGACAGGCGCCCAGCGAAAAGATGGCGTGGCGGGCCAGTGCCGAATGTGCGAGGCCTTCGTGGATGAACAGCAGCAGGGGAATGAAGACCAGGGCCAGGCCCAAGGGCAGGCTGTAGTGGCTGGAGTGCTTGTAAAAACGCTCAATGCTGATCAGAACGTGCAGCGCCGCCAACTGGATCAGCAGCTTGGCGCTGATGGAAATCAAGGCTGGGTCCAGATCCAGCGGCGCAAGGTAGAGCAGGCCGGCCGCCGCGTCCAGCAACCCGCCGATGGCGAGCGCCAGCACCGCGGGTTGGCGCTGGCTGCGCTGCCAGAACAGGAAAGTGACCAGGGAGATGACCAGGCTGTAGCCGGCGGTGCAAGCCAGTGTAGTCCGAGGGTCGAGAAAAAGTGACATCGTGTTCTATGGGCAAAGAGCGTCCGGCAGGGTATCGGCCAGGCAAGCCGACGACAATAGCAGTCTATTGATATTCATACAATTTCACTCTGAAATAAAACGCCGCCCCATGCCAAGGGATGCGGCGCGTGCGCTACAATTATTTCTTTTGATTGTTGGTTTGCATCATGGACAAGCCGCGGTATCCGATCAGCGAGCGCGAAGTGGAATTCAGCGCGATGCGCGCGCAAGGCGCGGGCGGGCAAAACGTCAACAAAGTGTCGTCGGCGGTGCATCTGCGCTTCGACGTGCGGGCCTCCTCCCTGCCGGAATGGCTGCGGGAGCGGCTGCTGGCCTTGCCGGATCAGCGCCTGAACAAAGAGGGCGTGGTGGTGATCAAGGCCCAGCAGCACCGCACCCAGGAATTGAACCGCGCGGACGCGCTTCAGCGCCTGCAAGCCTGGGTCGACGCCGCCAGCCACACTCCCAAGGCGCGCCGCGCCACCAAACCCACTTACGGCTCCAAGCAGCGCCGGCTGGCCGGCAAGACGCGGCGCGGCGAGGTCAAGTCCCTGCGCGGCAAGGTGGATCTGTAGCCGGCCGCAACGGCTTCGGCGGAATCTTGGGAATGTATTAGTGTTAATGCTATAGACATGAGCGCTAAGGCAAGGGGACCGCTATGCAAGGCTTGACGATTCGGGTGCAGCTGCAGCTGCTGGCTTTCGGCGTAGTGGTATCCTGCCTGCTGATCGGCGCGGTTGGCTACCAAAGTACAGTGCACTTGGTGCGCAGTATCAATGAATTGCTGGACAGCCAGGGCGAGGTGCGGCGACAGATGGATGCCGACATGATGCACGACGCGGTGCACGGCGATGTTCTGGCGCTGATGTTGGCGCAGAAAAATGGCGATCGCGCCGCGCTGGCCGAAATCCGCAAGGACGTGGACGAGCACAGCAAGCGCTTTCTCGGTGCGATGAAGGAAAACCAGGACAAGATCAGTGATCCCGAGGCCCGTTCCTTGCTGCAGCAAATTCTGCCGGTGGTGGAACGCTATACCGGAGCGGCCGCCGCCATCGTAGCCGCTGGCTTTGACCAGCCGGAGCAGGCCGCGGCCAAGCTGAAGGACTTCCAGCAGGATTTCGCGCTGCTGGAGGACAAGATGGAAAAACTGGCTGACGCCATCGACAGCGGTTCGCGCCGGCAGAATGACAGCACGGTGGCGCAGGTGGGCGTGGCCGCCGTGATAATCATTGTGGCGGCGCTGGCCGCGGCTTTGCTGATGGCCCTGCTGTGCTGGTGGGTGGCGCGATCGGTGCTGCCGCCTATCGAGCGTTTCAAGGATGCGGCTCAACGTATCGAACGCAGCGGCGATTTGTCCATCCGCGCTCATGTGGGGCGGCGTAATGAGCTGGGTGCCGCCATTGGAGAATTCAATACCCTGATGGACACCCTACAGGGCATTGTGGGCAAAGTGGGCCAGACCTCAGGCGCGCTTGGGGAGTCGGTCGACGAGATCGCCCAACTCACCCAAAGCGTGGAACAGGCCAGCCGGTTGCAAACCGATTCGGCGCAGTCCATGGCCGGCGCCATTCAGCAACTAGCCGACCATCTGGCCAGCGTGGCCGAGCATGCCGACAGCACTTTGCGCATCGCCGGCGAAGTGGGGCAATGCTCAAGCGAAGGCAGCAAGGCGGTGCAGCAGACCGTGGGCAATATTGGCAACCTGGCCGAAACCATTCATCACAGCGCTAACAGTGTGCAATTGCTGGAGGGCGACATCCGCAAGATAGGGGGCATGGTGGACGCAATCCGCGGTATTGCCGATCAGACCAACCTTTTGGCCTTGAACGCGGCTATCGAAGCCGCGCGCGCAGGCGAATCCGGCCGCGGCTTCGCCGTGGTGGCGGACGAGGTGCGCGCGCTGGCGGAGCGCACCGCACAGGCGACGGCGGACATCGTCAACGTCATTTCCCAGTTGCAGGCCACCTCGGAGCAAGTGGTCAGCAGCATGGAAAACGGTGTGGGCCAGGTGGAGCAGGGCGTGGAACTGGTGAAGCAGCTGGGCGGCATGGTGGATCAGATCGGCAGCCAGGCCGGCGTAGCGGAGGAGCGCATCCGCAATATCTCCCGGCTGCTGGATAACCAGAAGGCGGCCGGGGCGCAGATCCTGGCCAACGTCGACGAAGTAACCCAGCACGCCGGCATTACCAGCCGTTCGGTGGGACAAGTGCAAGACGAATTGGTGCAACTGCGCGGCCATTTCGGCGAGCTGAGCGAATCCATCCGCCATATGCGGGTGTGAGCGGTTTGGCCGCTGCCGCCTGCGCGGGTAGAATGCGCAGTTTTCGGCACGCGGAAGCGATGTGAGGATACGGCCATGGCCAAGAAGCAAAAACAAGACGAGTTGGACGAGGAAACCCGCGCGCTGCTGGAATGGTGCGCCGAGGTGGAGACTCACCTGGTGGCGGCCGGCGCCACCGTGGCGGAGGCGCAGGAGCATATCGAGGAACAGGCGGAGTGGTACACCGATCAGTACTACGATGGCCTGAGCCCGGAAGAGGCGGCGCGGGCGGCGCTGAAATGAGTAGACGCATCGCCGTCATCGACTTCGAAACCAACGGCGCGTCTCCGGGGCGCGATTGCCGCGCCACCGAAATCGGCGTGGCGCTGCTGGAGGACGGCCGCATCGTCGGCCGCTATCAAAGCCTGATCAACGCCGGCGTGTGGATTCCGCCGATGATCGAGCGCCTGACAGGCATCAGCAACGCGATGTTGCGCGACGCGCCGCCGCCGGCGGTAGCGATGGCCGAAGCGGCGCGCTTCGTCGGCGACACGCCGCTGGCCGCTCACAACGCCAGTTTCGACCGCAAGTTTTGGGATTACGAGCTGTCCCAACTGGGTCTGGCGCGCAAGCAGGACTTCGCCTGCACCCTGTTGTTGTCGCGCCGGGTGCTGCCGCAGGCGCCGGACCACAAGCTGGGCACTTTGGCGCGCTGGCTGAGCTTGCCGGACACCGGCCGCGCCCACCGCGCGCTGGCCGACGCGGAAATGGCCGCGCAACTGTTGTGCCATTTGCAGGGCGAGCTCAGCCGCCGCTACGGCGCGCGGCTGGCCGATCACAGCCAATTGTGCGGCATGCAGAAGGTCAGCGCGGCCAAGATAAGTCAGTACTTGCAGGCCCAGGCTGGCTGAGAACCTGTTTTTGATCTGCCGCGCTTCGCGGTCACGCGACAGAGTGAACCCCGCCTTTAAATGTCTTGTCATGTATCGTTGCCGGCCGCGCCGACCCCAAAAGCGGGCCTGGCCGAGAACCAGTCCAGCGCGCGTTCACGCAGCGCGGCAATGGCCGGCGTCTCCGCCCGCTCGCGCAGGCAGGCCAGCACAATGCGTTGCTCCGGCAGCGGTTCGGCGATGGGCCGCAGCGTCAGCGGCCGGCCGTCGTAACTGTGGTCTCCGCTGGGCCGGGTGTAAGCGATGGCCACGCCCAGACCGTGGGCCACCATGCCGCGCTGTAGTTCAAAACTGCGGACCGATTCCAGCCGCGCCGGTCGCAACCCGTGCATGCGCAGCAAGTCCAGAAAGTGCGGGCCGCTGTGCGCCTGTTCGGTCAGCAGCAGCGGCCATTCGCACAGCTCCTTCAACATCACCTTTTCGGTTTGCGCCAGCGGGTGGTCAACCGCCAGCAGCGCGTGGGGCGCCAGCGTGCGCAGTTCGGTCAAGGCCAGCGTGGGCGGCAGCGCCAGATCATAGCTGATGGCGGCGTCCAGCCCGCCCTGAAGCAGCTGTGGACCGATCAGGTCGAACCCGCATTCACGCACCTCCACGCGTAGAGAGGGGTGACGTTCGCGCAGCGCGCGCAACACAGGCGGCAAGCAGTAGGGCGCCAAGTCCTCGAAGCAGCCTAGCGCCAACTCCCCGGCCAGCGCGTCCGCGCCATTGGCCAGCCCCTCCAGCGCTATTGCGGCTTCCACGGTCCGTCGCGCCTGCGCCAAGGCCTGTCTGCCAAACGGCGTCGTCGCCATTCCGGCGCCGCGGGTGCGGATGAATAGCGCTTGTCCCAGGATGTTTTCCAGCTCGCCAACGGCGGCGGACACGGCAGGTTGAGACACGTTCAGCCTCTCGGCCGCCGCGCTGATGCCGCCGTGGCGGGCCACGGCCAGCGCGTAGCGCAATTGGCGCAGGGTCAACTTCATCGCTTTTTCCGAGGAGGATAATCAAAACATATTATTTTATTTTGGCATGGGTTTGCGGCGATAGTGAGGACAAGCGCCCGCAGCGGCGGTGCCCACACGCATTAGAGCCTGTTCAACGTTTCGCGAGCGAGGGCGAGACAAGGCGGGAGCGAGCGAAAATGAGCTTGTACTCGCCGTGCAACGCTTCACGAGGCGCGACAGACTTTGAACCCTGGAAAGAGGAGAACGCCATGCTTGCCTGTCCCGAGATTTCCGCCGCCGACATCGCCGCCTTCCAGCGCGACGGCGCGGTTTGCCTGCGCGGCCTGTTCCGCGATTGGGTCGATGTCATCGCCGCCGGCATCGAGCGCAATTTGCGCGCTCCGGGGCCGTACGCCGGCAATGTGGTGGCCGCCGGCGAGCCGGGCTCCTTCTTTGAGGACTATTGCAACTGGCGGCGGGTTCCTGAATTCCAGGCGGTGGTCACGGAATCCCCGGCCGCGGCCGGCGCCGCCGCGCTGATGCGTTCGGCCACCGCGCAATTCTTCCATGAACATGTGCTGGTCAAAGAGCCGGGCACGCACAAACCCACGCCTTGGCATCAGGACATCCCGTATTACTTTGTCGACGGCGAGCAGACTGTCAGTTTCTGGATTCCGGTGGACCCGGTGAGCGAGGCGACGTTGCGCTTGATCGCCGGTTCGCACCGCTGGCAGGAGTGGGTGCGGCCGCTGCGCTGGAAAGATGAATCCAGTTTTTATCAAGGCGACGCGCGCCGATATCGAGACGCGCCGGACCCGGATCGCGAGCCGGGCATGGAGGTGCTGGAATGGGCTTTGGAACCCGGCGACGCGGTGCTGTTCGACTTCCGCACTGTGCACGGCGCGCGGGGCAATCCCGGCGGCGGTAGGCGGCGAGCCTTGTCATTGCGCTGGCTGGGCGACGATGCGCGCTACGTCGAGCGTCCCGGTCGCACCTCGCCGCCTTATCCGGATCATGGCATGCAGCCGGGCCAGCGGCTGCGCGAGGATTGGTTTCCGGTGTTGTGGCCGGCGGCCTAGGCCGGGCTGGCGCTCCAGCGCATCAGGAATTCGCCGTCGGCGTGTTGGATGTCGACAAATCCCAGGCGCAGGTAGAGCCGCCGCGCCGGGTTGCGCTCCAGCACGCGGAGTTCCAAAGCGGCTCCGGCGTGTTCAGCCTCGCGCTGCAAGCCGCGTAGTAATTGTGAGCCCAGGCCGTGGCCTTGCCGGTCCGGCAGTAGTTGCAGCTGGATCAACTGCCAGGCGGCAGGGTGGCGCGCGACTTTGAGCAGGCCTATGTCCCGCTCGCCCTCCATGATGATTTTGGCATGTTGGAGGCCGTAGTGGATGCGACTCAGGTGCGCGTCTTCATCGCTGGGCATGTTCGCCGCTTGCAGGTGCGGACCCATGCTGGCGCGGCGCAGAGCTAGGAGGAAGGCGAGGTCCGCGAGCTGGGCAGGGCGTAAAGTGGTGGGCTGGCTCAGAGTTTCGCTCCTGAAGTCGGCAGGACGTGGGTGGTGGAGCATTGCTTCGCGCCGGCTAAAACGGCCCGCCTTGGCGGGCCGTTTGGCTCAGGCGTCCAGCCCCTGCTGGGCCAACGCCGCGGCGCGCAGCACCGCGCGCGCCTTGTTCTGGGTTTCCTGCCACTCCATTTCCGGCGAGGAATCGGCGACGATGCCGGCGCCGGCTTGCACGTAGAGCATGCGGTTCTTCAACACCGCGGTGCGGATGGCGATGCACAGGTCCATGTCGCCGTTGAAGCCGAGATAGCCGACCGCGCCGCCGTAGATGCCGCGCTTGCTGGGTTCGAACTGATCGATGATTTCCATCGCCCGCACCTTGGGCGCGCCGGACAGGGTTCCCGCCGGAAAAGTGGCCTTGAGCACATCGATGTTCGACACTTCCGGACCAACCTTGCCTTCCACGCTGGACACGATGTGCATCACATGGGAATAGCGTTCGATAGCCATATTGTCGGTGACGCGCACGCTGCCGGTGGCGGCGACGCGGCCCACGTCGTTGCGGCCCAGGTCCATCAGCATCACATGCTCGGCGATTTCCTTGGGGTCGGCCAGAAGCTCCGCGGCCAGCGCCTCGTCCTGCTCGCGGGTCTGACCGCGCGGGCGAGTGCCGGCGATAGGACGCACGGTGACGGTGTCTTGCTCGCGGCGGACCAGGATTTCCGGCGAGGCGCCCACCACGTGGAAGTCGTCGAAATGATAAAGAAACATATAGGGCGATGGGTTCAGGCTGCGCAGCGCGCGGTAGAGGCTGAGCGGGGACTCCGCGAACGGCATCTGCATGCGCTGCGACAAAACCACCTGCATGATGTCGCCGTCCTGAATGTAGCGCTTGCAGGCGGACACCGCGTCCTTGAAGGCCTGTTCGCCGTATTCGGACGCCGATTGCGTGCTTTGGCCGGGCAAGGACAAGGGCGCTTCCAGCGGCGCGCGCAGGCGGGCGCGCAGTTGCGCCAGCCGCGCTTCGGCTTTGAGCAGAGCGTTGGGCACTTCCGGGTCGGCGTAGACGATCAGATAAAGCTTGCCGGACAGGTTGTCCACCACCGCCAACTCCTCTGACACCATCAGCAGCATGTCCGGCGTGCCTATGGTATCGGGCTTGCTGGTCTCCGCCAGGCGTTTTTCAATATGGCGGATGGTGTCGTAGCCGAAATAGCCCACCAGGCCGCCGGTGAAGCGCGGCAGGCCGGGTTGAGGCGGGGTGTGGAAGCGTTGTTGGAAGGCTTCAATGAAGGCCAGCGGGTCGCCGTTGTGGCGCTCGATGACCTTGTCGCCGTATTCCACCTGTACCTGCTGGCCGCTGACCCGCAGCCGGGTGGTGGACGGCAGGCCGATGAAGGAATAGCGGCCGAAGCGTTCGCCGCCGACGACGGATTCCAACAGATAGGAATAGGGTTGGTTGGCCAGCTTCAGATAGACCGACATCGGGGTGTCGAGGTCGGCGAACAACTCCAGACTGACCGGGATGCGGTTGTAGCCGGCGGCGGCCAGGCGGTTGAATTCTTCATGGGTCATGGCGGGTCCTGCGCTTTTGTGGTCGTGGTGAGGTCGAATGCGGCTTGTTAAACAGGCATTGAGCGACGCCATCGGCATCCACGCCGGTATCCTTGCTTTTTCATGAAGACGTCATCCATAAAAGAAATTATCAGCTGATCAGCTATTCTTCATCAAATCGTATAGTTCGGCAATATTAGCCACTATCAAGTCGGCGCCCAGGCTCGCCGCGTCGGCGTAGCCGTAGCTGACGGCGATGGCGGCGCAGCCGCCGTTGCGAGCGGCCAGCACATCGTTGGCGGAGTCGCCCACCATCGCCATCTGCTCCGGTGCGATGCCCAGTACCTGGCAGACATGTTGCAGCGGCAGCGCCGACGGTTTCTTTTCCGCCAGGGTGTCGCCGCCGATGACCAGACTGAAGTGGTCGCGCAGGCCAAGCTGCTCCAGCAGCGGCAGCGCTAGCCGCTCGGATTTGTTGGTCACCACCGCCAGCGGCAGTTGCAGCGCGCGCAGCAGGCCCAGGCCCTCGCTAACGCCGGGGTAGACGGTGGTGCGGTCGCTCAGGTGTTCGCGGTAGTACTGGATGAAGAAAACATAGCCGCGCTCCCACAGCGCGGCATCGGCCTGGCCGTCGCGTTCATTGGTCAGCGCGCGGTGGACCAGGCTGGCGATGCCGTCGCCGACATGTTCTTGAATGCGCAGGGCCGGCAGCGGCGGCAGGTCCAGGTGCTCACGCATGGCGTTGGCGGCGGCGGCCAGATCGGGGATGGAATCTACCAGGGTGCCGTCCAGATCGAAGGCGACGGCTTTGATGTGTTTCAGGTTCATATGCGTTTCAGTGCGGCGGCCTTGGCCGCTGTTTGGTGCTTGCCGCGCGCGTTTGCGCGCGGCAGATCGAGAGTAGGCTTTAGCCCAGGTTGCGGATATCCACCACGGCTTGCAGGCCAAAGGCCGGCGACAGCAGGTGGTCGACGATGCGGCGCGCGGCGGCGGCCGGGGTGCTCAGTTCGCCGTCCGCTTTCAGCGCGTCGAAACGCGCTTTTTGCGGAAACTGTTTGGCGTCGCTGCCGCGGATGCTGGCCTGCATGTCGGTGTCCACCACGCCGGGGTAGAGCGAGACGATTTGCGCGGCATTGTCCTGGCCGGCCTGCTCCGCGGCCACGCTGCGGCTGAAGTGGTCCAGCCCGGCCTTGGTGGTGCAATACACGCTCCAGCCCGGATAGGGCTTGGCGGCGGCGCCGGAGGAAATGTTGAGGATGCGGCGGCGAGCTTTAAGGTTGGCGCTGGCGCGCAGCAGCGCGTCGGTGGCCAGCATCGGCGCCGCCAGATTGATCGCCAAGGCGCGTACCAAGTCCTCGGCCGGGTAATGGCCGGCTTGGGCAATGGGGGTGACCACGCCGGCGTTGTTGATCAGGTTGAGGCTGGCGCAATCGGCCGGTTTCAGTTGTTCCACCGCGGCGGCGATGGCCGGGGCCACCGCGGCGGCGTCGGAGAGATCGACGTCTAGGGCGATCAGGCGTTCCGGATAGCGGCGCGCCAGCGGGGCCAGCGCGTCCACGGCGCCGCGCGCCAGGCCGGCCACGCGGTAGCCGTCGGCAAGCAGGGCTTCGGTCAACGCCAAGCCTAGGCCGCGGGAGGCGCCGGTCACGATGAAGGCATGCATATTCTGTGCTCCTGGGAAGGGGGCCGGTTTCAGCTAAGCTGGGCCAGCTCGGCGCGCATCGCGTCGATCACGGTTTTATAGTTGTCCTGGCCGTAGATGGCGGAGCCGGCGACGAAGGTGTCGGCGCCGGCCTCGGCCACCGCGCGGATATTGTCGGCCTTGATGCCGCCGTCCACTTCCAGCCAGATTTCGCCGCCGTGCTTGGCGGTGTATTCATCAATGCGGCGGCGCGCCTCGCGCACCTTGTCCAGCGCGTGCGGGATGAATTTCTGCCCGCCGAAGCCCGGGTTCACCGACATGATCAGCACCATGTCTATCTTATCCATCACGTGATCCAAATAGGACAGCGAGGTGGCCGGGTTGAACACCAGGCCCGCTTTGCAGCCCGCGTCCTTGATCAGGCCCAGCGTGCGGTCCACGTGCTCGGAGGCTTCCGGGTGGAAGGTGATGATGTCCGCGCCGGCTTTGGCGAAGGCGGCGGCCAGGCTGTCCACCGGCTTCACCATCAGATGGACGTCGATGGGCGCGGCGCTGTGCGGGCGGATGGCTTCGCACACCATAGGCCCTATGGTCAGGTTGGGCACGTAGTGGTTGTCCATCACATCGAAATGGATGATGTCTGCGCCGGCGGCGATGACATCGCGAACCTCTTGACCAAGACAGGAAAAATCGGCGGAAAGAATGCTGGGAGCGATACGGAAAGTGCGCATAGGGCGTTGCTTTGGGCAAGGATGAACACGGGATGGACACATTCTACCGCGCCAAAAGCGTCCCGGCGGGATAAAATGAAGCACAAACAACAAAAGGAGCGCTGAACATGGCGGAAAAAACCTACCGTGTCGAAGTGGAAGCCGAACCGCATTACATCGAAGAACAGTCCAATATGGCCAACGACATCTATGTGTTCGGCTATCGCATCCGCATCACCAACACCGGCAGCGAACCGGCGCAACTGGTCAGCCGCCACTGGATCATCGCAGACGCCAACGAGCAGGTGCAGGAAGTGCGGGGCATGGGCGTGGTGGGCGAGCAGCCGCGCATCGAGCCGGGGCAGTCTTTCGACTATTCCAGCGCCACCCATCTGAAAACGCCCTACGGCTCAATGAAGGGCAGCTATCAGTTCCTGGCCGACGACGGCAAGCGTTTCGAGGCCGAAATCCCCGAGATGAACCTGGTGGCGCCGCGCGTGCTGCATTGATGGCCCGTTCAATGTCCGCTGCGCGTTGGCGACGCGGCGTTGAAGCCGGAGCCGGCATGCTCATGCGTCGCTTGACCATGCCGTTTCCGTCAGCCTCAACGCTTTGCTTCGCTCCATCTCGCTAGACTTTGAACCGGCGCCGGGGCTTCACAAAGCCGGCGGCGTTATTTTTCCCTTGGCCAGGTCCACCAGACGATGAAGGTGGCCAATCCGCCGGCAATCGCCGCTTCCAGCAATAATATCCACATGTCCGCGCCCCCTGGCGAGCGTTGATGATGTTTGCAAAACAACTCAACTCTCACTTTGGAACAGCTTGACCCAACAGGCAATCCCGAATATGCGCTTTACCCATTCCGGCCCGGCTCCTAGCCGCCGAAACGATGTCGCCACCCTCAAAACGCTTTTGCCCTATTTGTGGGTGTTCAAGTGGCGGGTGCTGCTGGCGCTATCCTGTATGGTGCTGGCCAAGGTGGCCGCGGTCAGCGTGCCCTTGTATCTGAAAGACATCGTTGATCAACTTTCGGTGCCGGCCACCCTCTTGGCGTTGCCGGTGTTGGCGCTGACCGGCTATGGCTGCGCCCGCTTGTTGTCCAGCGTGCTGGGGGAACTGCGCGACGCGGTGTTCGCTAGGGTGATACAGGGCGCGGTGCGCAGCGTGGCTGGCGGCGTGTTTCAGCATCTGCTGCGGCTGTCGTTGCGGTTTCACCTGGAGCGCCAGACCGGCGGCATGAGCCGCGACATCGAACGCGGCACCAAGGGCATAGGCTTTCTGCTCAATTTCACCGTGTTCAACATCCTGCCCACGCTGCTGGAAATCGGCATGGTCACCGCTATTCTTCTACACCGTTACGCCTGGCCGTTCGCGTTGGTGACTTTCGGCACCATCGCCGTCTACATTGCTTTCACCCTGGTGGTGACAGAGTGGCGCACCGTTTACCGTCGCAGCATGAACGATCTGGATTCCAAGGCCAACGCCAAGGCAATCGACGCGCTGCTAAATTACGAGACGGTGAAATACTTCAACAACGAAGGCTATGAGGCGGAGCGCTACGACAAGAATCTGGCGGCCTGGGAGGCTTCCGCGATCAAGAACCAGGTATCTCTGTCCATGCTCAACGCCGGCCAGGGCCTGATCATCGCCAGCGGCGTCACTTTGATCATGGTGTTGTCCGCGCGCGAGGTCGTGGCCGGGAGGATGACGGTGGGGGACGTGGTGCTGGTGGCCACTTTTATTACCCAGTTGTACGCGCCCTTGAACTTCCTGGGTTTTGTCTATCGCGAGATCAAGCATTCTCTGGCCGACATCGAGCGCATGTTCGCGCTGCTGAGCGCCAACGAGGAGGTGGCGGACGCGCCAGGGGCTGAGGTCTTGGCCGCGCGGGCGGCCGGGGTGCGCTTCGAGCAGGTGGGTTTCGCTTATGAAAGCAAGCGCCGGATTCTAAGCGAAGTCAGTTTCGATATTCCGGCCGGCAAGACGCTGGCTGTGGTCGGCGCCAGCGGCGCCGGCAAATCCACGCTGTCGCGCTTGCTGTTCCGCTATTACGACGTTGGACAGGGGCGGATTCTGGTCAACGGCCGCGACATTCGCGAACTGACTCAGGACAGCCTGCGCGCCCATATCGGCATCGTGCCGCAGGATACCGTGCTGTTCAACGACACGGTGTATTACAACATCGCTTACGGCCGGCCGGGAGCCAGCCGCGAGGAGGTGATAGAGGCGGCCAAATCCGCGCATATCCATGACTTTGTCAGCGGTCTGCCGGATGGTTACGACACGATGGTGGGCGAGCGAGGGCTAAAGCTGTCCGGCGGGGAAAAGCAAAGGGTGGCGATTGCGCGCACTATTCTGAAGAACCCGCCCATTCTGATTTTCGACGAGGCCACCAGTGCGCTGGACTCCAGGACCGAGAAGGCGATCCAGCGCGAGCTGGCGGAGATCTCCGCCAACCGCACCACTTTGATCATCGCCCACCGGTTATCCACCATTGTCGACGCCGACCAGATCCTGGTGATGGAGGCCGGGCGTGTGTTGGAGCAGGGCGCGCACCGGGAACTGTTGGAGCGCGGCGGCCGCTACGCTGAGATGTGGCGCTTGCAGCAGACCGAGCAGCCGGCGGCAGACGAGGCCTGAGAATCTGTTCAGAGTCTGCCGCGTGCCGGTGGTGGGGTCTTGAACAGGCTCAGGGCTGGCGGCGGCCGGCAGCCTTCAATTCGCTCATCGCCGCCAAAACGCCGTCGGCCAGCGTCAGCATGCGCTGGCAGTCGGCCGCTTGCGGCAGGGGAGAAAAGTCCAGCTTTGGCGCCAAGACTTGCAAGGCGCGGCGGGCGCTGGCGGCGACATCGGCGGCCAGATTGAAGTCGCCGGGCGACAGCACCCGGCCATTGCGGATTTTCTTGTAGTACACGGCCGCCATCTGCGCGTATTGGGCCGAGGTTTGCTGTGCGGCCAAGCTGGGCTCCAAAGCCTCCAGCAAGCTCATGATTTCGCGACAGGCCTGTTCCGCGGCGTTCCAGCGCTTGTCCTGTTGCTGGCGTTGCTGCGCCTGGGGCTTGGTCGCGGCTTTCTTGCTGGCCATCTTGAACTCCTGGGATAAAAGACAGAGCGCCGCATTCTAGCCATCCCGGCCGCGGCGCGCCACCGTCGCGCTATTCGTGCAGGTGGAAACCTAGCAGAGCGTCGTCTTCACTGGGCAGAGACAGTTCGACGAAGTCGTTCAGGCAGAACAGAGTCAGTTTGCCGCCGTAGACGGCGCCGGTATCCAGGTTCAGCACATTGTCAAAGCGGGTGGCGCTGGTTTGCGGGGTATGGCCCACCAGCAGCAGGTCCACCCCGCGCACGACGCCGCCGCGGCCGTGGCGCGCGCGTTCTCGAGACCATAGCGTGACGTTGCGGCTGGTCTCCGGCAGGGTGCCGTTCTCCAGGCCGGAAGTCAGCGCTTCCCAGTCGTTGTCCGGGCAGTCGGCGTGCAGCACGCCGATCTTGCCGCCGTCCGCATCGGTAACTTCAATGGCGTATGGCAGGCGCTGAAAAGCAGTCAGGCAGGCTTGCCGCAGAGGGGCCGGCAGCGTCAGCAACCAGGAGCCTCCGTTGTTCACATGGCGGACTTCGGCTTGCTTGTCCCCCAGCAGCGAGTCAATCGCCAGTTGCTCGTGATTGCCGCGCACCGCATAGAACCAGGGTTGCGCCAGCCACTCCAGCACCGCTGCGCTGTCGGCGCCGCGATCTATCATGTCGCCAACCGACAGCAGGCGATCGCATTCGGGATTGAAGGCGGCCATTTTCAGCAAGCGCGACAGTTGGCGGAAGCATCCGTGAATGTCACCAACCGCCCAGTCTCGGCCATGGGTATTGCTTTGCAGCTTCAGAATCATGCTTGAACTCGGGGGTGGGGTGCGTTTATTTTGCGCCATGCCCATGGTTTTGTCATTGAGTTGATAGTTTCAAAGCTAGAATTGTTTTGATTTGACTATCAATGACTTACCGAGTTCGGCGCCGTCTGGGCTAGCCGGTTAGCCATTCCTGGCAAAATTGCCGGCGGAAGTCGCGCAACCATTGCAGCCGCAGTTCCGCCATTTTTCTGCCGGCTTCTGTTTGCATCATGGCCGGCAATTTGGCGAGTTTGACCTCGATGTGATCCAGCGCCCAGCGGCGGTCGTCCAGTTCGCGGGCCTCGCCCAGCGGGTCCAGAGGGTGGGCCAGCGCGGAGTCCATGCGCCCGGCGGTATAGAACAGCCGCGCCAAGCCGACGGCGCCCAGCGCGTCCATGCGGTCGGCGTCCTGCACGATGCGGGCCTCCAGGCTTTGCGGCGGTATGGCGGCGCTGAAACTGTGCGCCTCGATGGCGTGGGCGACGCCGTCCAGCCGGTCCGCCGGAAAATCGCTGGCGGCCAGCAGCGCGCGGGCGCGCGCGGCGGCCTGGCGCGAGGCCAGGTGGCGCTCTGGGTGGTTCTTCGGCAAGTTGACCAGATCGTGCAGATAGCAGGCGGCCAGCACGGTCAGCGCGTCAGCGTCGGGGTGGGCGTCCAGCAACTGTCGGGCGCAGGCCCAGACACGGTGAAAATGGTTCAGGTCGTGGGCGCCGTCGTCGTCGCCCGGCTGTTGTTGCAGCAGGTCGATCAGGCGGGCGCGCCAGACGTCGATAGTCGCATTGGGGAGGATGGCGTTCATGGCGACGGCAAGGATTGGGGCAGGGGATTACAGCCCCAATCCGCGTTGCCGTCAAGCTGGCCATTTAGAGCGGCTAACAAAAATCAGTTTTACGGCTGAGGCAAGGCGCGCCGACGCAGGCGGTACTTGAGTACGGCAAGTCGGCGCAACGCAGCATCAGGGGTTTGTTAGCCGCTCTTGGCAGGTGCTTAGCCTGCGTTCATCTCGCAGTAGCGCGCGGCGATAGCGGAGGCCAGGCGGGCGTTGTTCAGCACCAACTGGATGTTGGCGGCCAGGCTGTTGCCGCCGGTCAGCTCGCAGACGCGGGCCAGCAGGAAGGGGGTGGACTCCTTGCCGGCTACCCCTTGCTCCTCGGCTTCGCGCAAGGCCTGCTCGATGGCGGCGTCTATCTTGTCGCGCGGCATCGCGTACTGCTCCGGAATCGGGTTGGCCACCACCATGCCGCCGCGCAGCTCCAGGCTCCACTTGGCCTGCATTGCGGCGGCGATGTCGGCGGCTTCGTCCAGACGGTGATCCAGTTTGAAGGCGCTGTCGCGGGTGAAGAAGGCCGGGAGGTGGTCGCAGCGGTGGCCGATGACCGGCACGCCGTGGGTTTCCAGGTATTCCAGCGTCAGGCCCAGGTCCAGAATGGACTTGGCGCCGGCGCAGACCACGGCTACCGGGGTTTGCGCCAGTTCCTGCAGGTCGGCGGAAACATCGAAGCTGCGTTCGGCGCCGCGGTGCACGCCGCCGATGCCGCCGGTTGCGAACACGCGGATGCCGGCCATCGCGGCGATGATCATGGTGGAGGCTACCGTGGTGGCGCCGCTGCGCTTGCCGGCGACGATGAAGGGCAGGTCGCGGCGGCTGACCTTGGCGATGTTGCGGCCGCCCTTGCCCAGGTATTCGATCTCATCCGCGCTCAGACCCGCTTTCAAGCGGCCGTCGATGATGGCGATAGTGGCCGGCACCGCGCCGTGGGCGCGGATTTCCGCTTCCACTTGCAGCGCGGTTTCCACGTTCTGCGGATAGGGCATGCCGTGGGAAATGATGGTGGATTCCAGAGCCACTACCGGGCGGTTGGCGGCCAGTGCCGCGGCTACTTCGGGGTGGATATCGAGATGGGCTTTGTGCATTGCGTGCTCCTTGTTGATGACGAGATCAGGCGTTCAGATAGGCATCCACTGCCGCGCGCGACAGAGAAGGGTTGTTGGTGGCGGCGCAGGACAGTGTCAGCGCGGCGCAGCCGCGGGCAAAGCGCACGCTGTCCGCCAGCGACAATTCATTGAGCCAGCCCCAGACCAGGCCGGCCATCAGCGCGTCGCCGGAGCCGGTGGTGTTGACGATGGCGCAGTCCGGCGCGTCCAGCCAGCCGTCGCCGGCTTCGCCGCTGTAATAGATGCCGGCGCCGGCCATGCTCAGCACCACGCGGCGCACGCCTTGGCCATGGAACCAGCGCGCCGCATCCGGCGCGTGTTCCGCCCGCTCCAGCGGCAGGCCGGACAGGGCGGCGGCTTCCAGGCGATTGGGTTTGAGCGTATGTATGCGGGACAGCCAGGGTCGAATGCGTTCCGCCTTGAACGCGGATACCGGGTCGACAAATAGCGGCTTCTCGCCGCTTTCGGCTATCAGCCAGGCGAGCGCGTCTGCGCTCAGATTGGTGTCCGCCACCACCGCGCCCGCATGGCGCACCAGATCGCGTTGCGCTTGCAGGCGTTCCGGTGTCAGCCGGTTGAGGATGTCCATATCGTTGATGGCCAGCGCCATGTCGCCGTCGGCCTGCTGGATGGACAGATAGGTGGAAGTGGCCGCGTCCGGCAGCGTCAGACAGCCGCGGACGTCGACGCCGGCGCGCTGGGTGGCTTCTAACAGCGAGCGGCCGTGGATATCGTCGCCCACCACCGAAACTAGCCGGCAGTCGGCGCCCAAGCGCGCCAGATTTTCCGCTACGTTGCGAGCCACGCCGCCGGGCGAACAGCGTACCTGGCCGGGGTTGGAGTCGCCGTGGCGCAGCGCGGCGGCGGCGCTGCCGACAATGTCCATATTGGCGCCGCCGACGGCGGCGACATAGCGCTGCTCGGCCAGGATGTAACCCTTGCCGCGGATGTGACCCTTCTGCGCCAGATTCATGATATGCCCAGCCACCGCCGAGCGGCTGATGCCCAGCTGATCCGCCAGCTCCTGCTGCGGAATCAGCGGATCGCGGCGCAGCAGGGCGAGGATTTGTTGTTCCCGCTCTGTCATCAAACATTTGTCCGTTTTGCAAACATTTGTCCGATGTTACTGCTTTGGCATGTCGCGGGTCAAGGGCGGCGCATTTCCCATGGAGATAGTCGCGGGCCGATGAGGCGGTGATCACGCCGGCCGCGTTGAGGCAGCATGGCGACCGGCTGTTCTTCATTCACTTGCATGAGCGGCGAGTCATCGCGGAACGCCAGTGAAACGCTTGGATGGATGAGCGGGAAATCGATCAGGTATAGGCTGTGCAAGCGCATGGACGGGGGAGAATGAGGGTAGCGATGGTTGTGCGCGGAAATGGCGAGGCGTGCTCGGCGCTGTAGTGTATTGGATACAAAAGACTAAATTCTGCGATGACAGCCTGAGGCAATGCGTCTAGACTATAGCCATGCGCATTGTGCGTGTTTCAAAGGGAGGCAAAGTATGGATGGATTGAGTCAGATCAGCGGGCAAGGCGTATCCAACAGCCTCCAGATCTACGCATTGAAAAAAGCCATGTCGGCGTCGGCGCAGTCGGCTTTGAGTCTGGTGCAGGGCGCGTCCGATAATATGGCGCAGGCCCAGGCCAGCAATCCCGCCCATCTGGGGCAGAACATCGATACCCGCGCCTGATCCGGCGCGGGAACTGAAAAAGCGGCCTTGGCCGCTTTTTTTATTACGGATTGTGGGCGTTCAAGCGCTGAGCGCCTGATCCCAATCCTCGGGGAATTGGCGTTCCAGCCAGTTCGCCAGCCATTCGGCCACGCTCTCCCAGCGGGTGTCCAGCATCATCATGTGACCAAGATGGGGCAGAATGTCCGCCGCCACGTCCAGGCGGCGCGCGGTGGCCACCACGTCCTCAGGCCCCACCAGCCGGTCTTCCGCCGCGCCCAGCACCAGCGCCGGCAGCCTCGTCAGCGGCCGGTTGGTCAGCGGGTTGACCAGGGTCATGTCCATTAATGCGCGCTGACTTTCCTGTTGGCAACGGCTGATCAGCAGCTCCACGGCCGATTCGGGCGCGTCCGGCGATAGCAGCATGTCTTTCAGTTCGATGAACTCCGGGTCGTACAGGCCGTGCTGGTACATATTGAGCTTGAGAAACAGGGCGGGCGCCTGCGTCAGCAGCCTCAGGCTGGAAGAGGCCAAGCCGGTGGGCGGCACCGAGGCCAGCAAGGCCGCGCCCGGAAGCTTGTGGCGGCTCAGATATTGCTGCACCACATAGCCGCCCATGGAGTGGCCCACCATCACCGGCGCGGCCGGCAACTGTTTGAGCGCGAAGTCCAGATTGCGCACATAGTCGTCGATGCCGATGGCGGCTAGGTAGTCCCGGCCCTCGCTGCCGCCGTGGCCTTCCAGGCTTAGCGCCCAGCAATCGTAACCTTGCCGGGCGAACCAGGGCATGAAGTTTTCCCGCCAGCACCAGGCGCCGCAGAAGGCGCCGTGAATGAACAACAACGGCGGCGCATGGCGCGCCGCCGTTGTGGCCGGGGCTTGATGGAGCAGCTCCAGGCGGGGGTGCATCACAGTACTTCTGCTGCGTGGTCGGCCAGCCGCGAGCGCTCGCCGCGTTGCAGTGTGATATGGCCGGAATGGCCCCAGCCCTTGAAGCGGTCCACCACATAAGTCAGGCCGGAGCTGCCCTCGGTCAGGTAGGGGGTGTCGATCTGAGAGATATTGCCCAGGCAGACCACCTTGGTGCCGGGGCCGGCGCGGGTGATCAGCGTCTTCATTTGCTTGGGCGTCAGGTTCTGAGCCTCGTCTATGATCAGGTATTTGTTGAGGAAGGTGCGGCCGCGCATGAAGTTCAGCGATTTGACCTTGATGCGGGAGCGAATCAGATCGCGCGTCGCGGCGCGGCCCCAGTCGCCGCCGTCGTCATCGCTCTTGTTGAGCACGTCCAGATTGTCCTCCAGCGCGCCCATCCACGGCGCCATTTTTTCCTCTTCGGTGCCCGGCAGGAAGCCGATGTCCTCGCCCACCGGCACGGTGACCCGGGTCATGATGATTTCGGAGTACAGCTTCTGTTCCAGTGTCATCGCCAGGCCGGCGGCCAGCGTCAGCAGCGTCTTGCCGGTGCCGGCCTGACCCAGCAGCGTGATGAAGTCCACCTCAGGATCCATCAGCAGATTGAGGGCGAAGTTCTGCTCGCGATTGCGCGCGGTGATGCCCCAGACATTGTTTTTGTGGTGGCTGTAGTCCTTCAGCGTCTGCAGCACTGCGGTCTTGCCTTCCACCTGAGTCACTCGCGCCTGCAGCGGCTGGGCGCCTTCCTGCCACAGCATCTGGTTGACGTAGAGATTCTGGCCGTCCGGGCCTTTGACCTGGTAGTAGCTGCGGCCTTGTTCCTGCCAGGATTTCATGTCCTTGCCGTTGCGCTCCCAGAAGCTCTCGTCAATCTCCCGGGTGCCGGTGTACAGCAGGTCGGTGTCTTCCAGTACCTTGTCGTTGAAATAGTCTTCCGCGTCCAGGCCCAGAGCGCGGGCCTTGATGCGCATATTGATGTCTTTGGATACCAGGATCACCGAGCGGCCCTGCTGCAGTTCCTTCAGCGCCATCACGATGCCGAGGATCTGATTGTCGGCCTTGCCCACCGGCAGCGACGGCGGCAGCACGCTGTGTATCGCCTGAGTCTGCAGGATCAGCTTGCCGGTGGCGGCGTCGCGGCTGGCGTTCTTCAGCGGAATGCCGGATTCGATTTTGGCTTCGGCGCCGCTGACGATCTCATCGAGGAAACGGCTGGCTTGGCGCGCATTGCGCGCCACTTCGGACATGCCCTTCTTGTGGGTGTCCAATTCTTCCAGCGTGATGATGGGGATGAACACATCGTGTTCTTCGAAACGATACAAGCAGGTGGGGTCGTGCAGCAGCACGTTGGTGTCGAGAACAAACAGCTTGCTGGCGCTGATTTTTTTGCGGCTGGCCATAATGATCCCCTGGTTTTATCGCGGGGCGGTCCGGTGGCCGGTCGCCCCGACGCGGTTTTAGAGCGTCTTAACGAAGTCCAGCACCGCCGCGGCGTGGCCGGGCACTTTGACGCCGCGCCATTCGCGCGCGATGTCGCCGTTCCCGTCAATCACGAAGGTGCTACGTTCAATGCCTCTGACTTGTTTGCCATACATATTCTTCATCTTGATGACGCCAAACAAATTGCAGACGGTCTCCTCTGTGTCGGACAGCAGTTCAAACGGCAGCTCCAGCTTGGCCTTGAAATTTTCATGGGATTTCAGACTGTCGCGGGAAATGCCGACGATGGCGGCCCCGGCGGCGGCGAATTCGGCATGGAGGTCGCGGAAGTCCATGCTTTCATTGGTGCAACCGGGAGTGTTGTCTTTGGGGTAGAAGTAGATCACCAGCGGCTTGGGGCTGGAGGACAACTGAAACGTGACGCCGGCGGTGCCGGGCAGGGTGAAGTCGGGGCAAGCAGTGCCGGACATGCAGTAACTCCTGTGGTGGAACTGGGTGGTGCGTCCGCCTTGTTTTGAGATTAGCGGATTCCCGCCCGGTTAGACAATGGGAATGGGTAACGAAATTTTCACGGCGTGTGTTCGCGCCGCAGCAGCACCAGAAGCGCGCCGGCGCCGCCCATGGTTTCGCCGGCCTCGCAGAAGGCCAGCACGTCGGGGTGGTGCTTGAGCCAGGAGCGCACCATGCGTTTGAGCACTGGCTGGCCGTTGGAGCCGAAGCCCTTGCCGTGTATCACCCGCACACAGGGGCCGTGTCGGCGCGCCTGGTGCAGGAACAATGCCAGCGCGTCCTGTGCCTGATAGCGGTCGCAGCCGTGCAAGTCGAGCTGACGCGTCACCGGCCAGAAACCGGCGCGCAGCTTCTTCAGCGTGGCCGAAGGCATGCCGGGTCGGGCGAAATGGGCGTCGACCTCGGCGGGTTCGAACCAGCCCACCATGTGCTGCAGCAAGGCCTGCTGCACTGCTTCCGACGCTTGGCCGTGCTGATGGCGGCGGCGCGGATGCGGGCTGGGATTGGGGCGGGGGCTGGCGTGACGGCCATCCGGCTTCATGGGCTTGACGTCGCGAAACAGCTGGCGGAAATCCGGCTCCGGTTCGGCCTGAGGCGCGGCGGAAACGGAAACGCCAGCGGGCGCGCGGGAGTCGCGCACCTGCTGGCGCAGGCCTTGCAAGGCTTTCTTGAAGGCTTTCAAGCGTTTACTTCAGGCTGTCCAGATAGCGTTCCGCGTCCAGGGCGGCCTGGCAGCCGGAGGCCGCGCTGGTCACCGCTTGGCGGTAGATATGGTCCTGCACGTCGCCGGCGGCGAATACGCCCGCCACGCTGGTGGCGGTGGCGTTGCCTTCGCGGCCGCTCTTGGTGATCAGGTAGCCGGTGGCGTCCATTTCCAGCTGGTCTTTGAAGATTTCAGTGTTGGGTTGGTGGCCGATGGCGACAAACAGGCCCATCACCTTGATTTCTTCAGTGGCGCCGTCCTGCATCGATTTCAGGCGCAGGCCGGTGACGCCGGAGTCGTCGCCCAGCACTTCGTCCAGAGTGGCGTTCAGCTTCAGGCTGATCTTGCCTTCCTTGACGCGGTCCATCAGTTTGTCGATCAGGATTTTCTCTGCGCGGAAGGTGTCGCGGCGGTGGATCAGGGTGACGTGCTTGGCGATATTGGCCAGGTACAGAGCCTCTTCCACGGCGGTGTTGCCGCCGCCGATCACCGCCACGTCCTGGTTGCGGTAGAAGAAACCGTCGCAGGTGGCGCAGGCGGACACGCCCTTGCCCTTGAAGGCTTCTTCTGACGCCAGGCCCAGGTATTTGGCCGAAGCGCCGGTGGAGATGATCAGCGCGTCGCAAGTGTATTCGCCGGCATCGCCCACCAAACGGATCGGTTTTTCGTGCAGATGCGTGGTGTGGATGTGGTCGAACAGGATTTCGGTGCCGAAGCGCTCGGCGTGTTGCTGAAAGCGCTGCATCAATTCCGGGCCCATCACGCCGGCGGCGTCCGCGGGCCAGTTGTCCACATCGGTGGTGGTCATCAGCTGGCCGCCTTGCGCCAGGCCGGTGATCAGCACCGGCTTCAGGTTGGCGCGCGCCGCGTAAACAGCGGCGGTGTAGCCGGCGGGGCCGGAGCCAAGAATCAGCAGGGGGCTGTGGCGAGTCGTGGTCATGATGTTTTCCTGTGTGAGAAGCGGTAAGAGAGCCGATGGCGACGGTCCGGGGCGGAGTGCTTGGAGCCGAGAACGCGCCGTTCAGTTCTGAAGTATGGAGCCAAGCCGGCGGAATCCAAGCTCCTGACGCCCGCCGACGTCGGCCGCGCCTGCGCGGCGGCGACCGTTTCGGCTGACAATATACAAGAGCGGCGGGGCAAGGTTAAGGGCCGGCGTGATTGGAATATTCAACATTGCTGATTGAAATCCTTTATCGCCCGTCCAGGCCGTCCTATTGGCCGGGCTTGGTCCAGGTCAAAATCATTTGCGCATTCACGCGTTGATTCAAAAGCTTGCCGTTTCTCGGGCCGTCCTCATGCCGGAATTCGTGGCGGGGCTGGGCCCGCCTGGCCCGCCGCGGCCGCGTGGCGGCTACTTGCCAGCGCCGGCCGCGTGCTATACTGTCCGCTTTCGCGTTGGGTGCGTGGTGTAACTCCACGCAGCGCCAGTCTAAGGTGAGGCAATGTCCTTCGAGTCTGCCGATCCGTGGCGTCGTACCGTCCCAGATGACTAAACCTGTCACACACTTAAGGATTTAACATGCAAGTACAGCTGGAAACATTGAGCAATCTTGAGCGCCGCATGAATATCGCCCTGCCGATGGCGGCTATCGACACGCAAGTGGCCGAGCGCCTGAAGCGCGTGGCCCGCAACGCCAAGATTCAAGGTTTCCGCCCGGGCAAGGCTCCGCTGAAGATCGTGGAAATGAACTACGGCGCCCAGGTGCGTGAAGAAGTGATGGGTGAGCAGGTTCAACAGGGTTTCTACTCCGCCGTGAGCGAGCAGAAGCTGCGTGTCGCAGGTTACCCGCGTTTCGAGCCGGTAGCCGCTGGCGACGACAAGGAAAACTTCAAGTTCGCAGCCACTTTCGAGGTTTACCCGGAGGTGAAGCTGGGTGAACTGGCCGGCAAGGAAGTGGAAAAGCCGCTGACTCCGGTGACTGACGCCGAAATCGAGAAAACCATCGATATCCTGCGCAAACAGCGCACTCGCTACAACCGCGTTGAGCGCGAAGCCGCCACCGGCGACCGCGTGATCATCGACTTCAAGGGCGCCATCGACGGCGTGGCCTTCGAAGGCGGTTCCTCCGAGAACTTCCCGTTCGTGCTGGGTCAGGGCCAGATGCTGGCCGAGTTTGAAGCGGGCGTTGCCGGCATGAAGGAAGGCGACATCAAGAGCGTGGAAGTGAGCTTCCCCGAGGACTACCACGGCAAGGACGTGGCCGGCAAAACCGCCGTGTTCGAAATCCTGCTGAAGAATGTGGCCGAAGCCGTGCTGCCGGAAGTGAACGAAGAGTTCGCCAAGCAGCTGGGCATTGCCGACGGCGACGTAGAGAAAATGCGCGCTGAAATCCGCAAGAACGTGGAGCGCGAAGTGAAGCGCCGCCTGCAGGCCCGCACCAAGGAAAACGTGATGCAGGTGCTCTTGGACTCCACCGAGATCGAACTGCCGAAAGCCCTGGTCAGCCTGGAAATCGGCCGTCTGGTCGAGCAAGCCCGTCGCGACATGCAGCAACGCGGCATGAACGTCAAGGACATGCCGTTCCCGCCGGAGCTGTTCGCTCAACAAGCCGAGCGCCGCGTGGCTCTGGGCCTGATCCTGTCTGAAGTCGTGGAATCCAACAAGCTGGAAGCCAAGCCGGAGCAGGTCAAGGCCATGATCACCGAGTTTGCCGACAGCTACGAAGATCCGGCTGAAGTGCTGACCTGGTACTACGCCAGCCCGGACCGCCTGGAAGGCCCGACTTCCATGGTGCTGGAAGACAATGTGGTTGAATTTGTGCTGTCCAAGGCCAATGTTGTAGAGAAAGAACTGTCCTTCGACGCCCTGATGGGCAACAACGCCTGATAACAGCTGGAGTGGCCGATGAAATCGATGATGGAACCTCAAGGTCTGGGCCTGGTGCCCATGGTGGTGGAACAAAGCGGCCGCGGCGAGCGCGCGTATGATATCTACTCGCGTCTGCTGAAGGAGCGCATCGTTTTCCTGGTGGGCCCCGTCACGGATGAGTCGGCCAACCTGGTTGTGGCGCAGATGTTGTTCCTTGAATCGGAAAATCCGGACAAGGATATTCACTTCTACATCAACTCGCCGGGTGGGTCGATTACCGCGGGCATGTCCATTTACGACACGATGAACTTCATCAAGCCGGATGTTTCCACCTTGTGTATCGGCCAGGCCGCCAGCATGGGCGCCTTCCTGCTCGCCGCCGGCGCGCCGGGCAAGCGCTTCGCGCTGGCCAACAGCCGGGTGATGATTCACCAGCCGCTGCTGTACGGCGGCGGTCTGTCCGGCCAGGTCACCGATATCGAGATCCACGCTCGCGAACTGGTCAAGGTCAAGGCCAAGATGAACGAGCTGTTGGCCAAGCACAGCGGTCAACCGCTGGAGCGGGTGATGGCCGACACCGAGCGCGACAACTTCATGTCCGCCGACGAGGCACAGGCCTACGGCTTGATCGACAAAGTGCTGACGTCCCACAAGGACGTGAAAGCTTAAGGAGTGATGGAATCCGCCAATGGCTGACAAGAACAGCAATGAAAAGCTTCTCTACTGCTCTTTCTGCGGCAAGAGCCAGCATGAAGTCCAGCGCCTGATCGCCGGGCCGCAGGTCTTCATCTGCAACGAATGCGTCGAGTTGTGCAACGACATCATTCGCGAGGAGCTGGAGAAGGGCGTCGGCGATGCCGCGTCCGCCCCCGAAGACAGTCCGCTGCCCACGCCTCAGGAAATCCGCGCGGATCTCGACCAGTACATCATTGGTCAGGATTTCGCCAAGAAAACCCTGTCGGTGGCGGTGTACAACCACTACAAGCGCCTGAGCAGCCCGGCAAGCAAGAACGACGTCGAGCTGGCCAAGAGCAATATCTTGCTGATCGGCCCGACCGGCTCCGGCAAGACCTTGCTCGCCCAGTCGCTGGCCCGTCTGCTGGACGTGCCCTTCGTCATCGCCGACGCCACCACGCTCACCGAAGCGGGTTACGTGGGCGAGGATGTCGAGCACATCATCCAGAAACTGCTGCAAAAATGCGATTACGACGTGGACAAGGCCCAGCGCGGCATTGTCTACATCGACGAGATCGACAAGATCTCGCGCAAGTCGGAAAACCCGTCCATCACCCGCGACGTATCGGGCGAGGGCGTGCAGCAGGCGCTGCTGAAGCTGATTGAGGGCACCGTTGCCTCGATTCCGCCGCAGGGCGGCCGCAAGCATCCGAATCAGGAATTCATTCAGGTGGACACCACCAACATCCTGTTCATTTGCGGCGGCGCTTTCGACGGCCTGGAGAAGATTATTCGCCAGCGCTCGGAGAAGGGCGGCATTGGTTTCGGAGCCGACATCAGCTCCAAGGACGATGGCAAGAGCTTGTCCGTGTTGTTCCAGGAGGTGGAGCCTCAGGATCTGATCCGTTTCGGTCTTATTCCTGAACTGATCGGCCGGCTGCCGGTGGCGGCAACGCTGGAGGAGCTGGACGAGGAAGCGCTGGTCACCATCCTGACCCAGCCGAAGAACGCGCTGATCAAGCAGTATCAGAAGCTGTTCTCGATGGAGTCGGTGGAGCTGGAGGTTCGTCCGTCCGCCTTGCGCGTGATCGCCAAGCAGGCGCTGATCCGCAAGACCGGCGCGCGCGGCTTGCGCTCCATTTTGGAACGGGCGTTGCTCGACACCATGTACGAGCTGCCGTCCATGGCCGATGTGGAAAAAGTGGTGGTGGATGAAAAGGTTATCGACAAGGGCGACAAGCCGTTGTTCATCTATCGCGACAAGGACGACAAGGCGCAATCGGCCTGATTGTTCGCCGCGAATCCGGAGACCGCCCAAACCGGGCGGTTTTTTATTTGTAGAGCCGGAAATCTGATTTAGTATGGGGGTGTTGAATTTTACTGTCTGCCCCCCATCTCCCAAGCATTGTTTCACAAGCAAGGTTAGGTGATATGCCGCAACCCGCAGAACTCAAAGAAGAATCCACGCTGCCATTGCTGCCATTGCGCGATGTGGTGGTCTTCCCCCATATGGTCATCCCGCTGTTCGTCGGCCGCGCCAAGTCCATTCGAGCACTGGAGCTGGCGATGGACGAGGGCAAGCAAATCCTCTTGGTGGCTCAGCGTTCCGCCTCCAAGGACGAACCATCCGCCGACGATCTGTACCCAGTCGGCACCATCGCTTCGGTGTTGCAGATGCTCAAGCTGCCGGACGGCACCGTCAAGGTGCTGGTCGAAGGCCGTCAGCGCGCGATGATCGAATCCGTAGGCGAGGAAAACGAGTGCTTTGTCGGCGCCTTCAAGCCGCTGAGCCCGGAAGCCGAGGAATCGACCGAGACCGAGGCAATGCGCCGCGCGCTGCTTGCCCAGTTTGAGCAGTATGTCAAACTGAACAAGAAAATTCCGCCGGAGGTCTTGAACTCGCTGGCCGGCATTGACCGCGCCGGCCGCATGGCCGACACCATCATCGCCCACCTGCCGCTGAAGCTGGAGCAGAAGCAGGAAGTGCTGGAGATGTTCGATGTGCAGCAGCGCCTCGAACACCTGATGTCTCAGCTGGAAGGCGAGATCGACATCCTCCAGGTGGAAAAGCGCATCCGCGGCCGCGTCAAGCGGCAGATGGAAAAGAGCCAGCGCGAGTACTACCTGAACGAGCAAGTGAAGGCGATTCAGAAAGAGCTCGGCGAAATGGACGAGGTCAGCGACCTCGACGAGCTGGAAAACAAGATCAAAGCCGCAGGCATGAGCAAGGAAGGCCGCGAGAAGGCGATGTCCGAGCTCAAAAAGCTGCGCATGATGTCGCCGATGTCGGCCGAAGCCACCGTGGTGCGCAATTACATCGACACCCTGCTCGAACTGCCGTGGAAGAAGAAAACCAAGATCAGCAAGGACGTGGCCAAGGCCGAGGAAGTGCTGGACGAGGATCACTTCGGTCTGGAAAAGGTCAAGGAACGCATCCTGGAGTATCTGGCGGTGCAACAGCGCGTCGACAAGCTCAAGGCGCCCATCCTGTGCCTGGTGGGGCCGCCGGGCGTGGGCAAGACCTCGCTGGGTCAGTCCCTGGCGCGCGCCACCAACCGCAAGTTCGTGCGCATGGCGCTGGGCGGGGTGCGCGACGAGTCCGAGATCCGCGGCCATCGCCGCACCTATATCGGCTCCATGCCGGGCAAGGTGCTGCAGAACATGAGCAAGGTGGCGGTGAAAAACCCGTTGTTCCTGCTGGACGAAGTGGACAAGATGGGCGCGGATTTCCGCGGCGATCCGTCGTCGGCGCTGTTGGAGGTGCTGGACCCGGAGCAGAACCATTCCTTCATCGATCACTACGCCGAAGTCGAATTCGACTTGTCCGACGTGATGTTCGTGGCCACTGCCAACTCGCTGAACATTCCGCCGGCGCTGCTGGACCGGATGGAGATCATCCGCCTGGCCGGCTACACCGAGGACGAGAAGGTCAATATCGCCACCAAATACCTGCTGCCCAAGCAAATGAAGGCCAACGGCGTGCAGGAGGGCGAACTGGCGGTGCAGGAGTCCGCGCTGCGCGACATCGTGCGCTACTACACCCGTGAGGCCGGCGTGCGCAGTCTGGACCGCGAGATCGCCAAGATCTGCCGCAAGGTGGTGACCAGCGCCTCGCTGAAGGCGGGCAAGGCGGCCAAGGTGACGGTCAGCGGCCGCAATCTGGACAAATACCTGGGCGTGCGTCGCTTCGACTACGGCATTGCCGAGGACGAGAATCGCATCGGCCAGGTTACCGGGCTGGCCTGGACCGAGGTGGGCGGCGAACTGTTGACCATCGAGGCGGTGTCGCTGCCGGGCAAGGGCAACATCATCCGTACCGGCCAACTGGGCGAGGTGATGCAGGAGTCCATCACGGCGGCGATGAGCGTGGTGCGCAGCCGCGCGCGTTCGCTGGGCATCAAGCCGGACTTCTACGAGAAGAGCGATATGCACATCCACGTGCCGGAAGGCGCGACGCCCAAAGACGGGCCAAGCGCCGGCATTGCGATGACCACGGCCCTGGTGTCCATCCTGACAGGCATTCCGGTGCGCGCCGACGTGGCGATGACCGGCGAGATCACGCTGCGAGGCGAGGTGTTGCCCATCGGCGGCCTGAAGGAGAAGCTGCTGGCCGCTCACCGCGGCGGGATCAAGCATGTGTTGATCCCCAAAGGCAATGAAAAAGATTTGGTTGAAATTCCCGCCAATATCAAGCATAAAATCGAAATCCATGCCGTTAAGTGGATAGACGAGGTCTTGACCTTGGCGTTGGAGCGGCAGCCGGAGCCTTTGCCGGAGGAGGACAAGCCGGCGGAGGAGTTGCGAGCGACGCAGGAAGCGGCGCAAGGCGTGTCCGTGATGAAGCATTAAGAATCATGGCCTTAGCCGAACGTTGAATAACTTGTGTACAAGCGGCTTTCCAGCGTGTTTGCGAAATGGCAAAATGCCCGTCAAAGCCGCTTGACACAAGGATTTCGCCCTTGCTATAAAGCAAGCGGTTTTTATCCGAATTACGTAGACCGAGAACGACGAAAGGGGACTTACGTGAACAAGTCTGAACTGATTGACGCTATTGCCGCTGAGGCCGATATCTCCAAAGCCGCCGCCGCCAAGGCGCTGGATGGCATGGTGGCCGCTGTAACCGACGCTCTGAAAAAGGGCGACACCGTGACCCTGGTGGGCTTCGGCACCTTCTACGTTGGCGAACGCGCTGAACGCAGCGGCCGCAACCCGAAGACCGGCGCCACCATCAAGATCCCGGCAGCTCGTTCGCCGAAGTTCCGTGCTGGCAAGGCACTGAAAGACGCGCTATAATTAGCGGCCTTGGCAGCCCCTAGCGGCTGGCAAGGTGTTTCGAGGGGCGTTTAGCTCAGTTGGTAGAGCGTCTGCCTTACAAGCAGAATGTCGGCGGTTCGACTCCGTCAACGCCCACCACAGTCCGGAGCGGTAGTTCAGTTGGTTAGAATACCGGCCTGTCACGCCGGGGGTCGCGGGTTCGAGTCCCGTCCGCTCCGCCAGAACTCACAAAAAGGTGAACGAAATTCAGCGTTCACCTTTTTTTTTGACAAGGGTGGCTCAAGCCAATCGCCATGTTCGAGTTTGTCCAGAACAATAAAGTCTTCATTCAGGTTGTATTGGGAGCTGTTGCGTTGACCTTCGTGGGCTTCGGCGTGGGCAGCTATGAAGCAGCTTCCGACGACCCTTATCTCGCCAAGGTAGGTTCCTCCAAGATTTACAAGCGCGATCTGGATCGAGCCTTGGAAGGCCAGCCCACCGATCCGGCCAGCCGTCAGGCCGCGCTGGAAAACCTGATTCGTCAAGAGCTGCTGCTGTCCGACGCACACGACCGCGGCGTCACCGTCAGCCCCGAGCAGTTGCGCAAAGTCATTGCCTCCATTCCCGCCTTCCAGGACAACGGCAAGTTCAGCCCGGAACGTTATCGCGAGTTCCTGCAAAACCGCTACCCGTCGCCTGAGGCATTCGAAACCCAGGTCAAACGCGACCTCGTGCTGCAAAGCCAGCTGACCGGTATCGCCGGAACCGAGTTCGTCGCGGGCACGGTGGTCAATCGCTTGGCCGGCCTGTTGGGCGAGGGCCGCGAAGTGCGTTCCTTGCTGTTGAAGCCGGCGGACTTCGCCGCTGAAGTCAAAACCGACGAAGCATTGCTCAAGGCCTTCTACGACGCTAATTTGAAGCGTTTCCGCGTGCCGGAGCGGGTCAAGCTCGATTATGTGCTGCTGTCCCAGGACGCGTTGGCTCAAGGCGTCAAGCCCAGCGACGCCGAGCTGCAGAAGTACTACGAAGAACACAAGGCCGAGTTCAGCAATGAGCAGCGCCGTGCTTCTCACATCTTGCTGACGGTGGCCAAGGACGCCAAGCCGGAGCAGAAGGCCAAGATCAAGGCGGAAGCCGAGGCGTTGTTGAAGGATGTTCGCGCTAATCCGGCTCGTTTCGCGGAGTTGGCCAAGGCCAAGTCGCAAGACCCGGGTTCCGCGGCCAATGGTGGCGATCTGGGCTTCTTCGGCCATGGCATGATGGTGAAGCCTTTCGACGACGCGGTGTTCCGGATGAAGCCGGGCCAGATCAGCGAAGTGATCGAGACCGAGTTCGGTTATCACATCATCAAGCTGGACGAGGTCAAGGCGCAGGACTTCACCGAAGTGAAGGCGGCTATCGCCGAGAAGCTGCAGCGTCAGCAGGCGGGCAGCCTGTTCCGCAGCCAGGTCGACAAGCTGACCGAGTTGGCTTACCAGCAGGGCGACTCATTGAAGGCTCTGCAGGAGCAACTGAAGCTTCAGCCTCAGCATTCGGATTGGCTGAGCCGCGGCAAGCCGGCGGCGGACCCTCTGCTCAACAGCCCCAAGGTGCTTGAAGCGGCGTTCAGCGAGGACGTGCTGAAGAAGAAACACAATAGCGAGCCAGTGGATATCGGCAACAACCGCCTGTTGGTAGTGCGCGTGGCCGAGCATCAGCCGGAACGTCAGCAGTCGATGGACGAAGTGCGCGATGTAATCAAGGCCGAACTGGTGGCCAAGGAAGGCGCCAAGTTGGCCGAGAAGAAGGGCCAGGCCCTGTTGGCTGAGCTGAAGGCGGGCAAGGGAGATGGCAAGGCCTGGGGCGAATCCAAGACCCTGCTGCGCCGCGATCCGGCCGGGTTGCCGATTGCCGACGCGCGCGCCGTGTTCGCCGCTCAGGCGGGCAAGCTGCCGGCCTTCGCCGGCGCCAAGCGTGATAACGGAGAATACGCGCTCTATCGCATCGACAAGGTGATTCCTGCGCCAGCGGCCAGCGAGGCCGAACGCGGCCAACTGAGCGCCATTTTGGGCGAGATGAACGCCAACGCTCAGTTGTCCAGCTATCTCGACACGCTGCGTCAGAAGTACAGCGTGACGATGGGCAAGCAGGGTTTGTCCGACGCTCAATAAACCCGTGTTGGAGTTGTCTCATCGCCGCCGTCAGCGCTTGCTGGCGGCGGTTTTTCATATGTTTTGCGCTGATTTGTTTATAGCTATTCCCGCTAAGAGAGACGTTTTTTTGAACTGGATGAGACAATTTCAATGTTTTTTGGGGCGGGGCTATTGACTGAAAACGAAAAAAGATGTTCAATCATAAACAAATTTAGTCGCCGATTTGAACACAGCTTGCGGGCGTAAAACAGCTAAAGCGTGGGTAAGCAGACCCAGGAAACAAACCAGCATCTGCTTACAGTAATCTCGATTCAGCAGTGATTCCGAAGATTCCCATGCAAGGCCCGCCAAGTTCATTGGCGGGCCTTGTGTTTTTGGAGTGTTTGGAATGATTCATCTGCAAAATGTTCGTAAGCGTTTCCGTCATCCCGAGGGTGGCTGGTTCGACGCGGTCACGGACACCTCTCTTACCATTCGTCCGGGCGAAGTCTTCGGACTGATCGGCTTTTCCGGCGCCGGCAAGTCCACTTTGCTGCGCCTGATCAATTTACTGGAGCGCCCGGACCACGGCGCGGTCATCGTCGATGGCGAAGACCTGACCAGCTTGTCCGCCAAGGCTTTGCGCCGCGCGCGCCAGAATATCGGCATGGTGTTCCAGCAGTTCAATTTGATGGCCAACCGCACCGTGGCCGGCAATGTCGCCTTCCCGCTGGAAGTGGCGGGCTGGGCTAAGACGGACATAGACAAGCGCGTCAACGAATGTCTGGAAGTGGTGGGTTTGCTGGACCGCGCCAACCACTACCCGGCCCAATTGTCCGGTGGTCAGAAGCAGCGCGTCGGCATTGCCCGCGCCCTGGCACCCAGCCCCAAGGTGATTCTGGCCGATGAGCCCACATCGGCGCTGGACCCGAAAACCACTCAAGCCGTGTTGGAGTGCCTGAAAGACATTAATCAACGCTTTGGCGTCACTATCGTCATCGTCACTCATGAGATGGGCGTGGTGCGGGCGATCTGCCATCGCGCGGCGGCTTTGGACGCCGGCCGAGTGGTGGAAGTGGTGGATGTGTCGGATAACGAAGTGGCGGCGGATTCCGATCTGGCGCGCTCGCTGCTGGAGGCCGCGTAATGGATGCCGCAACCCTGAACGAAGCATTGCAAAACCTGGCGAGCATGGGGCCGGAAATCTGGCAGGCCTTCCAGGAAACGCTGGTGATGCTGGGCATAGGCCTGAGCGCGGCCGTCTTGCTGGGCGGCCCGCTGGGCATCGTGCTCTACCTGACCCAGCCGGGCCAGCAGTTCGCCAACCGCGCGTTGAACGGCGTGTTGGGCTGGGTGGTGAACCTGGTGCGTTCCTTCCCCTTCATCATTCTGATGGTGTCGTTGGTGCCGCTGACGCGGGCGCTGGTGGGCAGCACCATTGGTCCGGTGGCGGCTTCGGTGCCGCTGGCCTTCGCCGCGATTCCGTATTTTGGTCGTCTGGTCGAGCAGACGCTGCGCGAGATTCCTCGCGGAGTGGTGGAGGCGGCCGAAGCGATGGGCGCCAGCCCGCTGCAGATCATTTGCAAGGTGCTGCTCAACGAGGCGCGCTCCGGCCTGATTTCCAGTCTGACCATCCTCACCATCAGCTTCCTGAGCTATACCGCGGTGGCGGGGGTGGTGGGCGGCGGCGGCATCGGCGACTTGGCCATCCGCTATGGCTACTACCGTTATCAGACCGATGTGATGGTGGCCATGGTGCTGATGCTGGTGGTGCTGGTACAGATCATCCAACTGCTGGGCAACCGGCTGGCGGCCAAGCTGGACAAACGTTGACATTCGCCGGCGCTTGGCGCCGGCATGGTGGACCTTTTACCTATCAATGGACAAAGCAGGAGAAAAAAATGCGTAGATTCGTGATCAAGGCAGTGGCGGCTTCGGTATTGGGATTGGCGGCGGCGGGCGCGGCGCTGGCGGCGGACCCGGCCAAGAAGGACATCGTGATTGGCACCACCGTCGGCGATTTCGGCGACATGGTCAAGCAGTCGATCAAACCGATTCTGGAAAAGCAGGGCTACAAGGTCAAGCTGGTGGAGTTCACCGACTATGTCCGCCCGAACCTGGCTTTGCAGGAAGGCGCGCTGGATGTGAATGTGTTCCAGCACAAGCCCTATCTGGACAACTTCGTCAAAGAGCACAAATTGAGCCTGAAAGAGGCTTTCCAAGTGCCGACCGCGCCGCTGGGCATTTACGCTGGCAAGATCAAGGCGCTGAAAGACGTCAAAGTGGGTTCCACCGTGGCCGCCCCCAATGATCCGTCCAACTTTGCCCGCGCACTGGTGATGCTGGCCGATCTGGGCTGGGTCAAGCTGAAGCCGGGCATCAACCCCTTGACCGCTTCCGAGCGCGACATCGCCGTCAATGTGAAGAAGATCAAGATTATTCCGCTGGAGGCCGCGCAATTGCCGCGTTCGCGCAGTGATGTGGACTTCTCGGTGATCAACGGCAACTACGCCACCAGCTCCGGCATCAAGCTGACCGAGGCGGTCTATCAGGAAAAGAGCTACGCCTACGTCAACTGGGGCGCGGTGCGCACGGCTGACTTGAGCAAGCCCTGGGCCAAGGACGTGGTGGCGGCTTATAACTCGCCGGAGTTCAAGGCTTTCGCCAAGCAGAAATACGCTGGCTACAAGCTTCCGCAGAACTGGAAGTAAGCGAGATTGTTATTCGCGCGCCGGCCAACGGCCGGCGGCGCAGGATTTCTTGTAACACTCCTGGCTACAAGACTTGGTGGGAGGGCTCAGCCCTCCCTATTTTTTTGCGCGCTTAGAACCTGTTCAAAGTCTGCCGCGCTTCGTGGAGCGTTGTACGGTGAGCATAAGCTCAAAATGCTCATGTACCACGTGACCATTCCGCTTTTTCGCTCATTTTCGCCTTGTCTCGCCCTTGCTCGCGAGACTTTGAACAGGCTCTTAGGTGCTCTTATTTCAGGTAGGAGCGCAGCACACTCGTCACCTGTTCCAAGTCTTTGCCGCGCTGTGCGGGGTCGACAGCCTCCGGGCCCAGGTGCTCGCGCAGATGGCCCTCGATCACTTCCATCATCAGTCCATTGACAGCGCCGCGCACTGCGGCGATTTGTTGCAAAATCGCCGAGCAATCAACTTCCTGTTCCAGTGCGCGTTCCAACGCTTCCGCCTGGCCTTTGATGCGCCGGACGCGGGTCAATAACTTCTTCTTGTCTTTCACGGTATGCGGCATGCGAGTGGACGTCCCTTATTGTTGATAATATACTGGGGTATAGTATATGGGCGCAGCTTTGCTGCGGTGTCGCCGGTTTGCCCCTCCGAGAGCGGGGAGGCCGGCATGAACGTATTGTAAAAGAAGGCTGAAGATGCCGCCAATCGCCGAGCTGATTCAACAAGGAAGTATTAATCTCTGGTTGTTCATTCCTTCCGCCATCCTGCTGGGGGCGCTGCACGGGCTGGAGCCCGGGCATTCCAAGACCATGATGGCTTCTTTCATCATTGCTATCCGCGGCAGCATCGGCCAGGCCGTGCTGCTTGGCCTGTGCGCGGCCTTGTCGCATTCGCTGATCGTTTGGCTGCTGGCTGCGCTGGCGCTCAAGTACGGAAATCAGTTGATTGCCGAGCAGGCGGAGCCTTATCTGATGCTGTTTTCGGCTGTCGTGGTCATGGTGGTGGCAGCCTGGATGCTATGGCGTACTTGGCGAGACAATCTAGCCGCTCGGGCCATGCTGAAGCCGCCTCAGGGCGGCCGCATGATAAACACCGGCCATGGCTTGATGGAGGTGCTGCCCGTGCGGGAGGAGGGGCTGCGCGTGGCCTTGTACCAGTACGACACCGGTTTGCGACGGCTGAAGCCTGATGGACGTGGCTTGTCGCTGGCTTGGCGGCGCGGCGAAGAGCAAGGAGTGCTAGGTTTTGAAACTGAGGGGGAGTATCTGCTCAGCCCGTGTTTGCCCGCTGGAGCGCTTGTAAGCGCTTTGCTCTTGAGTCACGGCGGTCACGCTCATCGCTACCCTTTGCAGCTGGAGGCAATGGGCGGCGCCGAGCGCGCCGGGCCCTACCGTCGGGCGGAGGGCGCGGGGTCGACACAACGAGCGCGTCGCGCGTCGGCTGCGCTGCCCGTTTATCAAGACGCGCACGAACGCGCGCACGCGGAACAGATTCAGAGGCGCTTTGCGGGCAAGGAGGTAGGCAATGTTCAGATTGCGTTGTTTGGCCTGACTGGGGGCTTGATACCGTGCCCGGCCTCGGTGACTATTTTGCTGCTATGCCTGCACCTGAAGCACTTTTCTCTGGGGGCTACCATGGTGGCTGCGTTCAGCCTGGGTCTGGCCTTGGCGCTGGTCAGCGTTGGGGTGTTGGCGGCCTGGGGCGTGCGTCAGGCGAGCGCCCGCTTTGGCGGGCTGGGCGAATGGGCGCGGCGCGCGCCCTATCTATCTGCCGGTTTGATGTTGCTGGTTGGGTTGGCGATGGCCGCGCAAGCCGCGCGCGGCCTGGTCGCTTAGAACCTGTTCTAAGCGTCTGTTTACGATCTCGCGAGCTAAGGCGAGACAAGGCGAATGGCCGAAGAAGCGGAGTGTGCAGTGGTACATGAGCATTCTGAAGCGGTTTTCAACGCCGTATCGCTGATGCGCAGCAGATCGTAAACAGGTTCTAGGACCCGCTAAGCAAACATCTGATCCTCCCTTGCGCCTCTTTGTCGTTGCCTGCGTCCGCGCGCCTAGGCTCAGGTTCTCCGCGAGGTTTGGTTAGCGGCTTGAAGTCCGCGGCGCATCGTAAGACGTGGCGCGGCGAGTGCTCCTTGCGAAATGCGCATGTACCCCATGTGCATTTCGCCTTTTCTGCGGTTTTCGCGATGTCCCGTTCCGAGACTTTGAACCGGGTACTTAGGATGGCCTCCGCGCGGTGCCGGCGCGGCCCAGGTATCGCTCCAGCCAGCGGTCCTGCTCCCACAGCATGTGCAGTATGGATTCGCGCGCGCGGTAGCCGTGGCTCTCCGCCGGCAGGGTGACCAGCCGCGCCGTGGCGCCTAGTCCCTGCAGCGCTTGATACAGCCGTTCGCTCTGTAGCGGGAAGGTGCCGGGGTTATTGTCCATCTCGCCATGAATCAGCAAGAGCGGGTCTTTGATCTGATTGGCGAAGTTAAACGGCGACATGGCTTGGTAGACCTCTTTGGCCTGCCAGAAATTGCGTTCCTCCGATTGGAAGCCAAAGGGTGTCAGCGTGCGATTGTAGGCGCCGGAGCGGGCGATGCCGGCATGGAACAGCCGGGTGTGAGCCAGCAGGTTGGCAGTCATGAAGGCGCCGTAGGAATGGCCGCCGACGGCGATGCGGGCCGGGTCGGCCACGCCCAGTCGAACCACTTCGTCCACGGCGGCCTGGGCGTTCATTTTCAGTTGCGGCAGGTAGCTGTCGTTCGGCTCTTTGTCGCCTTCGCCGACGATGGGCATGCCTGGGTCGTCCATCACTGCGTAGCCGCGCGCCAGCATGGCCAGCGGCCCCCAATAGCTGACGCGGTTGAAACGGTAAGGGGACTCCGTCACCTGGCTGGCTGCGGCGGCGGTTTTGAACTCGGTGGGATAGGCCCACATCAGCAGCGGCAGCGGACCATCGCGTTTGGCCTCGTAGCCGGGCGGCAGGTAGAGGGTGGCGGTCAGCTTCACTCCATCGGCGCGTTGGTAGCGCAGCTGCTTTTTGGAGACGTTTTTCAGCTGTGGTGTTGGGTGCGGCATATGCGTTAGGGCAAGCGGTTCGGCGGCGTGCCCCAGCGTCAGACGGTAGAGATTGGGCGGCTGGTCGACGGATTCGCGGCTAAGCAGAAGCTCTTGGCCGGCGTCGTCCAGCAGTGCGGCCGGCTGTTCAAACCAGGGCGCTTGCGATTGCCATAGCCGCGTGGCGCGTTTATCGGCTAGAGCGTAGCGGTCGACGAAGGGGCGGTCGCCGTCGGGGCCGGCGCCTTCGCCCAGCAGATAGACGGACTTGCCGTCCGGCGTGGTTTGCAGCACGGATTGGCCGTTAGCGTTGCTGACCATGGCCGCCTCGCCTGGGTCGCTGTAGCGGTCTTCCGATTTGCGGCTGCTCAACAACTCCGGCGCGACATCCTGATCCGGGCGCGCGCGCCAGACTTTCAGTTCACGGGTTTTCCACCAGTGCTCGCGCACCAGAGCCAGGTCGCCGCGGCCCCAGCGGACGTCGGCGAAGCGGCTGGCTAGCCGCAGCAGCAGCCGCGGGGCTTGTTGAAACGGCGCGGCTTGCAAATAGAGCGCGTCGCGTTCGGTTGCTGCGCGGCCGGGGTCGCCTCCGTCCAGCGCCTCAACCCAAAATAGAGAGGCTGGAGCGTCGGCGCGCCAGGCGATTTCGCGCGGACCAGCCTCCACCGCGTCGTTGCCGGACGGCATGCGTTCCAGCAGCGGCCGCTGAGTCACGGTGTGCGCAATACGGCCATGCCGGTCCAGCACATCGATGCGTTTAGGGAAGCGGGATATCGGCACCAGGCCGGAGTAGGGGCGCTGCAGGCGGGTGGCCAGCAGGTGTTGGCGGTTGGGAGAGCCGCTGACGCTGAGATAGCGGTCTGGTTGACCGATCGTACTGAGCTTGCCGTCCAGGCCGACCAGCGCCAATTGGCTTTGTAGTTGATAGTCGAGCAAGTCGGCGTCGTACGGGGTCTTGAGCAGATCGGGATAGGTCCGGGTTTGGGACAGGATGCCGCCTTCGCTTTGCTGGATGTTGGGGCCGCTGGGCGCTTGGGGTTGCTGCGGTGCGGGGCCTTGCTTCGCGGGCACGCGCTTGATCAGCAATTGTTCGCCGAACCAGGCGAAGCCGGAGCCGGTGGCGGCGTTGAGGTGGAAATCGCCCAGCCGGCGGGCGCGGGCGTCGGCGACATCCAGCAGCCACAGCTCCACGCCCTTGACGCCCCACAAGCTGAAGGCCACTCGGCTTTCGTCGGCGGACCAAGCGGTATCGGCGATGCGGGCGCCGGCCGGGAGGCCGCGCACCGTGCGGGCACGGCCTTGTTTCACGTCCAGCAGGGTCAGCGCGTTGCCAAAGTCGAAACGGCTGGCGGCGCGCATCGAGGGATTCAGGCGCAAGCCGGCCAGTTTGAGTTCAGGCTGAGCGACGTCGGCGATGCCGGGCAGGCCGGGGCGATGGATTTGCAGCAAGTTCCGGCGTTTGGGCCCCAGGCTTTGCAAGGGAGGGCGCGGCGCGTCCACTAGCGCTTGCAGCTCCGCGGGCGGGGTTTGATAGCCGTGCTCGGCGGCGCTGAGCGGCGCGGCGGCCAACAGGCCGACAATGAGCGGCGCGCCGGTCAACAGCGGGGAACGAAGGGACATGCGGGACTCCTGGCGAAGAATGGCGGGCAAGTCAAAAAACTTGCCCTAGTCTTGCCGGAGCGTCAAGGCGCGCCGCGCGCGCGGGGCGGCGGCCGAGTGCGCGCTAGAGCGGCGAGGCGGTACTAAGCAGTTCTTTTTGCTGCGGATTTGCCGGTGTCACCGGGTAGTCGAAGAACTGCAGCGTCAGGCCGCCGCCGTCCGCGCTGAAGCGGGCGGGGAAGCCCAGAGGCAGCGTGGTCTTGTCGTGGACATGACCAAAAGGAATGCCTGTCAGCACCGGAACGCTGGTCAGACGGCGGATTTCTTCCAATACCGCGTCCAGGGTGTAGCCGGGATCGTAAATGTCGACTTGGCGGTTCATATTGAAATCGCCGATGAAAATGGCGCGTTGTTTAGCCAGTACGCCGGCGAGATGCAATTGCTGCAGCATGCGCTCAATGCGGTAGGGCTGTTCGGCGACATCCTCCAGGAACAGCAGACCGCCTTTGATCTCCGGCAGGTAGGGGGTGCCGACCAGGCTGCTGAGCACGCTGAGGTTGCCGCCCCAGAAAATGCCTTCGCCGCTGGCGTTGTGGCGTTGCGGCGTGTCGACGCGCAGTTGGCGGTTGGGCGTGGTGGTGGTGGTCAAGAACTCATTCAGCGTGAAGGCGCTGAGCTGCTTGGCTCCAAAGTCGCTGACCATGGGGCCGGCGAAGCTGCCCAGGCCGCCCTTGGCCAGCAAGGCCAGCTGGATGGCGGTGAAGTCGCTGTAGCCGATCAGTTGGCTGCCGGATTCACGCAGCAGCGGGCAGAGCCGGCCGTAGTCGATATGAGGCAGCAGCCGCGTGGCGCCGTAGCCGCCACGGCCGGCCACCAGCAACTGCGGCGCGCGGCGGCGCGAGATCAGCTGATTGAGGTCGCCCAGCCTTTGCGCGTCGCTGCCGGCGAAGCGCTGGTAGCGGCGGTCCAAGGCCTGGACGTTTTCAAGCTGGTAACCGGCCAAGCGCAGCCGCTCCACGGCTTGCTGTTTTTGGCGCGCGTCCGGCAGCGGGCCGGAGCAGGCGGTGAAATAGAGGCTGCTGCCGGCGGCGGCCGGCGCGGGAAGCGATTGGTCAACCATGGTGCGACATCCTTGCAAGAGGCCAAGGCCGGCGCTGAGCGCGCCCATCTGGAGTAGTTGGCGACGAGAGTATTGAATGCGGGCAGTCATTGAGTCCGGGGCCGGTAAGGGCTGGTGCAAACGAGGTTCGACAGCGCTAGGCTGCGTGAGTTGCGCCAGTATACGGCAAACGCGGCGACGATGCTGAGCGCCGCCGTCGTGGTGCACTTTGAACAGGCTCATAGAGCCTATTTGCGATCTCCCGAGCTAGAGCGAGACAAGGCGAAAACGGCTGAGAAATTGGAATGCACAAGTGGTACTTGAGCATTTTGAGCTTGTTTTTAACGCCGTATCGCTGAAGCGCAGCAGACTATGAACAGGTCCTTAGGCAAGCAGATTGGCCAGGCTGGAAGTGGACTGCTGCATGGCGGACAGTTCGCTGTTCAGCGAGGTGTACTGGTGCAGGAGCGAGCTTTTCTCATTGGCCAACTGGTTGTTGAGTTGGGACTGGAGATTGTTCTCGTCGCTGATCTTGGTGTTGATGTCGCCTTGTTCGGTGGTGATCATGCCGTTTGGCCCCAGCAGATTATTGATGGCGGTATTGAAGGTGTTGGCGTAGCCGTTGTTCTTGGCATTGCCAAACAGATTGGCCACGGCGCCGGGGTCGGCTTTTAGCGCGGAGGTGAAGGCTGTGGAGTCCAGTTTCAGCGTGCCGTCCGCCTGCTGGGTGATGCCGACCTGGGCCAGGTAAGCGTAAGAGGAGGTGGCGTTGACGCCTGGCACCGGGGTGCTGAGCAGGCCGGCTAATTGCTCTTGCAGGCCGATCACATCGCTATTGTTCTTCATGCTGCCGCCCAGCGCGGAATTGCTGGCGCTTATCACCTGATTGTAAGCGCTGACGAAGCTTTGCAGCGTCGAGGTGACATTGGCGGTGTTCTGGCTCATGTTCAGTGTTACCTGGCCCAGTTTGTTGAGGTTGACGGAGGCGCCGTTGATCACATTGCTCAGGGTGTTGCTGCTGCTGGACACGTTGACGCCGTTGACGGTCAGCAACGCGTCCTGAGCGGCCGCGGATTCGCTGGCGGCCGCGCTGCTCTGGCCCAGGCCGGCCAGGGTGTTGCCCGAGGTGCCGCCGCTATCGCTGCCGCCGGCGGAAATGCTGAAGGCGTTGGCGGGGCCGGATTGCGAGGAGGCCAGCACCAGCGAGTAATGGTTGTTGTACTGCACCACCGATGCGTTGACGCCGATGCCGGCGCTGTTGATGTTGTCGGCGATTGAGGAGAGCGAGATGGTGGAGCCGTTCTGGCCCAATTGCACCGTGCTGGTGGTGCCGTTGACGGTGAAGCTCAGTGCGCTGGGGGCGCCGGCCAGCGCCGCGTTCTGGTCGGTGATGGCTTGTCCGCCGGATGTTTGGTCGAACACCAGTTGCCGCGGCTGTGCCAGTTGGGTGACGTTAAGCGCGTAGTTGCCGGCCACGCCGCCGGAGGTGGCACTGGCGGTGGCGATGGTGTTGTCGGTGGAGGTGACCTGGAATTGTTGCAGGAAACTGCCCGAGGCCATGGCGGTGACCGAGGTCTGCAAGGCGGACAGCGCCGAGCTGATCTGACCGATGGAGCTGAGCTGGGACTGATAGTTGCTGACCCGGCTTTGGCTTTGGGCCAGCGGCCGGGACTCAATCGACATCAGTTGGCTGACGATGCTTTGAACGTCCAGCGGCCCAACGCTGGTGGTAATGGATGCCATGACGACTTCTCCCCGCGCGATCCGCTGCCATGGGCGCGCTGCAATGCTAGAGATTCAAGAGTTTTATTGTCGTAATGCGTCCGTCACGGTTGAGCCTCCGGCTGCCAGGCCGGCGCGAGCTTGCGCCGCAACTTCCATTGTAGAAGGCGGCGCGCTGCGCGTTGATGAAACCTTATCGACCATTCCCATCCGGACTTTAGCGCGGCGCGCGTGAATGAGCCGGCGGGGCGGTTTCCGTCATAACGCGGGCCGCGGCGGCGGGTTGACGTCGCCGCGGCTCGAGCCGTCACGAACCGTTCTTGAGTTCGGCGGCTTCGCCGGTTTCGCCCCCGTCTTCCGGCGGAGGGCTCTTGGGCGGCAGGAAGAAGGACAGCGGCGCGTTGAGGAAGCGTTTGAACAGCATGGGCACCAGCGGCCACAGCAGGCTGCCGGACAGCTTGCGCGAGCGCAGCGCCACCCACAGCGCCAGCGAGAAGCTGACCGCCAGGTTGGTCAGGCCGATCAGCGCCACGCCGGCGCAGCCCAGCAGCACGGTGGCCAAGGGCAATTGGAAGTCCTGCGCCACGGTGGCGAAGGCCAGGTTTGCGGCGGAAAAGGTGATGTGGCGGATGTCGATGGGCAGGCCGAGGATGAAGCCTATGGTGCCAGTCAGGCCCAGGAACATGCCAAAGTAAAAGTTGCCTGCCAGCGCCCCCAGATTGTGCTCGATATAGCTGCCCAGCTTCCAGGCGCGGTGCTCGCCCAGCAACCGCTTCAGGCCGGCGTGGGAGGCGATGCGTTCCGGGATGCGGCGGTAGATCGCCTTGTTGTCGTAGTAGCCGGCGATCAGGCCGGACAGAAACAGGAAGACGCCGGCAATGGCGGCGTGCGGCAGCGCTAGGCTGTGAATGGGGTCGATATCGTGCAGCAGGCTTTGCGCCTTGGCCACGTTCACCACCGGCGCGCCAAAGGCGGCTTGCCAGGCGAAGGCGATCAGGCCGGCGGTGGGGATGGCCAGCAACACGTTGCCGAGGATGGCGACGAACTGAGTGCGCATCACTTTGACCACCAAGTCGGCCAGGTCTTCCAGCTGCTTCTTCTGGCCGTGGTTTTCATGCAGCACCGCGGCGATGCGGGCGGCGGTCATCGCCGGCTGCTTGGTGGCAATGGTGAGGTGCAGGATCTGCACGATGATGAAGCCTATGGCGTAATTGAGACCGAAGGCGATGCCTTCCCACAACGGGGGCAAATGGCCGCGGCTGAGCATCAGCTTGATCAGCGCCATGAAGCCGACGATCAGGCCGGCGCCCATCGCCGCCTTGGCCATGGTTGACCACTCCTGGCGGCTCTCGGCGATATAGTGCTCGCCGTGGCGGCCGGCGTGCTCGGTGACTTGCAGCGCCAGCAGCTCCACATTGGACTTGAACAGATCGCGCAGGCTGTATTTGCGGTTCTCCGCGCGCGCGAAGGTCACGATGAGCTGGAACAAATGCGGCTCTGCGGCTGGGTCGTGTTCTGGGTCCAGTATCGCCAGCAGCGCGCGGATGCGGGCGATGCTCTGCGCCAGCCGCAGGCCGTGGTAGGTGAGGTTGACCGAGATGCCGAAGCGCCGCGCATTCTTGCGCACCTTGTTGAGAATGCTTTCACACTGGTCCAGCAGCACCAGCACGTGCTTGTCGTCCTCGGCGCGCGGCAGGCCCTCCACCAGGTCGCGGCGGTAGCCGTCGACATAGCGCTGAACCTCGGCGTTCAGGTTGAGAAAAGGGGATTCGAAGCGCTCGATGTCCGGATTGATGCGCACCAGTTCCGGCTCCAGGCCGATGGCGGTGATCTGGGCCGACAGCACTTGCACCGACTCCAACAATTGCAGCCGGGTCTGCTGCCAGCCATCGGCGTTGTCGTTCTCCTGCCAGGCCATCGCCCGCCACAGCGCGTGCCAGGTGGCGTTGGGGATAGCCGCCAGCCAAATGTAGTCTTGTTTCCAGCTGAACAGGCGGCTGAAGCGGTCTTGCAGCGAATCCGCCTTATAAGGCATGGGCAGGATGCGCTCGCCGACGCGGCGCAGCAAGGTGGAGCCGAAACCTTCGTTGGCCAGGATGCCGCATTCGGTATACAGCGGAATCTGCCGGGTTTCGGTCAGCAATTGCAGCAAGGCCTTGCGCAAGGCCGCGCGGTAATCGGAATGGTGCTCCAGCAGATAGGACAGCGCTTGCAGATTGACCACCGCTTGTTGCGGTTTGCCGGCGTCGTCGGGGCGCAGGCACTGCAGCAGGGCGGACAGGGCGTCGAGCTGGGCCGGCGCTTGGCTGATCTGGCGCAAGGCCTGTTCCAGGCTGGGGGACTGAATGTTTTCGCTCATCTAGGGTGCTGGTTTGGATGAAAGTGAGTGGTGGGGGGGCGCGACTCCGGCCTACGACCTTAATGGTAGGCGCAAGCGGCTGGATTTTCCGGCGCGGCGCGAGCGCCTGCTTCGAGGCGCGTGGAACCGGCATTGGGATTTAGAGATGGGGACGATTGATTCAGTTTCCAGCTTTGCTTGCAAAATCACGCAATTGACACCTTACTGACCAGTAAGTAGAGTGCTTCGCATGACTCAAAGCTCCGATCCCAAGACCGACACCCGCAAGCGCATTCTGGACATCGCCGAGCAGTTGCTGCTCAGCCGGGGCTTCAACGCTTTCAGCTACCAGCACATCAGCTCGGAGCTGGGCGTGCGCAATGCCGCCATTCATTATCACTTTCCCAAGAAAAGCGATCTGGGCGTGGCCTTGATCCAGCGTTACCGTCGGCGTTTCCAACGCTTCATCGACCAGCAGGCCGAGCTGGATCCCCGGGCGCAGCTGGAGGCCTACTTCGGCTTGAGCGACAGCTATTACCTGCAGCATCGGCAGATCTGTCCCAGCGGCATTCTCAGCACGGAGTTCCTGACGCTGCCGGAAGACATGCAGCAAGAGGCGGCGGCCTTCATCGACGAGATGCGGCTATGGGCGGTGGACATCACCCGGCGGGGGGCGGCCTGCGGTCAGATGCGTTACGCCGGCACGCCGGAAGCAATTGGCATGATGTTGTTTTCCGCCTTGCAAGGCGCGCTGCAACTGGCGCGCATCGACCAGCACGCGCTGGAGACCATCAAGCAGCAGGTGCGCTCGGTGCTGGGGCTGGACGGGCATTGAGTGCCGGAATCACGACAACAACAGAGGGGCGCTACATGGAGTACAAGAAAAACAGCATGAGCCGTATTGCCGACAAAGTGGGCAAGTTGCCGGCGGGAATGCGCAGCACCGTATTGAGTATGATGTTCGGCAAGATCGTGCCGTTTCTATCCACGGCCGGCCTGCGTTTCGAGGAAGTGGGCCATCAGCGTTTGACGGTGTCCATCCGCAACCGCAAGAAGGTGCAGAACCACATTCGCGGCGTGCACGCCGCGGCGATGGCCTTGCTGGCGGAGACTTCAACCGGCTTTGTCGTCGGCATGAACATGCCGGACGACAAGCTGATGCTGCTTAAGTCGATGAAGGTCAACTACGTGCGTCGCTCGCAAGGCGATATGCGTGCGGTGGCCAGCCTGAACGCGGAACAGATCCAACTGATGCACGACACGGAAAAGGGCGAGGTGCTGGTGCCGGTGCTTGTCACCGACGAATCCGGCGAATCGCCGATCGAATGCGAAATGCTGTGGGCGTGGATTCCGAAGAAGCGCCCGGAACAAGGAGCGGCGGCATGATCAATCTGGAAACGATGCGGATCGAACTGAACGAACATGTGGCGCTGATTCGTCTTAACCGCGCGGATAAGGCCAATGCCCTGAACCGGCAAATGTGGCGGGATTTGCGCGCCGCTTTCGAGTGGCTGGACGACACTCCCGAGGCGCGCGTGGGCGTGCTGGCCGGCGAGGGCAGGCATTTCTGTTCCGGCATCGATCTGGGCATGCTGATGGGCGTGCAGGCGGAGATCGCCGACGATTGCGAGGCGCGCAAGCGCGAAAAGCTGCGTAGGCTGATTCTGGAGCTGCAGGACTGCGTCAATAGCCTGGAGCATTGCCGCAAGCCGGTGATCGCGGCGGTGCATGGCGCTTGCGTCGGGGGCGGCCTGGATATCGCGCTGGCCGCGGATTTCCGCTTCGCCGCCGCGGATGCGGTGTTCTCGGTGCGGGAGATCGACGTGGGCATGGTGGCGGACGTGGGGTCGCTACAGCGGTTGCCCCGCGTGGTGGGCGAGGGCATGGCGCGCGAACTGGCGTTGACCGGCCGCGACGTGGCCGCGGAAGAGGCGCTGGCGATGCGTCTGGTCAACCGCGTGCTGCCGGATGCGGCCGCGGTGTTGGAAGCGGCGCTGGAGTCGGCGAGGCTGATCGCCGGCAAGTCGCCGCTGGCGATGCGCGGCTGCAAGGAAGTGCTCAACTACAGCCGCGACCATTCGGTGGCGGACGGCCTTAATTATGTGGCGAGCTGGAACGCGGCGATGCTGATCTCCGAGGATATCCAAAAGGCCGGCATGGCCATCCTGACAGGCCACGCGGCGCAGTTCCGCGACTGAGCGCGGGTTGTCCGTTCCCAATGGCGCCTGCGGGCGCCATTGTCGTTGGCGGCGGGCAAAGAAAAAGAGGCGCGGAGCGCCTCTTTTTGAGTCAAGCGGGTTCGGCAGCGCTTACTGAGCGGCGCTGGCGGCCGGCGCGGCGGCGGCTTCGCCGCCGACGGTGGACACCACTTCCCACTTGCCGCCCTTGACCTGATACACGGTGACGGCGCCGTTCTTGATATCGCCCTTGTCGTCAAAGGCGATCTTGCCGGTCACGCCGGTGTAGCCGGTCTTGCCCACTTCGGGCAGATAGGTCTTGGGGTCGGTGGATTTGGCGCGCTTCATCGCGTCCACCAGCACCATTACCGCGTCGTATTCATACGGCGCGTAGATCTGCACCTCGGTGTTGAACTGCTTCTTGAACTTATCGTTGAACGCCGCGAAGCCGGGCATCTTGTCGCGCGGCACGCCGCAGCTGGACGCGTATTGCCCGTCGGAGGCCTCGCCGGCCAGTTTGATGAATTCCGGCGTCTGCCAGCCGTCGCCGCCCATCAGTTTGGCCTTGAGGCCCAGGCGCTGCATCTGCTTGGCCAAGGGGCCGGCTTGCGCGTCCATGCCGCCGTAGAAAATCAGGTCCGGCTTGCTGGCCTTGATCGAGGTCAGGATGGCGTTGAAGTCGGTGGCGGTGTTGGTGGTGAACTCGCGTTTCACCACTTCGGCGCCCTTGCCCTTGACCGCTGCCTCGAACTGATCGGCGAGGCCTTGGCCGTAAGCCGTGCGGTCGTCAATGATGGCGATCTTCTTCGCCTTCAGCCCGGTGGCGGCGAATTCGCCCAACGCGCGGCCTTGCTGCACGTCGTTGGCGATCACGCGGAAGGTGGTCTTGAAGCCTTGCTTGGTGTAGTCCGGGTTGGTGGCGGAGGGGGAGATCTGAGGAATGCCCGCGTCGGAGTAAATCTTGGACGCGGGGATGGTGGTGCCGGAGTTCAAGTGACCCACCACGCCGGCGACGCCGGCGTCAACCAGGCGCTGCGCCACTTGGGTGCCGATTTTCGGGTCGCCTTGGTCGTCTTCCGACACCAGTTCGAATTTGAGCTTCTTCCCGCCTATCTCCACGCCGGCGGCGTTCAGATCGGCGATGGCCAGTTTGGCGCCGTACTCGTTGTCCTTGCCCAAATGGGAAATGGGACCGGACATCGGCGATACCTGGCCGATCTTGACGACGGCGCCGTCGCCAGCGGCTTGAGCCGGGGCCGAAGCCGCCTGATTGGCGGCTGGTTGCTCCTGCTTGCCGCAGGCGGCCAGGGTCATGGCGGCAGCGGCAATGACGCTGAGGCGGACATATTTGTTCATGTGATGTATCCCCTGATTCTCTATTCTGTAGACTCTAGTCATCTCTTTGTGGCCAACGGCATTTTGGTGAAATGACCGTTGGTTGCGTTTGATTATGGGTAGCTGTTTGCGCGAGTGTCAATGTCAAAACCGGGGAGGGATGCAACTATTTGTAAACTTCTTCGCCAATGGTGTGTCTAAAGCGCAAACGCCCCCTGGAATAATTGCCAGGGGGCGTTTCTTGTATTTCAAGTTTTTGAATTTAAAAGACTTGTTCGGATTTTTGCCGGCAGTCTTGTTTCAGGCCTTGGCGCCCAACGTCTGGGCTCGCTGCTGGCGCAGCAGGGCGTTTTCCTCCGGCGCTTCGCACCATCCCGACAGATTCTTTTTGATCATAGTCGAGATTGCGAGAATCCATTGCGGGTTTTCGTTCAAACACGAAATGTATCGATATTCGCCGCCCCCGTGGCTGAGGAAGGTTTCCTTGCCTTCCATCGCGATTTCCTCCAGCGTTTCCAGGCAGTCGGCGATAAAGCCGGGGCAGAGAATATCCAGCTTGCCGGTCTTCTCCTTGCCTAGTTGAGTCAATACTTCGCTGGTATAAGGCTGCAGCCATTCCGCGCGACCGAATCGGCTTTGGAAGCACACCTGGTATTCCTGTTGCGACAAGCCCAATTCTTCCGCCAATAAGCGGCCGGTTTTCTGGCATTCACAGTGATAAGGGTCGCCTTTGTCGCGGGTGAACCGGGGGACGCCGTGAAAGCTCATCACCAATTTGTCGCCGCGGCCATGTTGGCGCCAATGCGAGCGCACTTGTTCCGCCAGCGCGCGGATATAGCCGGGATCGTCGTGAAAATGACGAACGGTGCGCAGCTCCGGCATATTGCGCAGTTTCATCAGGGAGCGGAATACCTGATCCAGCGCAGTGGCGCTGGAGGAGGCCGCGTATTGAGGATACAAAGGCACCACCAGCAGACGTTCCACGCCTTGTTCTCGCATGCGGGCGATCACGCTTTCCACCGAGGGTTCGCCGTAGCGCATGGCGAAATCCACGACTAAGTCGCGCAGCCCCATTTCACCCAACTGGCCTTTGATTAACGCAGCCTGCTTGCGGGTGTGGGTATAAAGCGGCGAACCGTCCTTCTCCCAGATTGCCGCGTATTTTTTGGCGGATTGGGCGGGGCGGGTGTTCAGGATGACGCCGTTGAGGATCAGCCACCAGAGCGCGCGCGGGATTTCGATCACGCGGCGGTCGGAAAGAAACTCTTTCAGGTAGGGGCGCAGAGCCTTGGCGGTGGGGGCTTGCGGCGTGCCCAGATTCATCAGCAGCACACCGGTTTTGGGCGTGTAATCGTGGCGAAAAGGGGGTTCGGGCTTGAAATCCGCCATGCGTGACCTCTTGGTTGGTGCCGGGCGGCGTTGCGCCCGGTTGGGTTTTTAGGGGGGGCAGCGGCCGGGTGATCTTAAGACCTGTTTGCGATCTGCCGCGCGTCGTGAAACGAGGCTCGGTGAGTGCGCCATCCGGAATGCTCATGTACCGTGTGCACTCTCCGCTTTCTCAGCGGTTTTCACCTTGTTTCGCCTCAGCTCGCGAGATCGTAAACTGTTCTTAGTCTTCGCGGGACGGCGCCAGCACTGCGCGGTTGCCGTTGCTTTCCATCGCCGAAACCAGGCCGGCGGATTCCATCTGCTCAATCAGTCGCGCGGCGCGGTTGTAGCCTATGCGCAGATGGCGCTGCACAGAGGAGATCGACGCCTTGCGCGTCTTGAGCACAATGGCGACGGCTTCGTCGTAAAGCGGGTCGGCTTCGCCGTTCGCCTCGCCGTCAAGGCCGGAGGGCGAACCGTCTTCGCTGTCGCTCTGGCCGGTGAGAATGCCTTCCACATAGTCCGGGCCGCCGGTGCTTTTCAGGAACTCCACCACATGGTGGACTTCTTCGTCGGCGACGAAGGCGCCATGGACCCGGACCGGATAGCCGGTGCCCGGCGGCAGATAGAGCATATCGCCTTGACCGAGCAGGGTTTCCGCGCCCATCTGATCCAGAATGGTGCGGCTGTCTATCTTGCTGGATACCTGGAAGGCGATTCGCGTCGGGATATTGGCCTTGATCAGGCCGGTGATCACGTCCACGGACGGCCGCTGAGTGGCCAGGATCAGGTGGATGCCGGCGGCGCGGGCCTTCTGCGCCAAGCGAGCGATCAGTTCTTCTATCTTCTTGCCGGCCACCATCATTAGATCGGCCAGCTCGTCTATCACCACCACGATCAAAGGCAGGGTGTCCAGCGGCTCCGGGGTTTCCGGGCTCAGGCTGAAGGGGTTGGGGATCTTTTCGCCGGCCTTGTCCGCGTCCTTGATCTTTTGGTTGAACCCGGCCAGGTTGCGCACGCCCAGCTTGGACATCAGCTTGTAGCGGCGCTCCATCTCCGCCACGCACCAGTTCAGCGCGTTGGCGGCTTGTTTCATGTCGGTGACCACCGGGGCCAGCAGGTGAGGAATGCCTTCATAGATCGACAGCTCCAGCATTTTGGGGTCGACCATGATCAGCCGCACTTCTTTGGGCGTGGACTTGTACAGCAGCGACAAGATCATCGCGTTGATGGCCACTGATTTGCCGGAACCGGTGGTGCCGGCCACCAGCACGTGCGGCATCTTGGCGAGGTCGGCGGACACGGGTTGTCCGGCGATGTCCTTGCCCAAGGCCATGGTCAGCTTGGAAGCCATGTTCTGGTAGCCGTCGGAGCCGACGATTTCCGAGAGGCGCACGATCTGGCGTTTGGGGTTGGGGAGTTCCAGGCCCATATAGGTTTTGCCGGGAATGGTTTCCACCACCCGGATGGAAACCAGTGACAGCGCGCGCGCCAGATCCTTCATCAAATTGACGACCTGAGCGCCCTTTACGCCCACCGCCGGCTCCACCTCGTAGCGAGTAATCACCGGGCCGGGATAGGCCGCCACCACTTTGACGTCGACCCCGAAATCGGCCAGCTTGCGTTCGATCAGCCGCGAAGTGTATTCCACCGTGTCCTGCGAGACCGGTTCCTGTTGTTCCTTGGGCGCTTCCAGCAGTGTCAGGCCGGGCAGCGCGCCGTCCTTGGGGTCGGCGAACAAGGATTGCTGCACTGGCTTTTGGGCCTTGGTGGACAGCGGCACGTCCAGCACAGGAGGTTCGATCCGCAGCGGGATTTTCTCCTCGTTCTTCTTTTTCTCGGTGGTGATCTTGGCTTCGCGCTTTTGCGCGATTTCTTTGCCGATTTCGCGATCTTTGCGCGCCTGCCAGTTGTGCCACAGTTTCAAGGCGCCGTCTTCCAGCGCGCCGCCCAGCCGCTCCATGATGTCGAGCCAAGACAGGCCGGTGAACAGGGAAAAACCGATGGCGGCGAGCACGCTGAGCAAGAGGTAGGCGCCAGACAGGCCCAGGCCGTGGGCGATGCCGAGGCCGATGAAATGCCCCAGCATGCCGCCGGCGGACAGCGGCAGATTGAGCGCTTTTTCCGCCAGGATGATGGCCTCTATGCTGGCGCTGGAAAACAGCAGCAGCAGAAAGCCGCCGATGGCGGCGACGGTGATGGGGTTGAGCTTGAAGCCCAGTGTTTCCATGCGCTGATAGCCCCAGGCGATGGCCACCAGGCAGAACACCACCAGCCACCAGGCCGACAAGCCGAATACGTAGAGCAACATATCGGACAGCCAAGCGCCGAAAGCGCCGCCGTAATTGCGCACGGTGGGATCTGAGGAGCTATGGGACCAGGAGGGGTCTTGCGGGGAGTAGCTTGCCAGCACCAGTACCAGGTAGACGGCCAATACGGCCATCAGCAACCACCACGCCTCGCGCAGCAGCGAGGCCAGCTGCGGCGGCAACGGGGTCTGGCTGTTTTTGACTACGGCTTTGCGCTTGAAAAGTCGCATTTTTCTCATGTTCGGCTATGACTGTCGCTAATTATAGCCTGACACGCCTCGTTTAAGCGTGTCGGAATGTATTCAGCTTTGCTGACAAGTCTTGATGGCGTTCCCTTTAGAGACTGTGTATCAAAGTCTCTTGTGTTGACACGCAAGGCTTTAGAACAGGCTTTGAGGCGCTTATTTGGGGTATAGCGCGCCGAGTACGCGTTCGCCGGCGGCGCCGGTCACTTCCGGCAGGTTGCCGGCGAGGCGGCGCAGGAAGCGCCAGCCCAGCCAGGCGAAGGCGGCGGCCTCCACTTGGTGTTCGGGCAGGCCCAGCGCGGCGGTGCCGGCGATGTTTTGTTCCGGCAGCAAGGCGCTCAGGCGACGCATCAGCGCGCCGTTGCGCGCCCCGCCGCCGCAGACGAAGATAGCCTGGTTTGCCGGGCAATGCAGGGTGATGGCCTGAGCGATGCCGCGCGCGCTCAGCTCCAGCAGCGTGGCTTGCACGTCGACGGCGGGCACATGGCGGCCTAGCAGTTTTTGCTCCAGCCAGGGTAAGTCGAACAGGTCGCGACCGGTGCTTTTGGGCGGGGGCTGACGGAAGAAGGGTTCGTCCAGTAGCGCCTGCAGCAGAGAAGACTCCACCACGCCCTGGCTTGCCCATTGGCCGTCGGCATCGTAAGGATGGCCCTGATGGCGTAGGCACCAGGCGTCCATCAGCATATTGCCGGGACCGCAGTCGAAGCCGATCACCGCTTGGTTTGGGTGAAGGCGGGTCAGGTTGCTGATGCCGCCGATGTTGAGAATCACCCGGTTTTGCTCCGGCGCGCCAAACACCGCCTGATGGAAGGCCGGCACCAGGGGCGCGCCCTGGCCGCCGGCGGCCAGGTCGCGGCTGCGGAAATCGGCGATCACATCGATGTGGGTCAGCTCGGCAAGGCGGGCCATATTGCCTATTTGCCAGGTGTAGCCGGCGTCCGGGGCGTGGCGTATGGTTTGGCCGTGGCTGGCGACGGCTGCGATGTCCGCCGGCTTCAGCTCTTCAGCGGCCAGAAGGCCGTTAACCGCCTGGGCGTAGAGCTCGGCCAACTCATTGGCCAGCCGGGCGGCGCGATCCAGCTCATTGTCGCCGATGGTCTGCAGCGCCAGCGCCTGTTCGCGCAGTCGCGGCGGGTAGGCGACGAAGTAGTCGGCTTCGACGCGGAGCGCGCCTTGTTCGTTGAAGCGCACCAGCACGGCGTCGACGCCGTCCAGGCTGGTGCCGGACATCAGTCCGATCAAGCGTTGATTCATCAGTCTAGCAATGCGATGTTGGTGGGCAGTTCGCGCAGTAGTTTCAGGTGCGCGGTCAGCGCCTGGTTGCCGGATTTGAATTCGGCCAGCTGAGTGGCGCTCAGGCCCGGCGTCGGCAAGGCGTTGGTGGCCGGGTCCACCGCCTGGCCGTTGATCCGCACCTCAAAGTGCAGATGGGGGCCGGTGGAGCGGCCGGTGCTGCCGACGTAGCCTATCACCTCGCCGGCCTTGACGCTTTTGCCGGAACGGGCGCCAGGGGCGAAGCGACTCATGTGCGCGTACAGCGTGGTCATTTTTTGATTGTGGCGGATTTCCACCATATTGCCATAGCCGTTTTGGCGTTCCACCTTGACCATGGTGCCGTCGGCAGGGGCAATGATGGGAGTGCCGCTGGCGGCGGCGTAGTCCACGCCGGAATGCAGGCGCAAGGAGCGCAGTATCGGATGCTTGCGGAAGCCGAAGCCGGAGCTGATGCGTGCGTTGGCCACCGGCTGATGGCTGAAGCCCTGTTTGATGGGCTTGCCCAGCGCATCGTAATAGGCGCCGGACTCGCTGTCGTGGGCAAAGTAGAAGGCTTGGTGAAGCTTGCCGGAGCGTTGAATTTCCACCGCCAGCAGATTGCCGGCGGCGATGGGCGCGCCGTTGTAGAGCAGGGTTTCGTACACCAGATTGATGCGGTCGCCCTTGCCCAGAGAGTTGATGTTGAATTGATCGGCGAAGATTTCCGTCAGTTGGGCGCGGATGTCGCGCGGCACTTGGGCTTTGGCCAGCGCGGCGCCGACCGAGCGGGTGATCAGCAGCGAGCGCACCGTCTGCACCGCTTCGGTGGCGATCGGGTCGGCGCTGGCCTGCCATTCGCCGTTGACCTTTTCGATGGCCACCAGCACTTGCTCGCCGTTTTCGTCGTCATTGAGAAAACGCAGGCCGAACAGTTCGCCCAGGTCGTTGGTTTGCACCGACAGGGTGGCGCCGGTCTTCAGCTTGAGGAGGTCCTTGGACAGGGGGCTGGAGTGCAGAAAGCGGTTGGCTTCGCTGTCGCGAATGCCCAGCCGGTTCAGCACGCGGGCGATGGTGTCGCCGCGCTTGATCGCCTCGTCGCGCCAGTAACGGGTGGCGCTTTCGTTGAAGGAAAAAGCCGGCAGGGTCAGCTGCTCGGTCACTTCTTTTTGCAAAACTTCCGGCTTGGCGGGCTGGGCGCCGTTCTGAGCCACGGCGAAGGCGGTGGCCATGCCGAACAAGGGCAGGGAGGCCGCCGCGCCGATCAAGCTCAGATGATGGTTCATCAGCTTGTGGAAGCATTTTTGCGGGATATGTAGCAGTTTGCGATAATCCATCGTTCACAATAATTAAGGCTGGCCTTGGGCCAACCTTTGTAAATTCCGTATTTGCCAATCACAGGCCTTGCGGCCGCGTCTCAACATTTGGGGAGCTTGCGCGGCATAAGTTCCTGTGCAAACTGTAAATTATAGCCGCGATTCCGGATGCTATCCGCCTGATTTTGTCGGGCGCCCATGTCAGGGCGTTTTTGCAAGGCTTTGATATTACTTCGATCTCGTCATCCAAGTGTAGCGATAAATGAAATTGACATTGTTGTTGCCCGGTCTGCTTTGGCTGGACGGCCACGACGGCGCCGATGTGTGCAAGGGGCTGGAACTTCCCGCCCTGCAGCGCTTGTTGGGCCAGGGAGAACGCGCCGCCGGACCGGCGACGCTGAGCGAACTCTTGACCGCGCCGTGGCGCTGCTCCGTGGACGGCCTGGCGAGGCTTCGGGCGCGCCAGGCCGGTTTGCCGGCGGAACAGGGAGATTGGCTGCTGGCCGATCCGGTGCATGTGCGCGTGGACCGTGACCGCGCCTTGCTGGCTGATGTCGGCGTGATGAGCTTGAGTCAGGCCGAAGCCGAGACCTTGGCCGACGCGGCGAATCGCCATTTCGCCGATGACGGCTGGCGCATCCATCCGCTGGAGCCGGGCCGTTGGCTGTTGCAGCTGGACGCGCCCGCGGCGGCCAGCTTCAGCCCGCTGCCGGATGTGGTGGGCGAGGATATTAACGCGCATTTGCCTCAGGGCGAGCGCGGCCTGGACTGGAGCCGCTTGCTGAACGAGTTGCAGATGCTGCTGTACGCCCATCCGCTGAACGATGAGCGCGAGGCGCGCGGGGAACTCGGCGTCAACAGTTTATGGCTGTGGGGCGGCGGCGTAGAGCCGGGCTGGCGCGCGCCGGCGGAACAGGTGTTCGCCGACGAGGACTGGTTGGGCTGGATCGCGGCCGAGGCCGGCGCGCCGTGCCTGCCGGCGCCTTACGACTTCGCCGGCTTCGTCGAGCAGGCCGGCGTCCGCGACTGCCTGGTGGCGCTGGACGCCTTGCAGGCGGCGGCGCAGTACCGTGACGCCTGGGGCTGGCGCGAAGCGTTGCAACGACTGGAGCGCGACTGGTTCGCTCCCTTGTTGCGGGCGTTGCGTCAGGGCCGGATCGATAGCCTGGTCTTGCGCGCGCACGGTCACGGCGGGCTGGAACTGAAGGTGCGCCGCAACGACCTGTGGAAATTCTGGAAGCGGCCGCTGCCGTTGTCCGCCTTGTATTGAGAGAACATGTCCCAAATCGTTTCCCGAAGCATTCCCGCCGATACTCATGAACAATTGCTGCGTCAGGGCTTGAGCCCGTTGATGGCGAGGCTGTACGCCGCACGCGGGATTTGCGACTGCGCCGAGCTGGATTACGGCCTCAAGGCGCTGCTGCCCTATCAAAACCTGAAAAACATCCAGCCGATGGCGGAGCGCCTGGCCGACGCCATCGCCGGCCGTCAACGCCTGTTGGTGGTGGCGGATTACGACGCCGACGGCGCCACCGCCTGCGCGGTGGCGGTCAAGGGCTTGTCCATGCTGGGCGCGCGCGTTGACTTCATCGTGCCAAATCGCTTCGAGTACGGTTACGGCCTGACGCCGGAGATCGTCGAGCTGGCTGCGCGTCAAAACCCGGACATCATTGTCACCGTGGATAACGGCATCGCCAGCGTGGACGGCGTGCTCGCCGCCAAGGCGCTCGGCATTGAAGTGCTGGTCACCGATCACCACCTGCCTGGCGACGTGCTGCCGGAGGCCTTGATCGTCAACCCCAATCAGCCCGGCTGCGAATTTCCGTCCAAGAACCTGGCCGGCGTGGGGGTGATGTTCTACGTGCTGCTGGCGCTGCGCGCCGAAATGCGCCGGCGCGGAGTGTTTGACGAGCGTAGCCAGCCCAATCTGGGAGAGCTGCTGGACTACGTGGCGCTAGGCACGGTGGCCGACGTGGTGCGGCTGGATCAGAACAATCGCACCTTGGTGGAAAACGGCCTCAAGCGCATGCGCGCCGGCCGCATGGCGCCAGGCATCGCCGCTTTGTTCCGCGTCGCCGGCCGCGCGCATTACAAGGCCAACACTTTTGACCTGGGGTTCACACTGGGCCCGCGTTTGAACGCTGCCGGCCGGCTGGACGATATGAGCCTGGGCATCGCCTGCCTGCTGGCCGCCAATGAGGAGCAGGCGATGCGGCTGGCGCAACAGCTGGACCAGCTCAACCGCGAACGGCGCAGCATAGAGCACGGCATGCAGGACGAGGCGCTGGCGGCGTTGTCCGGCATCGATGCCGACAACCGCTACACGCTGACTCTGTTCCGCGACGACTGGCATCAGGGCGTGGTCGGCATCGTCGCCTCCCGACTCAAGGAGCGCTTCCATCGGCCGGCCATCGTGTTCGCGCCCGGCGACAACGGCGAGATCAAGGGCTCCGGCCGCTCGATTCCCGGCTTCCATCTGCGCGACGCGCTGGACTTGGTGTTCAAGCGGCATCCCGGCCTGATTCTCAAGTTCGGCGGCCACGCGATGGCGGCCGGCCTTAGCCTGCAACAGGCGCGCTTTGACGAGTTTCAGCACGCCTTCGAGGCAGTGGCGCGCGAGTTGTTGGAAGAGCGCCATCTGACCCGCACCATAGAAACCGACGGCAGCCTGGCGCCGCGCGAATTGAACCTGGCCTTCGCCGAGCAATTGGCGGCCGAGGTATGGGGCCAGGGCTTCCCCGTGCCTTACTTCCATGACCGTTTCGCGGTGATGAGCCAGCGCGTGGTTGGCGACAAGCACTTGAAGCTGCGCTTGGCGCGCGACGGAGAGGAGTTCGACGCCATGTTGTTCAATCAGGTGGAATGGCTGCCGGACAATGTCGACGCGGTGTATCAGTTGATCGCTAATGAATGGCAGGGCCGCAAGGAGTTGCAAGTGTATTTGCAGCATTGGTCGGCGGTGGGTTTGGAGAGGGAGGGGCTGGGTGTTTAGCGGTCTAGCCCTTTGGGAATTGGTGTGGATGCTTGCCTTCCTGGCTTGGCCGTTGGTGCTGGCTATTCTGCTTTTGCTGATGGCCTGGGGTTTGCTGAGTAGGGGGCGGTTCGGCGCGGCGCTTAAATGGGGGGGCGGCGTTCTTGTCACAGCTTTCGGCGTTTGTGTGTGGTTCACCTCGGCCGAAGGCAATTGGCGCCAGCCCTTGCAACTATTCGGCGTGTTTCTCGTTCTGGCATTGTTGTTCTGGGGCGCCGCCTTGATTCATTTATGGAGAGCGCGGTAATGAGCATGCCGTTGGTAGCGATATTGGCTGCGCTAGTCGCTGGTTTGGGGGGCTGGGCTGCCGCCAGGATTGTGGACGCACGCAGGCGCGAATCGGAATTACAGGATTGGATGCAGCGTCTGGCTACGCTGACGGCGCAGCTGGAAAGCAGCAAGGAGTTGTTGCAGGAGGCGCGGCATAAGGAAGGGAAGTTGGCGGAGGCCCAACAGCAGGCGGCCGCCTATTGGTCGGCGATGCAGGAGCATGTCAAGCAACTAGAGGATATGCGTCAGCAGCGTAGCAGGCAGGCGGAACGGCTGGAGCAACTGAACACGGAGTTGACCCGGCTCACCGCCCGCGAGCAGGAGCTGATGACGCTGCTGGAGCAGGAGCGCGGCCAGAACGCCGAGAAGTTGGCCTTGTTGACCGAGGCGCGCGAAAGCATGGCTGGGCAGTTCAAGGCGCTGGCCGGGGACATCCTGGAAGAGAAGGCCAAGCGTTTCACCGAGCAGAATCAGCAGAACCTCGGTCATCTGCTCGGGCCCTTGCAGCAGCGGCTGCAGGATTTCGGCAAGCTGGTGCAGGACAGTTATGAAAAAGACAGTCAGGGGCGCTTGTCGCTGGAGGCGGAGCTCAAGCGCTTGCAAGAACTCAATAGCCGGCTGGGCGACGACGCCATCGCGCTGACCAAGGCCTTGACCGGCGCCAGCAGCAAGGCGCAGGGCTCTTGGGGCGAGATGGTGCTGGAACGGGTGCTGGAAACCTCCGGCCTGCAGAAGGATCGCGAGTACCGGGTGCAAGTGTCCGATGTGGTGGCCGGCGAAGACGGCAACCGCCGCTATCAGCCGGACGTGGTGATAGACCTGCCGGAAGGCAAGCAGCTGGTGGTGGATTCCAAGGTATCGCTGAACGCCTATGTGCGCTACACCGCCGCAGAGGACGAGGCGGAACGGGCGACGGAAATGAAGGCCCATGTCGCGGCCATCCGCAACCACATCCGCACGCTGTCGGAAAAGCGTTACCAGGACTTGTATCGTTTGAACACCCTGGACTTCGTGTTCATGTTCATTCCGGTGGAGCCGGCCTATCTGTTGGCGGTGCAGCAGGATATGAGCTTGTTCAACGAGGCTTTCGAGCGCCGCATCATGATTGTCGGCCCCAGTACCTTGCTGGCGACGCTGCGCACAGTGGCCAGCATCTGGCGCTACGAATACCAGAATCAAAACGCGCAGGAGATCGCCCGCCAGGGCGGGGCGATGTACGACAAATTCGTCGGCTTCGCCGCCAATCTGGAAAAACTGGGCAAGCAGTTGGACGTGGCTCGCGACAGTTTTGGCGACGCGATGAAGCAGCTGTCCGGAGGCCGCGGCAATCTGGTGGCCAGCGCCGAGCGTCTGCGCAAGCTGGGGGTGCGCAATAACAAGCAACTACAGCAGCATCTTAAACTGGGCGCGATGGAAGACGAGGGCGAGGAAGGAGCGGGAGAGCCCGGCCCGGACTGACGGAAGTCGGTTGGAGATGACCGTTTCGTGATAGAATACGAGCTGTCATTACCTATGCTGGCCGCCCTGTGGCGGGCGCGTGAATGCACCCGCAATCGCAGGGCGGCCTGTTCATCCTTACGAATCAAGAAACTATGACCGATAACCTGTTCGCCAAGGAAACCATCCCCATCAGCCTCGAAGAGGAGATGCGCCGCTCTTATCTGGATTACGCGATGAGCGTGATCGTGGGCCGCGCCTTGCCTGATGTGCGCGATGGCCTGAAGCCGGTGCACCGTCGGGTGCTGTACGCCATGCACGAGCTGTCCAACGACTGGAACCGCGCGTACAAGAAATCGGCGCGTATCGTTGGCGATGTGATCGGTAAATACCACCCGCATGGCGACACCGCGGTGTACGACACCATTGTGCGCATGGCGCAGGACTTTTCGCTGCGCTACCCCTTGGTGGATGGTCAGGGCAACTTCGGTTCGGTGGACGGCGACAACGCCGCCGCGATGCGTTACACCGAGATCCGCATGGCGCGCATCGCCCATGAGCTTCTGGCAGACATCGAGAAGGAAACCGTGGACTTCGGTCCCAACTACGACGGCTCCGAGCACGAGCCGCTGATCCTTCCGGCCAAAATCCCCAATCTGCTGATCAACGGCGCCTCGGGCATCGCCGTGGGCATGGCCACCAATATTCCGCCGCACAACCTCAACGAGGTGGTGGACGCCTGCCTGGCCTTGCTGGCCAACAGCGAACTGACCATTGACGAGCTGATCGACATCATTCCGGCGCCGGACTTCCCCACCGCCGGCATCATCTACGGCACCGCCGGCGTCAAGGAAGGCTATCGCACCGGCCGCGGCCGCGTGATCATGCGCGCGCGCGTTCATTTCGAAGACATCGGCAAGGGCGATCGCCAGGCCATCATCGTCGACGAGATCCCGTATCAGGTGAACAAAGCGCGTCTGCTGGAGCGCATCGGCGAGCTGGTGCGCGACAAGCAGATCGAAGGTATTTCCGACCTGCGCGACGAATCCGACAAGTCCGGCATGCGCGTGGTGATCGAGCTCAAGCGCGGCGAAATGCCGGAAGTGGTGCTCAATCACCTGTACAAGATGACCCAGCTGCAGGACAGCTTCGGCATCAATATGGTGGCGCTGGTGGACGGCCAGCCGCGCTTGCTGAACCTGAAGCAGATCCTGGTGGAGTTCCTGCGTCACCGTCGCGAAGTGGTGACCCGACGCACCATCTTCGAACTGCGCAAGGCGCGCGAACGCGGCCACATCCTGGAAGGCTTGGCCGTGGCGCTGTCCAACGTCGATGAAATCATCGCGTTGATCAAAGCCTCGGAAACTCCGCCGCAAGCCAAGATCGCGCTGATGGACCGCGAATGGCGCTCGCCTCTGGTGGAGGAAATGCTGTCCCGCGTCGATCAGGACAAGGCGCGTCCAGACGGGCTGGCGGAAGAGTTCGGCCTCAAGGCCAACGGCTACCGTTTGTCCGACGCCCAGGCCCAGGCCATCCTGGAAATGCGCTTGCAGCGCCTCACCGGCCTGGAGCAGGACAAGATCGTCGCCGAATACCGCGACATCATGGCGGTGATTCTGGACTTGCTGGACATCCTGGCCAAGCCGGAACGCATCAACCAGATCATCAGCGATGAGTTGTCCGCTGTTAAAGCCCAGTTCGGCGACGCGCGCCGTTCCGAGATCGAACCTTTCGGCGGCGATATCAATATCGAGGACCTGATCACCCCGCAGGACATGGTGGTGACCATTTCCCACACCGGCTACATCAAGGCCCAGCCCATCGACGACTACAGCGCCCAGCGCCGCGGCGGCCGAGGCAAGCAGGCGGCGGCCACCAAGGACGACGATTTCATCGACACTCTGTTCGTGGCCAATACCCACGACTTCGTGCTGTGCTTCTCCAGCCGCGGCCGCTGCTACTGGCGCAAGGTCTACGACCTGCCGCAGGGCGGCCGTCAAAGCCGCGGCAAGCCCATGGTCAACGTGTTGCCGCTGGAAGAGGGCGAGAAGATCAACGCGCTGCTGCCGGTCAAGGAGTTCCGCGACGACCAGTACGTATTCATGGCCACCGCCGACGGCACGGTGAAGAAGACGCCGTTGCGTGCCTTCTCCAAGCCGCGCGCGGCGGGCATCATCGCCATCAATCTGGACGAGGGCAATTACCTGGTGGGCGTGGCGCTGACCTGCGGCAAGAGCGTGGCAGGCCAGGGCGATGAAGATGACGAGGCCATCGTCGAGGAGGACATGGCAGGCGAAGGCGAAGTGATCGAGGATGGTCTGCCGCTTGAGGGCGACCAGGTCATGTTGTTCTCCGACGCCGGCAAGTCGGTCCGCTTCAGCGAAAGCCAGGTACGGCCGATGGGACGCACTTCCAGAGGCGTTCGCGGCATGAAGCTGGGCGAAGGCCAAAAGCTGATTTCCCTGCTGGTGACCAATTCCGAAGACCAGATGGTGCTGACCGCCAGCAACGGCGGCTACGGCAAACGCACCCGCATTGGCGATTTCCGTCTGACCAGCCGCGGCACCCAGGGCGTGATCGCCATGGATCTGACCGACAAAACCGGCCTCAAGCTGGTGGCCGCCAGCCTGGTGGAAGAAACCGACGATGTGATGCTGATCACCACCGGCGGCGTGCTGATCCGCACCAAGGTGTCCGAAGTGCGCGAAACCGGCCGTTCCGCTCAGGGTGTGCGCCTGATCAATCTGGACGAAGGCGAGCAGCTGATCGGCCTGGAAAAAGTGGCCGAGGGCGATAGCGACGACGAGACGGAGGCGCTGGAAGGCGAGGACGGCGTCGAGGCCGCGTACGAGGGCGGCGAGGCATGATTCCAACGCCGGCCAATCCCGAAGTGCTGGAGGCGATGAGCCAGCTTTTCGTCTCCTTTCCGCACTGTCGCACTCTGGGTTTCCAGTACATCGGAACCGAGGGACGCCGGCCCACTTTGAAGGTGGACTGGCGCGAGGATCTGGTCGGCAACCCGGTCACCGGCACTTTGCACGGCGGGGTGATCACCTCGCTGGTGGATACCTGCAGCGCGGTGGCGGTGATGGCGCATCTGCCTGAGCTGGAAACCATCGCCACGCTGGATCTGCGCATCGACTACCTGAGGGCGGCCACGCCGGGAAAGCCTATCTTCTGCAGGGCGGAATGCTATCGCCTGGCCAGCCAGATCGCCTTTACCCGCGCCGTGTGTTATCACGAATCGCCCAGCGATCCGATCGCCCACGGCGTGGCCACCTTCATGCGGGAATCCAGCCGGACGCCGATGCTGCCGGAGGCCGCCGCATGAGCCGCTTCATGGAACGTTTCAACACCTTGCGCGATCAAAAAGCCTATGCGCTCATCGTGGACGAGCTGCCCTACATCAAGCTGATGGGGGTGGAATTGGGCGAGGACGACGCCGGCGAGTTGCTGTTCCAGTTGCCGTTCTCCGAGCGCAATGTCGGCAATACCGCTCTGCCGGCATTGCACGGCGGGCTGATCGGCGGTTTTCTGGAAAGCGCGGCAATGCTGCATCTAATGTGGATACGGGAGTCGCAGGAAACGCCTAAGATCGTCGACTTCTCGCTGGACTATCTGCGCCCGGGCCGGCCGCAAACCTTGTACGCCAAGTGCGAGATCACCAAGCAGGGCAAGCGGGTGGCCAATGTGCTGATCGAAGCCTGGCAAGAAGACCGGCGAAAGCCGGTTGCCGTGGCGAGAGCCCACTTCCTGCTCAGTCAGTAAACTATAACAAAGGCCCGGCGCTTAGCGATCGGGCCTTCGCATACCAAGGCCCGGAGTTCGCCGGTGCGGGCGCCAAGGGCTGTCAACGCAAATAGAGGATGAACATGGCCAAAGTGTACAACTTCTCCGCCGGCCCCGCCGTGCTGCCTCATCAGGTGCTGGCCGAAGCGCAAAGCGAAATGCTGGATTGGCACGGCTCCGGCATGTGCGTGATGGAAATGAGCCATCGCGGCAAGGAATTCATGGAAATCATCCATGACGCCGAGCACGACCTGCGTGGGTTGATGGGCATTCCCGCCAACTACAAAGTGCTGTTCCTGCAGGGGGGCGCATCGCAGCAGTTCGCTCAGGTGCCGCTTAACTTGCTGGGCGAGCGCGACAGCGTGGATATCGTCAATACCGGCCACTGGTCCAAGCTGGCGATCAAAGAAGCGCGTCGCTACGCCAAGGTCAATGTGGCGGCCAGCAGCGAGGACCGCAACTTCGCCTACGTGCCGGACGAAGCCGGCTGGCAGCGCGACCCCAAGGCGGCTTATCTGCACTACACCTCCAACGAGACCATAGGCGGCTTGCAATTCCCCTTCGTGCCGCAAAGCCTGCCGGACGTGCCGCTGGTTTGCGACATGTCCTCGGACTTCCTGTCCAGGGAAGTGGACGTCAGCCAGTTTGGTCTGATCTACGCCGGCGCGCAAAAGAATATCGGCCCGTCCGGCCTGGTGGTGCTGATTGTGCGCGAGGATCTGCTGGGCAAGGCCCGCGCCGATCTGCCCACCATGCTCAATTACCAGGTCCACGCCGACGCCGACTCGATGTACAACACTCCGCCCACCTTTCCGATCTACATCTCCGGCCTGGTGTTCAAATGGTTGAAGGAGCAAGGCGGCGTCAAATCCATCGCCACCCGCAACGAGGAGAAGGCCGGCTTGCTCAATCATGTGATCGAGTCCAGCGAGGGCTTCTATCACACCCATATCGACGCGCCGTTCCGTTCGCGGATGAACGTGGTGTTCCGGCTCAAGGATGAGGGGCTGGAAGAAACCTTCCTGCTGGAAGCGCGCAAAAACGGCTTGATCCAGCTGAAGGGACATCGCGCGGTGGGCGGCATTCGCGCCTCCATCTACAACGCGATGCCGATAGAGGGCGTCAAATCGCTGGCCAACTTCATGCAGGACTTCGCCCGCATGCACGGCTGAGTTTTCGCTGCAGTTCTGTCATAGCCCGCCGGTTGGCGGGCTTTGTTTTTGTCCGGCTGGCTTGGCGCGGCATGCCATGCTACGGTGGCGCTTCCATTTGAATCGTTTGCAAGGAGCGAGGAGAGGGCAATGCATTGGCAAGCTAAAATCCTGTTATCGACGGTTTTGGCCGTCTCCATCCCCGCAGGAGCCGGCAGTGGCCAAGCCTTGCTGGCGGCGGCCGGTCGCGGAGACGCGCCTGAAGTGCGGCGCTTGTTGCGCGCGGGCGCGCCGGTGGATGTCCGCGATGCCAGTCAGCGCACGCCATTGCTGCTGGCGACTTGGGGCAATCACCCGGAGGCGGCGCGCTTATTGATTGAGGGCGGCGCGGATGTGAACGCCAAGGATAAACAGCAGGACAGCCCCTATTTGTTGGCCGGCGCTCAGGGCAGGAATGACATCCTGAGCATGACGCTGCGGCACGGCGCGGACTTGGCCAGCACCAACCGTTATCAGGGCACGGCGTTGATCCCCGCCTGCGAGCGAGGGCACGCGGAAGCGGCGCGGCAATTGATTGCCGCCGGGGTCAAGCTTGATCACGTGAACCGGCTGGGTTGGACCTGCTTGCTGGAAGTGGCGATTTTGGGAACGGACAGCGCGCAGCATCACGACATCGTCCGGCAACTGATCGCGGCCAAGGCGGATCTGAATCTGGCGGATCGCGACGGCGTAACCGCCTTGCAGCATGCTCGCCGCCGAGGGCTGACCGGCGTTGCCGCCTTGCTGGCGGAGGCGGGCGCCCGCTGAACTGCGCAGAACAAAACCGAGCGAGCCCGGTCTATCCCCATTTGCCAAGAGCAAGCCGCAGTTCGTCATTCTAGGAGTTAAAACATGAAATCCATCTTGTTCGCCGTGCTGACCTTGAGCAGCGCCGCCGCGCTGGCCAAACCGCTGACCTTGCCGGATATCCCGGCTGGTCAGCGGCAGGTCGTCCGCTACGTTTGCGCCGACGGCGCCAAGTTGACGGTCAAGTATTACAACGTCAAAAACGGGCAGAGTTTCGCGGTATTGCCGATCAAGGGCAAGACCATGTTGTTGAGCAATGTGGTGTCCGGTTCCGGCGCCAAATACGCGGCCGAGCAATACAGCTGGTGGACCAAGGGGCCGGAAGGTTCGTTGCGCGACGAAATCACCGACAAGGCCTTGCTGGACGACTGCAAGGAGAGCCGCCGCTAAAGCGCCGGACCGGTGTCGGACGCCGCCGCGCGCGCGGCGTCCAGTTCCGGACGCAGCAGGAACTCGCGTAGCGGCATTGGCCGCGCAAACAGATAGCCTTGCAGCCAGCCCACGTCCAGACGGGTCAGGTAGGCGCGCTGGGCTTCGGTCTCCACCCCTTCCGCCACGATTTCCAGTTCCAATTTGTGCGCCAGCTCGGTCACGCTGTCGACGATGTGGCTGGACGGCGCGTCCGCGCCGATGCTGGCGGTGAAGCTCTTGTCTATCTTGATGCAGTCCAGCGGCAGCTGTTGTAGATAGATCAGGCTGGAGTGGCCTGTGCCAAAATCGTCTATCGCTATCTTCACACCTAGTTCCCGCAGCCGAGCCAGCCGTTCGCAGGCTTCGGGGGTGGGCTCCAGTATCTCTCTCTCCGTCAGTTCCAGTACCAGATTCAGTTCCCCAGGCGGGAAGTGGGCGAGAAACTGTCGGCAGTCCGCCAGTAAGGCGTCGTCCCGCAGGTGCGCGGCGGTGATGTTGATGCCCAGATGGAACTGAGGCGGCAGTCGGCTCCGTCCCAGGGTACGCGCCAACTGGCGCATCATTTGACGCGTCATCGGCACGATCATGCCGCAATCCTCGGCGCGTGGAATGAACAGGTCCGGCCGGATCAGTCCATCCCGCGGGTGACGCCAGCGCATCAGCGCTTCCGCCCCTTGCCAGCCTAGCCCGTCGGAACGCACCACTGGTTGTAAAAAGGGCTCGAATTCCCCGTTGTCCAGCGCGCGTTGCAGTTCGACGGTGGGCGACGCCGGCCGGCTTAGTTGCCAGCGCAGGGCCGCGGCCAGCGCCAGCCCCAGCGCAGCCATGCTGAGAAAGACCAGTTCATAGCTGCTGGCCATCTGGTGGTACAGGTCGCGGCGATTGAAGCCGCTAATCAGGGTATAGGGATGACGGGAGGAGGCGCGTTCTATCGTAAGCAGGTCGAAGGGCGGGCTGGGGTTGGGGTGTACCGCGTGATCCGGCCCTATCCAGAGCGGCCCCACGCGCATGTAAACCGGGCTGTAGTCGCTGGCCATGTCCAGACTGAATTGCAGGTGCACGCCGTCAATGGCGATGTAGATCGCCGTCGGCCCCGATTGCTTGCGGTAAATGATCAGCGGACGGCCCGGGGTCAGCTCGTTGCCGGACTTCAAGCGCAGCTCGGTTTCCGGGCGGGGTTTGTCCGGCGAGGAGATCTGTCTGTGGTAGACCCCGAACAAAGAGGAGCAGTAGAGAATGCCGCCGCGCTCCAGCGTGACGCTGCGGATGAAGGGCACCACGGTGACTTGTTTGCGCAGCGCCTGTTCTATTTGCGGACAAGGCTGGTTGGTGAGCGGGGCCACGCTGTCGGCGGCCTGAGCCGCATAGTCCAGCATCAAGTCCAGCATGCTTTCCGCTTGGCCTGTTTGCAAGGTGGCCTGCTGCCGCAGCCGGTTGCTTTCCTGCCAATAGACAATGGGGGTGATGACGGCCAGCGGCAGCAGCGCGGCGACGCCGATCAACAGCCAGCGGCTGATGCGGGCGGGCAGGGTTAGGCGGCGGGACATCATGGCGCGTATGGGGGAGTCGGCATGGTTCATGATATACGAGGGCCGCCGCCGTTGCCGGGAGGGCTAGCGCTCAGCGGCTTCCGGCTGCGACAGGTAGGCCAGGCTTAGCAGGATGAAGCCGATGAAGGCGTAGGCCTTCATTTGGCCGTTCCATTGGCTGGCCCACATGGCGAAGTATTCGCCGCCTATCACCGCAAAACCGGTGTACCAGACCAGCAGCGCCGGAATGCAGCCCAGCGTGAACAGCGTCTTGCCTCGCAGATAAGCTTCCTCGCGTCCGCAGAGCGCGCCGCGCAGCATGGCGCCGCCGCCCCAGGCGCATATCAAGCCGAAGGCCAGTTCGCCGGCGATGATGGCTAGGTAAGCGGCTTGCTGCCAGCCCGGGTGAGTGACGGCGCGGCCTTTCAGCGCTTGGCCGTTAAACCAGGGTTCCATGCTGTCCATGGCCAGCACGTGGCGGACGAACTGCCAGTTGCTGTCGTAGTCCAGAATGTTGCCGCTGGCGGCCAGCAGGCCGAACAAGGCGATGGAAAGCGCGAGCAGGCTTTTAAAGCATTGCTGGGCGCGGCGCAGGGAGGGGAGGCGCATGGGGTTTCCTTATGGTGGGGATAAGGGATTGTGCCAGTGTGGCAAGACGCTGGGAATGGCGGGAGACGGCGTAAAAAAGCCCCGCGAGAGCGGGGCTGGAGTTACGGGGTCAAGGCGCTTAGAGCCTGTTCGCGATCGTAAGCGCGTTCTTAGAACCAGCGGCCGTAGCGTTTGATATAAATGGTTTTGACGATTTGAGTCAGCGTCATATAACCCATCATGGTGGCCAGCAACCACCAGAAGTAGCTGGTATCCAGTTTGATGAAGCCAATGCTTTCCGCCAGCGACGAGAACGGCAGGTAGCAACCGATGGCGATGGCCACCGAGGTGGACAGCATGACCGGCAGCGAGGCGGTGCTTTGCAGGAAGGGGATCTTGCGCGTGCGCAGCATGTGCACCACCAGGGTTTGCGAGACCAGGCCTTCGATGAACCAGCCGGAGTGCATGATGTTGGCGCCGCCGTCGCTGACGCCGTGGGCCAGGCCGGCGTAGTAGGCCGCGCCGGCGCCGAACACCGTCCACATCAGCGTGTAGGTGGTGATGTCGAATACCGAGGAGGTGGGCCCCAACCACAGCATGAAGCGCTTGATGTTGTTGGCTTCCCACTTGCGCGGTTTTTTCAGGAACTCCGGATCCATCTTGTCCCACGGCAGGACCATCTGCGATACGTCGTAGATCAGGTTCTGGATCAAGAGATGCATCGCCAGCATCGGCTCCCACGGCAGCCAGGCCGAGGCCACCAGCACCGAGAACACGTTGCCGAAGTTGGAACTGGCGGTCATGTTCAGGTACTTGAGAATATTGCCGAAGGTTTCCCGGCCCTTGATCACGCCTTCTTCCAGCACCATCAGGCTCTTTTCCAGCAGGATGATGTCCGCGGTTTCCTTGGCGATGTCCGCGCCGCTGTCCACCGAGATGCCGACGTCGGCGTCGCGCAGCGCCGGCGCGTCGTTGATGCCGTCGCCCAGGAAGCCCACGGTGTGGCCGTTGGCCTGCAGGGCTTTGACCACGCGGGACTTTTGCAGCGGGGTCAGCTTGGCGTAGATGGTGGTGTGTTTGACCGCGCTGCACAGCGCCACATCGTCCATCGCCTCGATGTCTTTGCCGACCAAGGGCACGCCGGGGCTGAGGCCAACGTCGCGGCATACTTTGGCGGTGATGATGGGGTTGTCGCCAGTCAGGACTTTGACCGCCACGCCGTATTCCTTCAGCGCGCGGATGGCCGGAGCCGCGGAGTCCTTCGGCGGGTCGAGGAAGGTCAGGAAGCCGCGTACCACCAATTGGGCTTCGTCATTGGTTTTGTAGTTGCGCTTGGCTTCTTCGGCCGGAATGTCGCGGGTGGCGACCAGCAACACGCGATAGCCCTCGGCGTTATAGTCCTGGCTGCGCTTGAGCAGGGCGGCGCGCTCCTCGGCGGTCAGCGGTTTGATCTGTTCGCCGTCCTGAACATGGCTGGAGACGGCCAGCATTTCTTCCACCGCGCCCTTGGAGATCATCAACTGGCGGCCGCGCTGGTTTTCCACGATCACCGACAGCCGGCGGCGCACGAAATCAAACGGCATTTCGTCCACCTTGCTGTACCCGCTGGGTTTGACGCGGTCACCCAGTTCGTCGGCGTGTTCCACCACGGCAATATCCATCAGGTTCTTCATGCCGCTCTGGTGGAAGCTGTTCAGCCAGGCCAGTTGCAGCACGCCCTCGTCTTTGAGCCCATGGATATTGTAATGGTGCTCCAGGATGATCTTGTCCTGGGTCAGGGTGCCGGTCTTGTCGGTGCACAGCACGTCCATTGCGCCGAAGTTCTGCACCGAGTTCAGGCGTTTGACCACAACCTTGCGCCGCGCCATCGCCACCGCGCCCTTGGCCAGGTTGGCGGACACGATCATGGGCAGCATTTCCGGGGTCAGGCCCACGGCCACCGCCAGCGCGAAGGTGAGGGCGGACATCCAGTCGCCCTTGGTCAAGCCGTTGATCATGAATACCACGGGCACCATCACCAGCATGAAGCGGATCAGCAGCCAGGATACGCTGCTGACGCCGCGGTCGAAGCTGGTTTCCACGCGTTTGTGGCTGACCACGCTGCGGGCCAGCGAGCCGAAATAGGTATCGGTGCCGGTGGCCACTACGAGAGCGGAGGCCTTGCCGCTGACCACATTAGTGCCCATGAAGCAGATATTGGGCAGGTCTAGCAGGTCCGTATCGCCATTGGCTTGACCGTTGGCGGACTTCTCCGCCACCGCGCCCAGGGTGTCGTACTTTTCCACCGGCAGGGCTTCGCCGGTCAGCACTGCCTGGCTGATGAACAAGTCGCGGGACTCCAGCAACTTGATGTCGGCGGGGATCATGTCGCCGGCTTGCAGGTGGACGATGTCGCCGACCACCAGTTCGCTCATCGCGATTTCCTGGCGAATGGGGCTGCTGCCGTTGGCCGGGCGGCGCTGTACGGTGGCCGTATTGCGCACCAGCGATTTGAGCTTTTCCGCCGCCTTGGCGGAGCGGAATTCCTGCCAGAACCGCAGCAGGCCGCTGATGCCCACCATGGTTAGCAAGATGATGATGCCGGTCCACTCTTCGTCGCCTGGGGTGGCGAAATAGACGTCGGTGAAATAGCTGATGGCGGCAAGCACCATCAGGACGACGACAAAGGGGTTCTTGAAGGCTTGCGCCAGTTGAATCAGCGGATGCGGCGCCTTGTCGTGAGCCACTTCGTTGGGGCCGAACTGGGCGTAGCGCTGATGCGCCTCCGCCATGGTCAGGCCGTCTTGGTGGCCGCGTACGCGTTGCAGGGTTTCTTCTACGGAGCTGTCGGCTTCCTGTACCGCGCGGATGACCGGTTTTTCCTGTTTTGCGCTAGGGGTGGCGACATAGCCTTTCAGCTTGTGTCGGCTGCTAGTGTGTTTCATCATTGTTTCGTCTCCTGCGCGCGTGTCCCGCGCAGTACGGCTGGGGCTGTTCAGGCCGGCCGGATATCTGGCGGACGCAGCACGGGGGGTGTTGCGGGTGTTCTAGGTTCGAGGTGGGCGCCCGCCTGCGTTGTTGTCTGTGTGTGCAGGGCGGGCGGTCGCGGGTAACTGTCGTCAGTCATGGTGTTTCCTTGTAAGAAATGGGAGCTTGAAAATCCCGCGCCGCCGCGGAAGAGCGGAGGCCGGCGTGGGACGATGAATCAGGGTTGAGCCAGAGGGCGGACCCCGGCGGACCACTCTGGCCGGACCTGACCGGGCAAAATGTCCAGTCGGACCCGGGCCAGCGGCAGATTGCCTAGCCTTTGCATGATGGCCTCGAGAAAGTGCATGGAGGCGTCGCTGCGGGAGCGGAACTCCGTGGCCAGCATCCAGTTGGCGGGCGCGCCGGAGGCCTGGCACTCGCCCACCAGCAGGGTTTCGTTCCAGCTGGACACTTTCAGCCCGTGCCCTTGCGCGGCGGCACGGATTTCCCGGCGGGCGGCCTTCACCGCTTGCGTGGGGCAGATGACCGACAGCTGATAACGCTGCGGCCGGATGTTGTGGCGGATGATGTCGTTCATGGCGATCTCCTTGCAATCCGGCTTCCGTCGCGTGAGGACGTACCGGTCCCTGCCTTACGGCATGCAAGCAATGACAGGGCTGTGTTTGACGGTGGCGAGGCGCGCGAGCCTATCTCGCCGCCGTCAGGCGGGGGAGATCAGGCGGTGCGGGCGGCCTCGGGTCTGCAAGATCGGGGTTCCGGTTCTTCAGACATGGCTGGCCTTTCGTGGCGAAGAGGGTTAAACGGCGCGCAACAGCGCGGCGGACATTGATCGAATGCTCAGGCGCTGGCCGCCCAGCGACGGGGCGTTGCCCGCGTCTCCGGCTTGCGACGGCCCCAGCGCACTCGATGGATTTCCGGTATTTTGCTCAGGCGCAGCGCCATTTCGTTGAAGGCGCGGCGCAGGGCCACAGGGCAATCCAGCCGTACGCTCAGGCAGGCTTGTCCTGCGGCGGAGGCGGGCGTGATGGTGACGTGGGTCGCCGTCAGGCCCAGGGTGTGCATTTCCCAGAATAATTGTTTGCGCAGCGCGGTAATCACCGGGATGTCGCAAATCACATTCAGATGGCAGCTGGTTTCGTCTTGGCGTTTGCTTGGGGTGCGCGCGAGATAATTAAATAACCAAGCCAGTTTATTGTGGCGCATGTTTCACTCCCTCATTTTCATTTTGAAAATGCGACAGACAACATTATTCCCTTTCTGTGTTTTATAGACGCAGAAATGAAAATATATTCAAGGGTCGATTGCGATGGTCGGCGGCGGCTAATTGGCCGGTCCCGCTGTCGCAATAAGGGAGAGGCTCAGATCAGCAATACGCCAAAGGCCGGCACGGTCGCGGTTCAGGGTCTTCAATCAACATCAGAACCTCCTGCTGGCTGGCAGCGTGTGCGTTTCAAGAATGCGCGCGGATGTGCCCGCGCCCGGAAAGAATTGGGGCTGGTCAGTGCGCCAAGTGGGCACGTTGGGCCAGCAAAAAGGCGCGATTGGGCACGCGCGGGCGCTGTGCGTGGCGCGCCCAGTGAACTCGGTTCACCTGCGGCAGCTGGCAAAAATGCGCGGCGAGCTGATTCAGGCAACGGCTAGCCACATCGGGGCAAGCGAACAGCACGCTCAAACAGGCCAGGTCGTTGTCGCCGGCGGTCAGGGCGATGCGTTCCACTTCCAGGCCGCGGGCGTGCAGCTGTTTGGCTGCTTGCACGCGCAGCATGGTCAGGTCCGCATGGACGCAAAAAATGTTCAACTGATAAACGGCGGCCGGGGCGATGGTTTTGCCTGGGCGCAGCAAGGCTACCAGTTTGGTGATCAAGCGCATGATGATTCCTCCCGTTGGCGATGCAAGGAGGACGCGACGAAGATCCGAAGGCAAGCGCCGTCAAAGGGAATCCGTGCGCAATGAGGCGGCAAACCGCCCGCGCGGCGCGAATCTGGGGATGTCTGAAATTGGGAGGCCGTTTGGCCTGGGTTCCGGCTCGCACTGGACTGCGCAGTAGGCGCGCCGCTGATGTGCGTTGTTGCCGAATTTTTAGACACCACACCCTGTCATTGCAGGATGTGGCAGAGAAAAGGTTCTGCTAAATCCTGCAAGACGGCGTTGCGATACAAGATCGACTACTTCCGTCGTTGTCCACGATGAACCTTTGCAGTATTTGAGATGCCCGGATTATAGGGGGCTTTGAGAGGATAGGCAATCCTTAATCAGACTTTTTTACATTTTTGTGTGCGCCGCAACACTAAATAAGCCGTGAGCATGGAGGGAAATGAAAACGCGGGCTGCATTGTCTTGAGCAAGCCGGCCCATGTTGGAGATATTCTCTGGCTTTGATGTTAATTAATATCACGCCTTCAATCGGCGCCGTAAGCGTAAGGTCCGCCTTTTTCCAGCGCGATTTGATAAGCCGGGCGGGCGTGGATGCGTTGCAGGAAGTCCAGCGCATGAGGATGCTCTTGCGTCAGAAGGCCGCGCGCGCGCGCCGCCTCCAGCGGAAAACTCATCTGGATGTCGGCGGCGCTGAAAACGGGGCCGGCAAACCAGCCGTTGCGAGCCAGGCTGCGGTCGGCATGACTCAACAGCGCATCCAATTGAGGCTTCAAATAGGCGTGGCGGACGCCGTCTGCCAATTTGCGCGCCAATGGCCGCAGCAGCCAAGGCACCGGCGGCTGGTCCAAGCGCGAGAACACCAGGCTCATCACCAGCGGCGGCATCAGCGAGCCTTCGGCGTGATGTAGCCAAAACAGGTAATCGCTGTGTTCCGGCGCGGCTAAGGCGGGTTTGAGCCGTCCTGAGCCGTAGGTGTCCACTAGGTATTCGACGATGGCGCCAGACTCGGCCAAGCTCAGTTCGCCGTCGCTGATCACCGGAGACTTGCCCAGCGGATGTATCGCCTTGAGTTCCGGCGGAGCAAGCAGGGTGTGCGGATCGCGCTGGTAGTGTTGAATTTGGTAGTGAAGATTCAACTCCTCCAGCAGCCAGAGCACGCGTTGCGAGCGGGAGTTGTTCAAGTGATGGACGGTAATCATGGGCGGTTCTCCTTTTAGATAGGGAGCCGGCTGCCGGCTTTGACTTCGCGCAGCGCCAGGCTGGAATGGATGGAGTGCAGGCCCGGCGTGCGGCGCAACACGGTCTCGATGAAGTCGCTGTACGCATCCAGATTGGGCGCGACTACTTGCAGCAGGTAGTCGGCGTCGCCGGTGATTTTGTGGCAGGACAGCACTTCCGGGCGCTCTCGCATCTGATCTTCAAAGCGGTTTGGGGCATCATCGGCGTGTTCCCCGAAGCTGAGCCGGACGAAGGCCAGTACGTCGTAGCCCAGTTTGCGGCGGTCCAGATTGGCCTGATAGTCCTTGATGTAGCCGGCTTCCTCCAGCCGTTTCAGGCGGCGCCAGCACGGAGTTACGCTGAGGGATAGCCGCTCGGCCAGCTTGGGATTGGACATGGCGCCATCCTGTTGCAACAGTCTTAGAAGAGTTAGATCCGTTTCATCTAGTGAATTTTTGAGTCTGTTCATGCTCAATTTCCGCCAATATTGTTGATTTCTTGCCCGAGATTAGCGCCTGAGGCGGCGTAAAAGCAAAACTATTCCAGCGGCCGCGGCGCATACTGGGTCTTTCCTTATTTATTCGAAAAGCAAGCAAGGAGGGCTGACGATGCTGACAATTTACAGTGACGCGCACCATCTGCATCACGGTTGCGAGTTGAAGGATGGGGTGTTGATGCCTTGTTTTGAGCAACCGGGGCGGGCGGATACCATCTTGGCGCGCGTGAGGGCGACGGGGCTGGGCCCGGTGGCCGCGCCGCGTGAATACGACAGCGCGCGCTACGCCCGGGTTCATAGCCCGCGCTATGTTCGTTTTTTGGAGCGGGCCTGGGATGAGTGGACAGCAAGCGGGCGCAGCCATGATGCGCTGCCGTTGATTTGGCCGGTGCGCGATCTGCGCGGCGATATCGAGCCGGAGTTTATCGATGGCAAATTGGGTTTTTACGCGATGGACGCCGGGGTGGCGATCACCGCGGGAACCTGGAAAGCGGCGCGCGCCAGCGCCGACGTGGCCTTGACCGGAATGGATGCTTTACTGGCAGGCGAGAGAAGCGCCTTCGCCTTGTGCAGGCCGCCCGGCCATCACGCGGCGGCGGAGTATATGGGCGGTTATTGCTATCTGAACAATGCGGCGATCGCCGCGCAGTCCTGCCTGGACGGCGGTGCCGGCAAGGTGGCTTTGCTGGATGTGGATTACCATCACGGCAACGGAGGGCAGAGCATTTTCTACCAGCGCGAGGACGTGATGTTCCTGTCCCTGCACGGCGATCCCAAATATTCCTATCCGTATTTTTCCGGCCATCGCGACGAAACCGGGGCGGGTTCCGGCCTGGGCTTCAATCACAATTACCCGCTGCCGCATGGCACCGGTTGGCCGGCCTACAGCGAAGCCTTGAACCATGCTTGCGGTCGGATAGCCGCCTATGCGCCGGATGCGCTGGTGGTCTCGTTGGGCGTGGACACCTTCAAGGATGATCCGATCAGCCAGTTCCGTCTGGAGAGCGAGGACTTCCTGCGTTTGGGGGCGCGCATAGCCGAACTGGGTCTGCCGACCTTGTTTGTGATGGAGGGGGGCTATATGGTGGACGACATCGGCGTCAACGCGGTGAATGTGCTGGCGGGCTTCCAGGCGGGCGGTATTGGTGTTTGACCTGGGTCAGTCCGGCTGCGAATAAAGCGCTAGACGGGCTGTCGGCAAGCCGAGCTTGTGAAAAAAATGTAAAAAGCATAGAGTGGCGGGTGTAAAATTGCTTACACCCGACAACTTCAGAGTTATTTCTCATGAAAAGCGGCCATTCCGACTCCGCGGATCGAAGTCCCAGCGCGTTTTATCAGCATTTTTCGCCTCATATATCCTTGGCTGGCGCCAAGCGCCAGGCCAAATGGAGGCTCAGCGCCCGGCAAGAGGAAGTTTTGCTGCATGCGGCGCTGATCGCTTGTATCGCATTGGTGGCGCTGTTTGCTTACCTGCGCCACTAAGAAACTGTTCAAAGTCTGCTGCGCTTCGTGAAGCGTTGCACGGTGAGTACAAGCTCAAAATGCTCATGTACCAATTGGCCATTCCGCTTTTTCGCTGGTTTTCGCCTTGTCTCGCTCTTGCTCGCGAGACTATGAACAGGTTCTAAGCGTCTACCCAACATTTTGAGCGCAAAGCCTGCGCCGTCGATGCGCGGCTGACATTGAACCGGTTCTAAGCCGGCTGCGGCTGTTCCGCGTGGTGAATCTCACGGCGCAGCTGCTTCAGCGTAGGCGTCACGATGGCGATGAAGCTGGCTTCGCGCAGCCGGCGTTGCGCCGGGCTCGACAGCAAATAACCGGCGGCGCCGGCGTGCAGTTGGGCCGACATCGCCGCGCGCAGGCACAGTTCGCTGACCTCTGCGCGCAGCCGCAACACGCGAGGCGGCGCGGCCTGGCCCGCCTCCGCCAGCGGCGCCAGCGTTTTTGCCTCGCGCCACAGCGCGGCCAGTTCCGCCGCCAACTCCTCATAAGAATGATCCAACCAGCGGTTTTGCTCGCCGTCGCGCAGATTGGCGGCCTGGATGTCGTCCAGACAACCCTGCACGATGCCCAGGCCAACCGCCGCTTGAGCCAGTACGAAGCCGGGGCGCACGCGGCGGATGAAGCCGACGAAGGCCGCCGGTTCTGCCAGTACGCGTTCCGAAGGAATCAACACCTGATCCAGCTTCACGCACAAGGTGCGGGTGCCGTTCATGCCGGCGATGGGCGGGCCGGCGTTCAACCGTACCCCTGGGGCATCGCAGTCTGCGAGGAAAACCAGTTTGCCGCCGTCGGAGCAGCTTGCCGCCGCGACGAACAGATGGCCGGCGCCTAGGTTGGACACCCACGGCAGTTCTCCGCTGATCCGATAACCCTGAGGGCAGAGCTCGGCGCGCAAGCGCATAGCTTCCAGGCCGGCAAGGTGTTTGATGGCGTTGGACAGGCCGGGGCCGCCCAGCCGGCGGCCGGCGGCCAGCTCGGACAGCGTCGCGCTCAACTCCTCCCGCGGCGCGGCATGGCGCAGCAAGTAGACGCAAGCGCTTTGACACCAGGCGAGGAAGGCGGTGCTGCCGCACGCCGCGCCCACCTCGGAGATGGAGGCCATCAGCGTGGCCAGGCCCTGGCTGCTGCCGCCTTGCTCGGCGGGCAACAGGGCGGCGTAGGCGCCGTCCTCGCCCAGGCCGCGCAGCATGGCCTGGGGGTAGAGCGCTTGTTGGTCGATGGCTGCCGCCTGCGGCGCCAACTGTTGACGCACGCGCTGATCAATGCGGCGAAGCAGGGCTAAGGATTCGGCTTGATGCATGGCGCTGGGCAAGGGTAGTTGAAGAATCAGCGGCATTCTGGGCGCGATGGCCGTCGCTGTCCATGCCTACAGCATGGCGTCTGTGCGTATGGATCGCGCGCTCGGGCGGAACTTGGCGGCGTTTCATGGCTCTATCCTGCTTGCCCGTCCCCTGTCTTCATTCACACCGTTCCCGCCGCGCCTATGGCGCGGGAAATCAATATCGCGGAACGGGGAAAGGTTCCAATGAGAGCATCTCCCACCCTTACCCTTGGTCTGCTGCTGGCCGCGCTGGGCCTGGCAGACCCCAGCCTGGCGCTGGACCTGGATCTCAAACCGGCTCCGACCGAAGCGCCCAGCCCGGCGGTCAAGCCGCTGCCGGGCTGGAGCCAGGGGTATGACAGCAAGCGCTTCAGCTATCCGCCGTCCGAACAAACCCGTAGGCTGGCGGACCAGGCGCTGCAAAGCAAGCAGGAGCCCAAGACGCCCGTGGATTGCCAAAGCCATCCCGGCTACGCCTATTGCGAGCCCAAGAACGCGGAACGCAGCCACATTCCCGCTCCGCGCTCGCCCATGGGCAGCGCCAAGCTCTGCGACCAGGACCCCTATGCGCCGCAGTGCGCGGACAGCGCGTTGCAGCTGCACACCCGCAACAGCAATTGCGCGCCGGACGATAGAAACTGCCAGGGGCTGGGTCTCAGCCTCAAGTGGGGCGACTGAGCCGAGGCCCAGGGCTGGACGAGGCCCGGCAAGCGGGTAAACTGCCGGGCATTGATTCCATTGAGCGGCCGGCATGCGCATTCTCCACACCTCGGACTGGCACCTGGGCCAGCATTTCATCGGCAAAACCCGCTTGGCGGAGCACCAGGCCTTCATCCACTGGCTGCTGGAGCAGGCGGAAAGTCGCCAGGCCGATGCCGTGCTGGTGGCCGGAGACATCTTCGACACTGGCGCGCCGCCCAGTTATGCGCGCGAGCTCTACAACGGCCTGATCGCCCAGGCTCACCGTGCCGGCGTGCAACTGGTGCTGCTGGGCGGCAACCACGACTCCGTGGCCACGCTGGCGGAAAGCCGCGCGCTGCTGTCCTATCTGTCCGCTTGCGTGGTGCCGGCCCTGAGCGAAGACCCTGCAGAACAAGTGTTGATTCTCAAACGCCGAGACGGCGAACCGGGCGCGTTGCTGTGCGCGCTGCCCTATATCCGCCCGCGCGACGTGTTGCGCAGCCAGGCGGGCCAGAGCGCGGAGCAAAAGCAGCAATCCTTGCAGGACGCCATCCGAGAACGCTACCAGCAGGTGTACGAGCAGGCGCTCCGCCTGCGCGAGTGGCTGGGCCGGCCGCTGCCCATCATTGCCAGCGGCCATCTGACCACGGTGGGCGCCAGCGCAAGCGAATCCGTTCGCGAGATCTACGTTGGCGCGCTGGAGGCCTTCCCCAGCAACGCCTTCCCGCCTGCTGACTACATTGCCCTCGGCCACATCCACCGGCCGCAGAAAGTGGGCGGCCACGAACATATTCGTTACAGCGGCTCTCCCATCCCGCTGAGCTTCGACGAAGCCTGCCAGGGCAAGGAGGTGCTCTTGGTGGAGCTGGACGCCCAGGGCTTGCGCGGCGTGACGCCGCTGGAGGTGCCTTGCTTCCAGCCCTTGCGTTCGGTGCGCGGCAGCCTGGCCCAGCTGCCGGGGCTGTTGGCCGAGGCGGCTGAAGCCGGCTCCGCCGAACGGCCGGTGTGGCTGGAAGTCGTGGTGAGCGCCGACGACTACTTGAGCGACCTGTCCGCCCGCGCGCAGGCAATGTGCGCGGAACTGCCGCTAGAGCTGTTGCGCGTGCGGCGCGAGCGCGGGCAGGCCGCCTCAGGACTAGCCTCGACCGCCGGCGAAACCCTGGCAGAGCTGACGCCGCTGGACGTGTTCGAGCGCCGGCTGGCGCTGGAAACGCTGGAGCCGCCGTTACAGGAGCAATTGCGCTTGCGCTACCGCGAAATCCTGGCCTCGCTGCAGGAGGAACAGGCATGAAAATCTTGACCCTGCGCCTGAAAAACCTCAATTCGCTGCAAGGAGAGTGGAAGCTGGACTTCAGCGCCGAACCCTTCGCCGGCAGCGGGCTGTTCGCCATCACCGGCCCCACCGGAGCCGGCAAATCCACATTGCTGGACGCCATCTGCCTGGCGCTTTACCACAAGACGCCGCGGCTGGACGCCGTGACCCAGGGCAGCAACGACATCATGAGCCGGCACACCGCGGACTGCCTGGCGGAGGTGGAGTTCGAAGTCAAAGGCCGGCGTTACCGCGCCTTCTGGAGTCAGCGCCGCGCGCGCGACAAGCCGGACGGCGCGTTGCAGGCGCCCAAGGTGGAGCTGGCCGAAGCGGACGGCGCGATCCTCAGCAGCCAGGTGGCGGACAAGCTCAAGCGCATCGAAGCCATCACCGGGCTGGATTACGAGCGCTTCACCAAATCCATGCTGTTGGCGCAAGGCGGCTTTGCCGCCTTCCTCAATGCCGACGCCAATGCGCGGGCCGAATTGCTGGAGGAACTGACCGGCAGCGAAATCTACGGGGTGATCTCGCAACAGGTGTTTGAACGCGCCCGCGATGCCCGTCAAACTCTGGAGCAATGGCAGGCGCGCGCCGATGGAGTGGAACTGTTGGCGCCGGAGCAGCGTGAGGAAATGGAAGCGAGGCTGGCCGAGCTTGGCGTGGCCTCGCGCCAGGCGCAGGCGGATTGGGAATTGGCGCGCAAGCAGTGGCAGTGGCGCGAAGCTCTTGAGCAGGCGCGGCGTCAGAGCGCGAAAGCCGACGGCGAATGGCGGGAGGCCTGCGAGCGAGAAGCGCAGGCGGAGCCGGAGCTGGCGCGTTTGCGTGGCGACGAACCGGCGCGGCGCATCCAGCCGCAGTGGCGCGAAATGGAACAGGCGCGGGCGGAACTGCGGCGTCTGGAGGCGGAGGGCCAGGCGCTGCGGCAAGAACAAGCGGCGTTGAACACCGACTGGCAGGCCGGCCACTGGCGAGCCTTGAGCCTGGCCCGTCGGTTGGAGCGGACTGAAGGCGCGCGTCTGGACGCGCTCAAGGCCGTGGCGGATGAGCAAGAGGCGGCCGCCCGGCGTCTGGGGCATCACGCTCGTTTGGGCGAACTGCTGGAACGCTGGCGCGCCGGCTTCGAACAACAGGAACGGTTGCGCCAACAGCGCGACGGCTGCGCCGCGCGCATTGCGGAATTGGACGCGCAAACACTGCGCCAGCGGCGGGATCTGGCGGCCTTGAGCGCGGAAGTCGAGGCGCAGGAGCGGCGAGGCCTCGAGGCCGCCGACCAGCTGCGGCGGGTGGAAGAGAACGGGCGCGCGGCGCTGGACGGCCGCAGCCTGGCCGAATGGCGCGAGCAATGGCAGATCACGCTGCGGCAAACCACGGTTTTGCGCGGCCTGGCGACGTTGGCCGCCGAACTGAAGCCGCTGGAAGCGCGGCTGGCCAGCCGGCGCGAGGAGAGGGCTGCGCTGGAAGCCGAACATGCCCGCCATGACGCGGACTTGCAGCGGCTGCGCGCCGATTATCGACAGGCGCAGGAGCAAGTGGCGGACAAACGGCGGTTGCTGGAACAGGAACGGCGCATTCTCAGCCTGGGGCAGCACCGGGCCGCTTTGCGGCCGGGCGAACCCTGCCCGCTGTGCGGCGCCAGCGAGCACCCAGCGGTGGCCGCTTATCAGTCCCTGGACATCGGCGCCGCCGAGGCGGCTCTGAACGCCAAGGAGGCCGCGCTTGAAGCCCTGCGCGAACAAGGCCAGCAGGCCGCGGCGCAACTGGCGCGAGACGAAGCGCGGCTGCGGCAGTTGGATGAATCGACGGAACAGGAGCAAGCGCGCCGCGAGCGTTTGGCTGAACAATGGCTGAGCGAGGGCGCGCCCTGGGGGCTGGCGGAGGGGGACTGGAGCGGGCCCAGGCTGGAACAAGTCAGCCAGGATGCTGAGCGGCTGCAACAGCGGCAGGAAAGCGCGCTGCGCGCCGCGGAACAGGCGGAAGCGGCGCTGGAACAGGCGCGCGGGGACGCGCGGCGTCAGAGCGAGGCCGTCCAGGCGCTGAGCCAGGAGCGGGTGTTGCAACAACAAGGTCTGCAGAATCTGGAGCAAAGCCTGCACACGCTGCGGGGCGAGCTTGCGCAGCGCGAGGCCGAGTTGCGGGAACTGGCCGATGGGCGCGACGCCGACATCGCCGCCGCGGGATTTGTTGCGCCGGAATCCGGACGGGAGGCGGGCTGGCTGGAACAGCGCGCCGCCGACTGGCAAGCCTGGAAGGATTTGGAGCAGGCCCGCCGGCAAGGGGAGGCAGACGCGAAGGTCCAGGCCGCCGCGCATCGGTTGGCCGGCGAACGCGTTGCGGATTGGGAAGCGCGTTGGCGGAAGCTGGAGCTGCCGGACGGCGCGCCCTTGCCGGACGATGCCGACGTCGAGGCCGCTTGGCTGGCCGCCGTCGCGGATTGCGAGGCGCTGGCGCGGAGCTTGGCCCGGAATCGGGGTGCGCTGGAACGGACGGAAAGCGACGCCGTGCGCCAACGGCAACGCGCGGAGGAGGCGGAGCAGGCTTGGGACAGGACCTTGGACGCCAGCCCGTTTGCGGACGCCGCCGCCTTCCTGGCGGCGGCCTTGCCGGAGGAGGAGCGCGAGCGTTTGGGCGCATTGAGCCGACAACTGGAACAGGAGCGGCTGCGCGCTGCGGCGTTGCGGCAGCAGGCAGCGGAACGGCTGGAAACGCTGGAGCGGGAAAACGTTTCAGACCAGCCAGAGCCGGAGCTGCGCCAGCGAATGGAGGCGCTGGATGCCGAGCGGCAACGCCTGGCCGGCGAGGACGGGGCCTTGCGCGCCTTGCTGAACAACGATGCCGCGCGCCGCGACGGCCAGCGAGAGCTGTTTGCCCGCATCGACGGCCTGCGCGACGAGGCGGATGTCTGGCAGCGGCTGAACGGCTTGATCGGCTCCGCCGCCGGCGACAAATACCGCCGCTTTGCTCAAGGCCTGACGTTGGAGCATCTGGTCGCGCTGGCCAACCGCCATTTGAGCCGGCTGCACGGCCGCTATTGGCTGCGCCGCCGCGCAGACGGTGAGTTGGAGCTGGAAATTGTAGACAGCTGGCAGGCTGATGCGGCGCGGGACACCCGTACCCTCTCCGGCGGGGAAAGTTTCCTGGTCAGCCTGGCGCTGGCACTGGCGCTATCCGACCTGGCCAGTCACAAAACCTCGATCGATTCCCTGTTTCTGGACGAAGGCTTCGGCACCCTGGACGGCGAAACGCTGGAACTGGCGCTGGACGCTTTGGACGCGCTCAATGCCGGCGGCAAAACCATAGGCGTGATCAGCCATGTGGAGGCGCTGAAGGAGCGCATCCCGGTGCAGATCCGGGTCAGCCGCGCGGGTGGCGCCGGTTGCTCCGTGCTGGCGGTAAGCGGCTGAGCACCTGTTAATGGTCTTTCGCGTAGAACGCCTTGCCTCGCTCTTGCTCGCGAGAGCATAAAGGCGTTCTATTGGGCAGATTCAGCCGGCGGCGAAGTCGGAGAGGGCGGCGCCGTCCATCCGGTAGCGTACCCATTCCGCCTGCGGCTTGGCGCCGATGGACAGGTAGAAATCGATGGCCGGCTGGTTCCAGTCCAGCACGCTCCATTCAAAGCGGCCACAGCCTTGCTCCACCGCCAGCTGTGCTAGGCGGCGCAGCATCAGCTTGCCGGCGCCGCCGCCGCGCTGCCGCGGCGAAATATACAGATCCTCCAGGTACAGCCCCTTCTTGGCTTGCCAGGTGGAGTAGCTGAAGAAGTAGACGGCGTAGCCGGCCGGCTCGCCGTCCACTTCGCAGATCAACGCCCGCGCCGGGCTGTCCGCGCCAAACAGACTGGCGACGATGCCGGCCTCGGTGGCGGCAACCTGATCGCCGGCGCGTTCGTAAACGGCCAGCTCCTTGATAAAGCGCAGAATCAGCCCGGCGTCTTGGGCCTGGGCGGGACGGATGTGGATGGACATGGGCGGGGCCTGAATCGTAGTGAATGGATAAGCCGCTATACTACGGCCAAGACAAACTGCATGTGCTGCATTGTTTTCAATTCATGATGAACATTTTGCATTCCGATCTGCGCCGTTTGGATCTCAACCTGCTGCTGGTCTTCGACGCGCTGCTGCGCCAGCGCTCGGTCAGCGCCGCCGCCGACGAACTGGCGATGAGCCCGTCCGCGTTCAGCCACGCGCTGGCGCGGCTGCGAGCCGCCTTGGGCGACGATCTCTTCGTCCGCATCGGCAATGCGATGCAGCCCACGGCCTACGCCGAGCGGCTGGCCGGCGCGGTGAGCGCCGCGCTGGAAACGCTGTCGCAAGGGCTGGCTCAGGCCGGCGGCTTTCAGCCGGAACGCAGCGAGCGCGCCTTCGTGATGGCGGTGACCGACTACACCGCCTTCGCGGTGATGCCGCGCCTGCTGGCAGGTTTGCAGCGGGCCGCGCCGTGGCTGCGCTTCAAGCTGGTGCACTCGCGCGGCCGCGAGTCCGCCGAGGATCTGGCCGCCGGCCGCATCGACTTCGCCCTGGGCTATGTAGAAGACATCGCGGAACCCGCTGCCGGGATCGAAAGCTTCGATTGGCTGGAGGACCGCTACGTGGCCATCGTCAGCCGCGCCCACCCCGACATTCGCGGCAGCCTTAGCCTGGAGCAATACCTGGCGGCGCGCCACGTGGTGGTGACGCCATGGGGCGAAACCCGCGGCGGCATCGATCGGGCGCTGGAGCGGCGGGGCCTGCGCCGCGACGTGGCGCTGCAACTGCCGTCGGTGCTGGCCGCGCCTTTCATCATCGCGGAGTCAGACTGGGTCATGACCCTGCCGCGGCTGGCGGCTGAGGCCTTGAGCCAGGCCGCGCCCATCGCCGTCCACCCCGCGCCTTTCGATATTCCGTCCTACACCCTCAAGGTCTATAGTCACGCCCGGCACGGCCGCAGCGCCGCCCATGATTGGCTGCGCGCGCAATTACGCGCCTGCGCGCCCTTGCTCCAGGACTAGCCGATCCTCGTCGCCTTGATATCGGTCATAGCCTTTCCCATGAGGGAAAACCCCCTGGGCGCAATGACAGGCTCGGCGTTGCTTGAGCCCGCAATGCGCTTATCATGTGGCTTCAACCATGCGCGGCCAAGACGGGCCATCGCCCAGGGCGGCTGCGAGAGGAGAAGCCGATGCAAGCAGAATGGAGCGGCCTGGACCGCTATTACACCGCGGCGCTGCAGGTAGAGGACAGCGCCTTGAACAGCGCCTTGTCGGCCAACGCCGCCGCCGGCCTGCCGGCGCAGGACGTGTCGCCGCTGCAAGGGCGCTTTCTGCACATCCTGGCGCGCTTGATGCAGGCGAAGCGGGTGCTGGAGATTGGCACCCTGGGCGGCTATAGCACCATCTGGCTGGCGCGTGCGCTGCCGCCCGGCGGTAGGGTGGTGACGCTGGAAGCCAATCCCGCGCACGCGGACACGGCGCGGGCTAATCTGGCCGCCGCCGGCGTGGCGGAGAAGGTTGAGTTGCGCGAAGGGCCGGCGCTGGACAGCCTGCCGCTGCTGGCCGGGGGCGAACCCTTCGACCTGATCTTCATCGACGCCGACAAGCCCAATAATCCGGCTTATCTGGAGTGGGCCTTGAAGCTGGCGAGGCCCGGCGCCGCCATCGTCGGCGACAATGTGGCGCGCGGCGGCGCGGTGGCCAATGTGGTCAGCCAGGACCCCAGCGTGCGCGGCGTACGCCGTTTCCTGGAAGACATGGGCGCCGAGCCGCGGCTGACCGCAACCGCGCTGCAGACGGTAGGCGTCAAGGGTTGGGACGGGTTTTCCATCGCCATGGTCAATGAAATGGCCTGAGAACCTGTTTACGAACCGCTGAGCGTTGTGAGACGTGGCACGGTGAGTACCGTTTCAGAATGCTCATGCGCCACTTGCACACTCCGCTTCTTCAGCCATTTTCGCCTTGTCTTGCCTTGTCTTGCCTTGGCTCGCGAGATCGTAAACACGTTCTGCGCGCCGGTTCATGGGCGAGCAAACCGGCGCCCGCGCTCAAGAGCCGGCGGAATCCAGCGCCGGATCCGTGGCCGTCTGCTCCGCTTGCGCCTGGCCGGCGCCGCGCAGGAACAGCGCCACCACCAATGCGCTGAGCACGGTGAGGCCGGACAGCACCGTCAACAGCCGCTGGAAAGCGGCGGCGTAGCTCTGGCTCAAGGTTTCCGGCGACAGGCCGGGCAACAGCTCGCCGGCGGCGGACAGCTTGCCCAAGGCGCCCTGGCTGGCGGCCGCGGCCAGAGTCTGCGGCTCCACCGTGGACACAGCGGCCAGCCGCTGTTGCAGCAGCGCCGCCAGCAGCGCGCCCACCAGGGCCAGCGCAATGCCTTCGCCCGCCACCCGCGTGGTGCTGAAAATCCCGGCGGCCATGCCGGCGCGCTCCTTGGGCACCACGCTGACAGCCAGGCCATCCATCAGGCCCCAGGGCAGACTGATGCCCACGCCTATCAGCAGCAAGGGCCACAGTGTCTGCTGCAACGCGGACAGTTGCGGGTAACGGCTCAGCCACCACAGTCCCAGCGCGCACAGCAGCAAGCCGCCGGCGGACAAAGCCGCGGCAGAAAACCAGCGCGTCAGCCAGGCCGCGCACAACGGCAGCGCCAGCATGGGCGCGGACAAGGCCAGCATCACCCGGCCGGCCTCCGCCTCGCTAACGCCTTCCGCGGCCACCAGACGCAGCGGCAACAGCACCAGCAACACCACAAAGGCGTAAGCCGGCGCGGCGGCCAGGCATTGGACGCCAACGAAGCGCGGGTAACGGAACAGGCTCAGGTCCAGCATCGGGCGCGCCGCGCGGCGCTCCAGCGTCACGAATAGCCAGAACGCCGCCGCGGACCCCAGCAGTAGGCCAATCACCAGCGGGCTGTTCCAGCCCCGCTCCGGCGCGGCCAGCGCGCCGTAAGTCAGCAGGCTCAGCGCCAGCGTGAAGCTGAGCGCGCCCGGCCAATCCAGGCCAGTGGCCTGCGGATCGCGCGATTCGCGCATGCAATAAGCGGCCAGCCCCAGGGCGAGCAGACCCACCAGGCCGGCCAGCGCGAAAATGGCGCGCCAGCCCAAGGCCTGGATCAGAAGCCCGCACAGCAAGGGGCCGAAGGCCAGGCCGATGCCGAAGGTGGTGCCTATCAGGCTGAAGGCGCGCGTGCGCGCCGCGCCGGCGAAGCTTTGCGCCAGCGCCGCCAGTCCGCTGGCGAAGGACAGCGCCGCGCCCAGGCCCTGGACCGCGCGCCATATATCCAGCCATAGCAGGCTGCCCACCAGGAACAAGCCCAGCGAGGACAGCGAGAACAAACCGACGCCAAGCAGAAACACCCGCTTGCGGCCGTATTGATCGGCCAGCGCGCCGGCCGCCATCAGGCTGCCGCCGAAGGTGAGCATGAAAGCGTTGGTGACCCAGGTTAGCGCCAGCGCGTCGCCGCCCAGCTCACGGCCTATCGCCGTCAGCGCCAGCGCCGGGCCGGTGAAGCTGAGCGGCATGGTCAAGGCGGCCAGGCATACGGCGGCCAGGGTTAGAAGATGGGCGCCTTGGGAGGGCGCCGGTTTGGAAAGCTGCATGAGTTCGCCTTTTCAAAGAGTGGGACAAGCGCCCGCGCGCTGCTTGCGGGCGGATACGGATGGTCATTGGGCGAAAACATGATAATTTGGCGGCAATTGACGAAAAATAGGCTATCCGTCCAAACTAGGCGGACAAAAACTCCGCAATAAGGGCGTTTCATGGATAGTTTGAGCGGCTTGGCCGCCTTTGTGCGCGCCGCCGAGGCGCAAAGCTTCGTCGGCGCCGGCCGCGCGCTGGGGGTGTCCTCGTCCGCCGTGGGCAAGAGCGTGGCGCGGCTGGAAGAGAAGCTGGGGGTGCGGCTGTTCCAGCGCAGCACCCGCCACGTGCGGCTGACGGCGGAGGGCGAGCTGTTCTACGAACGCTGCCGCCGCATTCTGGACGACATTGACGACGCCGAGGCCGAATTGGCGCAAAGCCGCGCCACGCCGCGCGGCAAGCTGCGGGTCAGCCTGCCGGTGATCGGCTATCGGATGCTGCTGCCCATCTTGCCGGACTTCATGCAGCGCTATCCGGAAGTGGAGCTGGATCTGGACTTTTCGGACCGCATGGTGGACGTGATAGAAGAGGGCTGGGACGCGGTGGTGCGCAGCGGTCCGCTGGCGGATTCCCGGCTGATGGCGCGGCCGCTGGGGCCGTTCCGCCTGCTGGTGGTGGGCTCGCCTGGCTATCTGCGTGAGCGCGGCGCGCCGCAAAGCCCGGAGGAGCTGGCACAGCACGCCTGTCTGCGCTACCGCTTTCCCAGCACCGGCAAGCTGCAAACCTGGGCGTTGGACGGCGCGCCGGCCGGTCAGGACTGGCCGCCCGTTAGTGCCATGAGCTGCAACAATATCGAGGCGCTGATCTGCGCCGCCAGCCAGGACCAGGGCCTGGCTTACCTGCCGGATTTCATCGTGCGCGACGCGCTGGCCGCCGGCCGGCTGCAAACCGTATTGGCGCCTTACCTGAACCAGACCGGCCTGTTTCACGTGGTATGGCCATCCAGCCGCCAGCTGTCGCCCAAGCTGCGCGTCTTTGTCGATTTTCTATGCCAGCGGCTGTTCGCGCCGCCGGACGGAACCGCGGCCGCGAAGCCTACACGCCGCGCTGACGGCGGAACGCCCACCAGCCGGCCAGCAGGCTGAAACTGGCCACCAGCAGCACCAGCACCCAGAAACCGTGCGGATGATTGGCCAGCGGCACGCCGCCCACATTCATGCCAAAGAAGCCGGCGACGATATTGATGGGGAGCGCCAGCACCGTCACCAAGGTCAGCGTGAACAGGGTGCGGTTGCTCTGCTCGTTCAGGCGCGCGGCCAGCTCTTCCTGCAAGAGCTTGATGCGCTCCACCAGCGCTGACAGATCGTTCAGCGTCAGCGCGAACTCCTCCGACGACTGGCGCAGCGCCTGCGCATCGGCGGCGTCCAGCCAGGCCGGCGGCCGGTTCAGCAGGCGGAACAGCGCGCTGGGCTCCGGCGCCAGCAGGCGCTGCAAGCGCACCAGGGAACGTCGCATCGCCGCCAACTGCGCGCGCTGGTCGTCCAGCCTTTGCGCCAGCAGCCTGTCTTCCAGCACATCCACCTGCGCGCCGCTGGTCCGCACGATGCCGGCCAGCGCGTCCGCCTGGTTCTGCAGCAAATGCACCAGCAAGGCCGCCGGCGAACGGAAAACCGCGCCGCCGCGCACCGCCGCGCGCAGCCGGTCCACCGAATGCAGCGGTTTGACGCGCGCGGTGATCAGCAGCCGCGGCTGCGCATGCGCCCACAAGGTGGCGATGTCCGACGACGCCAGGCCAAAGCTGAAGGCCACATCGTTTATCACCGCCAGCAAGGCCAGATCCAGCAACTCGATGCGGGTGGAGTTGGAACCGCCGCGCAAAGCCTCGAAAAAATCTTCCTGCAAGGGCAAGGCCGCGCGCAGCCAGCGCTCGCTGGCGGCATTGGCCAGATTGAAATGCAGCCATAGAAAGGCGTCGCCGTCCGGCGGCGCGCGCAGCCAGGCTTTCGCCTGAGCGGAATTGATTTCTTCACCTGCGCAATCCGGATGAAAACAAAAACCGCAGATCAGACCTGCCTGGTCCGAGCCGTATTGCTGCTGGGTCATGGTGTGGTTCATGGCGCGCGGCCGACATGATGGAATACAACTCAGCTTAGGCGCGGCGAATGACGGAATGGTGACGATGAGATGACGGGCGGCTTTGAAGCCTGTTCAAGGCCTCGTCTTGAAGTGAGCCAGGGCCACGTTCTTGAGTAGCTGTTTTTCTTGTTTGGGGGAATGAAAAAGTGGGGGTATGCGGCAAGCGAGCTTATTCTGAGCGGAAATGAACACTACGCAGTAAAACAAAGCGGCGAATAAACCTTCCATAATCAGGGCGGAGACAAAAGACATCCCTAATGCAACAAGATGTGAGGAAGCGGTAGGGTGATAGTTTCTTAATAAAAACCCGGATAGTATCGAGACAAAAAATATAAGCTGCATCGCGATACTTGGCCCGCTCTGGCTTAGCTTATTGATAAAAAAGGCTTTGCGATCAGTAATGGTGTTGACAATGAGAAAAATAGACGCGCCCCCTTTTTTAGAAAACTCGCTGGTGGTCAGTATGACGGCTTCGTTAAACTTTTGAATGTGGATCTTAAGGCTATTAATGGGAATGAGTAAAAACAAAAACCAGCAAGCCATGGCGGACAGGGAGGGCCTGCCAATGTAGTAGGCGGAAATAATGAAAATGCTGGGAAAAAGCAGCGCTGATAGAGCGAGTGTAACGAAGGAAATAGCTCTGGCGACAATGGTTTTTTTCTGAGCCTTCATGACCCAGAGATTAATTCCAGTGAGAACTATGGCGATGGCGAGGTAGACTGAGGCTATGGTCCATGAGGTTTTGACGTTTGAATGACTCGCCTTATAGGTCATGGCCAGAGCAGAGGGAACCATCAGCCATGAAAAAAATATTGCCGCCTTGGAAGGCGCGTTTGGCGATGGCGTTATGTTTTTTTGTTTAGCCATTAATGTTTAAAAGATTGTATAGGTTCATGGGTTCATTGAGGCATCGCGATAATAGGGGACGTTAGGGGGAACTAGGCATTGCTTTTCCACATTCTCGGGCCAGACAGGGATGTTACTTGTTCGCATTGCAAGCCATCTACCAGGATAGGTAGCTATATAAATCAATAAAAACGCCAGTCTCACCGACAAGGGCATGGTGTTTACATAAAAATCATTGCGCTGCACACCAAACCAAAATGCTTCTCTTTGGTTTGCAATCGGCAGGCAAGCCTTGACTTCTTGGATGACGCTGGTGGGGCCATCCTCCATATAGCGGCGGATGAACTCCCAATGCTGTTTCAGCAGCTCCCGGTCTTTCGCCCCTACCGCCAACTCTGAGAAGGCGAAAGTGGCGGACACCTTGCCTTCCGCATCCAGCTTGTGGGCCTGAATCTCCCAGGTATTGCTTTTGCCCAGACCCAGGCAAAAAAAACTGTGGTCCCAGTCAAACTCCACGATCTTTCCCCCAGGCTGAAACGCGAATATTTTCCTAGATTTCCTGTTTAGACGGATAGGGTAGTGGGTCAGCGCGAAGGCCTCTTTTCTTAACAGCCAGATCAAGATGTTGCCTATCAAGCTGGGGCCAAACAGCAGCAGCAACACCGCTTGGGTCCAGGCTTGTTGCTGGGAATAATAGGGACTGGGACTGGCGCCGCTGGCAATCATGATGAAATCCAGCGCGATAGTAGCGCAGCCTATGGGGACGATGTAGAAGATGGCTAGCAGTACGCTGCTCATCACGCCCTTCCAGCGAAAATACTTGTCCACCAGCTCTAGATAAGTGCTGTTGATCTTAATCACGGCCAACTGATAAGCCAGCGGTAAATCCAGTTTTTGGTGGATGTTCAGAGCGTGCTCATGCTCTAAACGGGTCAAGGGGCGGTTGATGGCGTATTTTTGATATAAGCCGGTATATTCCATGGCTGTGAGGTAGTAATGGACGGCATGCCCGTCCAGATTGGATTCAGTAGTTGAAATACATTACGCCAAATGCACCAGGGTCACCCGGTTTGCGCTTTGTACGTTTGGGGAGGTCGATATTGTCGGGGTCTGGCAATCCTAATGCTTTAAAAACCTGTGTGGCCGCGTGCACGTACATCATAAATTTTCTTCCAGTGACGAGCGAGTATGTTCCTAGGAATAGATACATGAATATAGTCGCATACAAATACTCTGCCCCAAAAAAAGAAAACAGTTTCTCTTTTCCGTCGATAAAATCAAATATTGTAAATAATATCGGGATAAATACTGCTACCAAGAAAGTTGTTGCTATGAACCACCACTTGATGATGGTGGTGATGTGAGATTTTTTGCCACGTGAGCAATGTGGGTATAAGGCAATGGTACGGCCTTGAGGTCTCGCAATGGCGATGATTTCAAAGTAGCCCTCTTGGAATGTGCCGATTAGTTCTACTTCATCTCCATTTTTAAACGGGCTAAACCATACCCAGCCTTTGGCGGGTTGCCCATTAATTTCCATTTCAATATAGTCGGCTTGCTCGCGTAAGTTGCTTGCATCCCTGGCGGTATTGGCCGCGATGCCGGCAGCTCCTGCCAGGGCTCCTGCAATGGCTGACAGGCCCATGATGTTGCGGTCGCGGTCGGTAAAGAAGAAATTGGCCATTTCCCGTGTTTTCTTGTAATGGGAAATTTTGCCTCTGATCTTGCTTAGCGCCGTTGTTGCAGCAAGAGGCGCTAAACTGTTGGGTGGTGAAGACGCCATGTTGGGAGACTCAGTAGTTGAAATACATCACAGCGAATACCCCAGGGTCGCCTGGTTTGCGTTTTGTAAATTTAGGCAGATTAACTTCGTCAGGGTCTTGCAGATCTAATGTTATAAAAACTTGAGTTGCGGCATGAACGAACATCATAAACTTCTTCCCGTTTACAAATGAAAAGGCCCCAGAGAGTGCGTACATGCCTGCACAAATATAAAGGTAGTTAATGTCCAGGAAAAAATACGGCTCCTTTTCGCCTGAAATTAAATAAAATAACATAATTAACAACGGGAAGATAAAAAACATATAAATGGTCATGGAGCCAAGCCACTATCTTATAATGTTCTTGATGTGAGCTTTTTTGCCTCGGGAGCAATGTGGGTAAAGTGCAACAACTCTGTCTTTGGGGCGAGCTATTGCAATAATTTCAAAATAACCATCTTGTTGGGTTCCAATAAGCTCAACTTCATCTCCATCTTGAAATGGACTAAACCAGACCCAGCCTTTGGCGGGTTGCCCATTAATCATCATTTCGACATAGTCGGCCTGCTCGCGTAGGTTAGTTGCATCTCTGGCAGTGCTAGCCGCCATGCCAGCGGCACCAGCCAGAGCCCCCGCAATGGCTGACAGGCCCATGATGTTGCGATCACGGTCTGTGAAGAAGAAGTTGGCCATCTACCGCGATTTTTTGTAATGGGAGATATTGCCATTAATTTTACTCAGCCTGGTATCTGTGTGGGCAGCTTCATGTGTCAAAGCTATATCTTCATGTATTCGTTGACGCGTCACGATGGTATGGGTCTTCTGGGGCAGCATGGCATAGAGCTTCAAGTTCAGCCGGCCACTCCGGGATTTTACTGGCACGCATGGAGACCCAGCGAGCGGGATAAATCAATAAATAAAACACCAAAAGAATTAATTGAAGTGGAAAAGGAATGCCACTTAAGATATAGCGCATACGTAGCATTGCAAAGGTAAAGGTTTCTTTTGCCTTGGCGATGGGAAGGCAGGCTTCAATTTCGGACACCACCATGGAAGGGCCATTTTCCATGTAAGTTCTGACAAACTCCCAATAACTTAGTAATTGTTGGCGGTCCTGCTCCCCTACACCAACTTCGGAAAAAGAAAAGGTGTCGATAACGATCTTTTGACTCTCATCAAGAATGTGCCCTTGTATTTCCCAGGTTTGGTTTTTTACACGGGCAAAACAAAAAAATATATTATCCCATTTTGAGCTGTTTATGCTGCCATCTTGTCGAAAGAAATGAACCTTGCCATTCAGTCGATCAAGCAAAATGGGGTAGTGAGTAAAGCCAAGGTCCTTATGCAGCATCCAGAGGTTTAGCAGAGCAACAGGTATAGCCATTAGCAGAATGGCCAGCAAGAACCCCCAGTCACCAGCAAGTCCGGTTGGCTTATCATGGCTGATTAAAATATTTCCGATCAGCATCCAGGCAATGAGTGCAAGCCCAGTAACCGCCACAAAGGTTAGCAACCCTTTCCATAGGAAAAACTTGTCCACGAGCTGCATGCATTTTGAGTTAATGGAAATAACGCTTAATTGATAATTTGGTTGTGCGCCGGAATTTGTTTTTTGCTCAAGCTTGAGTTCTAGCTCTTGATTTGTAATGGGGCGATTTATTTTGTATTTTGGTATTTTTCCTGTGTATTCCATTTTAATTTGTGGCCAGTTTTAATTGTTGCAGTTCTTCGGTTTCATTTTGGTAATGTGTCGATTTTCCTTCGCCCCACAGACAGCGCTCAAGCCAATCTTGTACTTTGTTGTTTTTGAAATATTCAATCAATATGGCTATTCCAATAAAGGCTATAACCAATAGTAATCCAACAAAGTTAAAGCCAAGCAACAGGGCCACTGTTAGGGTTAATCCGATGAATGCTGATCCACCATACAGAAATGCAAGACCGACATTGCCATTCGCATTTGCTTTTTTCATTTGCTCAATGTCCCATGCAGCCATTATTAAAGCGCCTAAGACACCTGCAGCACGGCCAATCCATGTGAGTGCCAAACTGGTAAGATTTAGCCCTCGGGCGAACCTCGCGAGCTGAGGAGCTATCTTGGCCAGGCCTTGCGCAATTAAGTCAGTGGAGGTGGCTGCTAGTGCTATAACGCCTGCTCGCAGCCGTCCATACGCCTCTTTCGCTTCGTGACTCATTGCTTTGCCTTCATCCTCAATGAGCTTTTGCATTGCGTTGTATTGTAATAGGCCTGTTACGAGTCCAGAAATATAAGGAACACTCCCTTTCGCTATCGCGACAGCAGGGTTTCCTACTCTAGATCTCCAGTTTGAAAAATTAATTTTTTCTAACTCTTCTGGCGTTCTTATCGAGTTGGCAAGCCACTTTGCCTGTTCTGGTGTTTTTAGGCCTTTGGGAAGGCTGCTGGCCTGTTCGGTATCCACAAGTAGGAGAAAGCGTTTCTTTTCTGTGTTGTCCAACGGTACACCGGCTGCTTTAAGTCGACGTAGCTGAGCTGAAACAGCTCTCTCCATTTCACGAGGATTCAATGCCTTACCACTTGCTTTGGTTAGCTGACGTATCAGCATAGACCGGAAGGCTTTTTTGCCTCCAGTGATCTCAACAACTGTAAAGGTTTTTTCTGTGTGCAGGCTGAGTGCGACCATGGCTGGTCGCACTTTTCCATCTAGCGCGTGGTTGAATATTTTTCCTAGGGGGCCATAGAGTGCGGTTATCAGTCCTCCAATGGTGTCAACTGTTCCCGAAGTGATTCGTTCTAATGACTTTCCAAATGCTCCAATAATTGGGTCTAGAGGTAGTCCTCGCCAGTCGATACTGACTTTGAGCGCCTTATTTATATCAATGGAGGTTTTTTCTAAATTAAGGGTTAATGCGCGGAGTAAAATATTCTCTTTGCTTATGTTGTCTTTTTCTAGCCAGTCTACGTATAAATTAAAGCAGGCTGCTTTATCTTGAGTTCCATGAATGCAAAGCAAGGTTGCCTTTGCATAAACAATACCGCTGTCAGCACTTGTGCTATCAAAGTTGCATTCAAAATAATGGCTCATGCATTTGGATTTCATCCAGGTTGCATGAGTTTCTGCAAGAGGTGCAATGTGTGATTTGTCAAACTCTTTGAAATCCTCATCAAACTTGTTCCTCCAGTTTTTCATTGCAGGTTCGTCAAATTTGTCTCGATACTTTTGCCAAGCATTTTTTTCTGCAAGTTGTGCCTGTGCTTCCGTTACGGTCCGCATATCCTCTGATTTTTTGATTTTTTTATCACGATATGATGAAAAAAGCATTCCAATGTCAGGCTCACTGAGCATCTTGTCTGCTAATTCTTCTGCCGCAGCATTCTCAGCTTCAAGGGCTTGTTCTTTTACCGCAGCTTCGATTTGCAAGATGGCACTAGATACCATGAATGGTCTTTTTCGACTCTTGTCATTGGTGTAATTATAGAGTTGGTATCCCATTAAGGCGCTAAGGTCCGCCGCAATGCCTACTGGATCTTCCAATGCGATGGCAAATCCTTTTTGAGGCATAAGGCGTTCACTTTCAGCAACGAGCAGTGCGGCCCCACTCTTGCGCCCACTTGCAGCGTGCTGAGAAAATAACAGTGCTTTCTTGAGAGCAGCGTCATCCATAGCGTACTCGGCCACTTTGGCGCCTACATTCTTGATGGGAAAGCAGTGCTTGCCGTCCGCGCCAGCGGTGTAGGCGTTGACGTCGACGCAGCGCATATGTTGTTTGCGGTAGTCGGCGGATTCGTGGCGTTTGCGGACATCGTCGGTCCATTGCGCGTCGGAGAAACCTAGCCATACCTTGGTGGCGCGCTTGGCGTCTGGAATAGTGATGCAACTGGCGAGGGCGCGATGGCTGGGGTCGCAGCAATTGAAGGCTTTGCTGGGGATAGGTGTGGGCTGGCCTTTGACCGGGAATATTTTGCAGAAATAACCGTCTGCGGTGACGAAGTAATCGTCCCAGCGTTTACGGGCCTCATCGTACACATACAGGTAGCCCGAGCGCAGCAGACGCAGTGTGTATTGGCCGGAGGCCGCGGGGAGGGCGATGGACGGCGGGGAGGCCGGTTTCGGCGCTCCGGCATTGGGCATGGCTACGGCGTAGCGCAGCGGCAGAATGGGGACGCCGCGTTTCTCACAGTAATCACAGGTTTTTTGCTGGGTGCATTCAGGCTTCGACATTGATCTTCTCTGTAGTTATCTGCGGATTCTATCTGGCGGCGAGGTCGCGACGTATGGTCTGCCATTGGGCGTCGTCCAGTGCGGCCAGCACGTCCACGATGGTGGCGTCGGCGCGTTCCGTTTCGCTTTCCTGGTAAAAGCCGGCTAGGGCGCTGCGCGCGATCGGATGTTCGTCAAAACCCCAGCCATATTCAGCGCCTAGCTGAGCGTAGGCGACTTGATCTTCAATCCGGCCCAGTCTGTGGATGGCTTGTGCCTTTTGCGTCAGTTGGTCCAGCAAGCCGCTCTTTTCCAGGATGACCGGAAGTTCAAGCCAGCCGCTGCGCAGCAACGCTCTATTAATGGCCCCTATGCGTTGCATTGCTTGCCAGCGTTGCTCTGTATCGGGTTCTCCCGGCAACCCGGCGGTGCTGGGTCGGGTTTCCACCCATGCGCCATATAGGCTGACGCTCCAGCTGCTTATTGGGCCGAAGAGCCGGTTCCAGGCTTTGTCGCCCAGTACGCGTGGGAGTTGCACCCAGACCCGGCTGTCGAAGACGCGCAGCCAGGCAGTTTGCAAGTGGTAGCGGTACATCTGGATATCGCACAAGTGGCGCAGCAGGGCTGTTGGAGACGACTGGCTTTGTAGCAAGGCGGAAACCGGGCTGGCTTCGCCATCTTGATGCGCCTGGGCCAGCAGGGCATGTAGTTGGTCGCCTTGCTCCGGCTTTAGCGCCGCGATATCCAGCAGGGCGGGCATTAAGCCTTCATTGTCGGCAAATCGTTTGGGCGCAAGCCGGGTGCTGGGCCAGTCGCTGGGTAGCTGTTCGAGTTGCTCGGCTTCCACCACGGCGTAGCGATGTCGGTTTAGCCAGTTTCGGCTCAAGCCGTCTTCCGGGAGTACGGTCCAGCCCAATAGCGGGGCTGATAAAGATTGAGGGGCGGGCATCCCGGCGTCTCCGTTCATAGCATCACCACGGCATCACCGCCGGATGCCGCCGCGTTGGCGCGCATGGCGCAACTCTTCACTTTGAGTTCCGGCAAGGGCGCGTTCAGGCTGGTGGGGCCGCTGAGCTTGTGGCTGGCGCCTTTCACCGTCACGGTGCCGGGGCAGTGCACTTCAATATCGCCGCCCTTGAGCCGGATGTAGCCGCCGCCGGCGGTGACCAGGATCTCCTCCTTGGCGGTGATGACGATGCGTTCCTTGCAGGAGGTGATGGTCACGTCCTTGTCCGCGGTCACTTCGACAGTGTCGCTTTGCGCCTGCATTTGAATTTTGCCCTTGGCGGCAATCAGCTTCAGCGCGATCTTGTCTTGCAGGCCGGTGACAAACAGGCTGATCTTGTCGCCGACGTTGTGAATCCAGCGCCGGCCGCTGGTCTGGTTGGTGTCCCGCTGCGCCACCAGGTCCAGATTGGTTTCCGCGGCCAGGGTGTGGCTCTGTTGACTCAGGCTGGCGATGCCGGCCGGCGCGGACAGGATGAGCAAGGGCTGGCGGCCGGAGATGCCCTGGCCGGTTTTGCCTTCTTTGTCGGTATTGGTTTCCGCCTCCCAGGCTTTCAGCGCCGCTTGCTGATACTGCAGATGACCGATCAGCTGCTTGCCTTCCCGCTTATTGTCGTCGCCTATGCCTTCCGGCCCGGTTTCCATGGTGTCGGCCTGCTGGCCAGTGGCGGTGTCGCCCAAGCTTTGGCTCAGGGCCAGGGCGGCGTCCAGCTGGCTTTGCGCCTGTTCACGCGCCAGCTGTTTGCCGGACGCGCCGTTCTGCGCTTCGGTGCTCAGCAGCAGGCCGTGGCCGGCGCGGATGACGCCGTGCTGGTCGGTTCTGAGTTCAAAGCCGTCGCCGCGCGGCTCGGCCTTGCCGTTGCTGCGCGGGTGGGTGAGGAAGCCCTGGTTGAGTTGGGTTTTGCCGGGTTCGCTCGATAGTTTGGCGCGCACTTCGCCCGGGGTGTCGTCAAACAGCAGTTCGTTGTACTGGCCGCCCTGGTGTTCTTTGGATTTGATGCCGGACAGGGTTTTGTTGGCCGGCAAGGCGCCGGCGCCGCTGAAGTCCGGCGGCGGGTGGCTGCCGTTATAAAGCACGCCGGTGATCACCGGGCGGTCGATGTCGCCTTCGATGAAGTCGACCAGCACTTCCTGGCCGATGCGCGGGATGAATTGGTGGCCCCAGCCGGCGCCGGCGCTGGGCATGACCACGCGCAGCCAGCAGGAGGATTTGTCGTCCAGGTTGGCGCCGATGCTCGGGTGTTCGTCCGGCCGTTGCCAGTGGAATTGCACTTTGATGCGGCCGTGCTGGTCGGTGTGGACTTCCTCTCCTTGCGGCCCCACCACGGTGGCGGTCTGCACGCCGCGGGATTTGGGCTTGGCCAGTTCGGTGTGGGCGTAGGCCGGGGTCAGCGGCACGCCGCGGCGCTGGGCGTCGAACTCGGCGCGAAAGGGTTGGGCGTCTTTCTCTCCCGCCAGCGCTTTGAGGTCCGCCGGCAGGTTGTTGCGC